>JAZRMT010000192.1:0-10411 GCA_045647805.1 Eubacteriales bacterium | reverse complement strand
GGCTACGATCCGACTTAGACCCCAGACCCATCGAGGAAGGCTGTGACTGTCCTGCCTGCAGAAACTTCTCAAGAGCCTATATCAGACATCTGTTTAAGGCTAAGGAGGCTCTCGGAATGAGACTTGCCGTGCTTCACAATCTCTATTTCTACAACGAGCTTATGCAGAAGATAAGAGATGCACTCGACGAGGGCAGATATGAGGAATTCTACCGTACCTATAAGGATTCTCTTGCCGAAAGGCGAAAGGACTGAAAAACGAAAGGAATATAGCGATGTTAGGCAAGCTTTTATCAGGTATTTACAAGAAAACTCTGTTTTCACGTCATGATGACGATGGAAGTGTCTTCTACTTTTCTTATACTGATTTCCCCGGTCTGAAAAGAGAGCCGTACAGCATCAATAATCAGAAGGGCGAGAGGCTAACGGGATATTTTTACAGCTATGACGGCTGCAAGACCGACTCTCTTGTCGTTTTTGAGCACGGAATGGGTGCAGGACACAGAGCCTATATGCGTGAGATCGAGCGTATTGCAAAGGAGGGCTACCTCGTATATGCATACGATCATACGGGCTGCACCGAGTCGGAGGGAGAGAATATAAGAGGCTTTTCGGGCTCGCTTGCCGATCTGGATGCCGTGATGTCGACTCTTTTCTCGGACGAGCGTTATTCGGGGCTTAAGATTTCAGTCATCGGTCATAGCTGGGGCGGATTTTCGACTATGAATATCGGCGCTCTCTATAAGCAGCTTCACGCAATCGTTGCAATGTCGGGATTTTCTTCGGTAAAGGAAATGCAAAAGCAGGTTTTTCCGCTCCTTTTAAGACCTTTTATCAAAACTGTATATAAGCTTGAGGAGAAGGAAAATCCCAAGTATTACGACAAAAAAGCGATAGAAAGCCTAAAGAATACCGATGCAAAGGCTCTTATCATTCATTCGGATGATGACAAGACCGTCAGCTCGGAAATACATTTCAAAAGACTCAGAGAAGCACTTTCCGACAAGGAAAATATACGTTTCCTGCTTGTAGAAGGAAAGGATCATAACCCCAACTACACAAAAGCGGCGGTAGAATATAAAAACGAATTTTTCAAGGCTCTTAAGCGTCGCTATAAAGAAAAAACGCTAAACACGGAGGAAGAGAAGAGGAGCTTTAATGCCTCCTTCGACTTTTACCGTATGACCGAGCAGGACGAGGCGGTCTGGAAAGAGATATTTAAAACAATCGAATAAAAAATGAAAAGCAAGAGATGCAGGGAAGTCATTCCTTATCAACTCTTGCTTTTAATTTTGTAATTTCTATTTATGGCAGTGACCGTCAAACATTCCCGTCATATCGCAGAAAAGTCTTCCGTCTATCTCTTTTTTAAATCCGATAGATGAGAGGAGGGAAGCATCGCCGCCGTCCTTTTTTGCATAGCAAATATGAGCTCCGCAAATGTCGATGAAATTCATAGTTTGTCTGCCGAGTATAAACATTGCCTCTCTGTCAAATTCGCCTTTAGGAGATAAAAGATCCTTTATGTATCCCGACTCTCCGTTTATTTCAAATTGAGAAAAGCCCATAGGAGCCCCCGACTCAACGTCGTACATATAATAGCCGAAAAAACTCTCCTCATATTCAGTTCCGAAGAGCTGGCAAAGCTCTTTCTGCCTCGCTTTTTCCTGCACAGGTTCAATTTTGAACATTTAGATCACCCCTTTGTAGCCTTGTAGAGATATTCTACCTCGGCTTCGGTAAGCATTCTCCATTTTCCTACCGAAAGACCGTCAAGCCTAAGATTTCCGATAGAAATTCTGGAGAGCCTTTTTACGGTCAGCCCCGCTTGCTCGCACATCTTTCTTATCTGTCTGTTTCTTCCCTCAAAGAGCGTCATTTTCAGAACCGTTCCCGATTCGTCGATCTCTCCGACGGTGACCTCGACCGGCTTGATCCTATATCCGTCGATAACAAGAGGGCTCGAGAGTATGTCAAGCTGCTCCTCGCTTACCTCGCCTGAAACCTTAACACGGTACACCTTGCCGATTGAATGGCTGGGGTGCGTCAGGCGGTTTTTAAGCTCTCCGTCGTCGGTCAGAAGAAGCAAGCCCTCGGAAATCATATCAAGACGACCGACGGGGTAGATTCTTGAATCAACTCCGCTTATAAGATCGGTTACGCACTTTCTTCCTCTGTCGTCCTCGGTAGAGCATAAATACCCACGGGGCTTATTGATCATTATGTAGGTATGCTCACGCTTTTCGTACCTTATCCGCTTTCCCTTGTAAACCACAACGTCCTCACGGGGATCGATCTTCATACCGAGGAATGCGGCGTGTCCGTTTACCGACACAGCGCCTCTTTCTATTTCAGCTTCGGCGGCTCTGCGAGACATAAGTCCCGCATCCGCCATAAATTTTTGCAGTCTTATCTTTTCCATAGTCCTACTCCGATTTATTAAAGATTCTTTTTAAGAATCCCTTTTGTTCCTTTTTTTCTGCCTTTTCTTCTGCGTAAAGCTTCACCGAGCCAACGCTCTTTCCGTCAAGGATAAAGTACACCTCGCCGAGTATATCACCCTTGTTAATAGGCGCTCCGACAAATCTTGTCAGCTTAACAAAATCCTCCGCGGTATGCTCTCCCTTTTTTACAATAACGCTCAGCTCGTCGCTGTTTGATACGAAAATACTGTCGGTTTTTCCGTCAAGCACCGGAATACTGTATCTGTATTTCATAGGCTCGGCAAGATTGATCTTTTCTAGGCTATCAAAGCCGAGATCGAGCATCCGTCTGTGATCGTTCCAATCGTCAGATGCATCAAGCGTAACAGTGATAAAGGTAAGCCCGTCACGCTCCGCCGCTCCGACAAGACACCTTCCGCACCGCTTTGTGTAGCCGGTTTTAAGCCCGATTGCTCCCTCGTATGACTTAAGAAGCTTGTTGTGATTGACGTATGTTCTGGTTTTATCTCCTGAATCCGAGGTGTATTTATAGGTAGATGCGATTTTCCTAACCGTATCGTTTTTCAGTGCCTCGGCAGCGATAACAGCAAGCTCACTCGCCGTAGTATAATGCTCTTTGTCGTCAAGACCGTGAGGATTTTTAAAATGTGTGTCGCAAAGCCCCATAGTCACAGCACGCTCATTCATAAGGGCAGAGAAGTCCTCTATACTGCCCGAAATATGATAAGCGATTGCCTCCGCAGCATCGTTGGCACTCCTTAATAGCAGTGCGTATAAAAGATCCTCCATTGTGAGAATCTCTCCGTCGGTGAGGTAGGCGGAGGAGCCCTCCGTACCGACCGCGCGGCTGTCAATTTTAACCTTCTCGTCAAGAGGAGTGATCTCGGCGGCAACAAGTGCCGTCATGATCTTTGTCGTGCTTGCCATTGGCAGCCTCTCGGATTGGTTCTTTGCGTAAATAAAGCTTTTCGTTTCCGGCTCGTAAAGCACCGCCGCCTTTGCACTTACACCAAGTGCGGACTCCTTTGCAGAGGCTATCGTGTAGCTGAGGATCAGGAAAAGCGTTACAATCAGTAGTATCATCCATAGAATAGGATGAGGTGATCTTTTTCTATACATACCCTTTCTCCGTTTTTTCTTAGTTTTTGAAAAAAACGGCTCGGGTATACCGATTTGTTTATAAAATAAATGGTAATTTATGAAAGAGCGTTTTTAATCTTTTCGATGATCTCGGGGCTCTTTTCAATAAGTGAGCTTATCCGCTCAAGGTCGCTTTCCTTAGACTCAAGATGAACCAGATTGACCTCGGCGTTTCTGTCAACGGTGATGAATGCAAGAGGAGTTATAGACATTCCTGTTCCGCCGCCGCCACCGAAATTCTGAGGTGAGGAGAATTTTTTCGTACCGTAATCAACCCCTCCGGTAGCTATCCCGACAGACACCTTTGATACGGGAATTACCGTAACACCTTGCGGGGTTGTAATTGCTCCGCCAAGCACGGTATCGTTGTCCGTGAAGGAGCGGATCCCCTCCATTGACGCTCTGATAATATCGCTCATTTTAGTTTCCGACATACCTAATCTTCCTTTTCTTACTGTATTTAATCAGGTCAAAAATCAATTTTGCCGATGAGATCACAACGTTATAAAGCTCTGTATACAGTCTTACTTCGATGAGAGTATCGTTATTGTCGGGAGTTAAAATGACCGCATTATCCTCAATAGTTATTTTTTTCGAATTCTGTTCCAAATATGCAAATAATGCCGAAAAAGCCGCACTGATTCCGTAGGCAAGGGAAAATTTACCGGTAAAATCATTGCCTCTGTCGGATGCCACCGAAAACCTCATTATTCTTATTCGGCTAAGTCGGCAAAGTCTGCCGAGATTTTTTATAAGAGAGGAATAGAAGCCAAGACTTACACCATTGCCTTTATCCCTCCCTAAATTAACCAAAGTCAGGGAAAATATGACGAAATGTATCTGAAGCCGAAATTCACCGTCGTACCTTAAATACAGGTAGGTCGTTCTTGTAACGATGTAAAATAAAAGTGCAAAAACGATGAGAAAAATTGCGACAGCCGTCATATTTCTCCTTTTTATTATTCGTCCTGAGCGTCGTCGAATATAACGTCGTCCTCGGCAGAGGGCTCGCTGTCGTATTCTGCGGCTTCTGCGGCATCGGCAGGCTTGTCCTCATTTTCTTCGGTGGGTGTGGTGTCGGCGGGTGTATCGGGTACAGCCTCTTCGATAGGAAGCTCCTCCTCGGTGAATTCCGCACTGTTTTCCACCGTTTTAGCCTTTCTGAACATCTCGTCTACCTCCTCGCTGGTGTTGGGGAGGGAATTGATATCCTTGATTCCGAATGCACGAAGGAAATCGCTTGTAGTACCGTAAAGCATAGGTCTGCCGGGGGCGTCAAGTCTGCCTTTAGCCTCGATAAGACCTCTGTCAATCAGGTTGTTCATCGCATAGGATGAATCTGCTCGGCGAAGAGTGTCAACGAAGGCTCTTGTTACAGGCTGGTTATATGCTACGATTGCGAGTGCCTCCATAGAGGATGTAGAGAGCGTACCGCTCTTCTTGATTCCGAGTGCCTCTCTTATCTCGTTAAGGTAGTATTTTTTTGTGCAAAGCTGACAGGAGTCTCCGTATGTAAGAAGAATAACGCCTCTCGGGATGTTGGGATCGTTATATTTAAGCGAGTACTCAAAGACGAGATCTCTTACCTTTGCAGGTGTCATCTCAAACACTCTTGCAAGGGTTGCAAAGCTTATCGGGTGTCCTGCCGCAAAAAGTATCGCCTCAAGCGCCTCCTCGAAAACTATCGCACGCTCCTCGGTAGCCTCACCCGACTTCTCCTCGGCAAGCTCCGATACCGCGGCCTTCATTTCCTCCAGCTCTTTTTCGTTTATTTTATCACTCATTGTCGTCCTCTTCCTTTTCTTCCTCGGTATTTACAGGGGCGTCGAATTCGCTTTCGCTTCCCTCGACGGGAACGTAGTCCTGATTAAGAGTAAACATCATTTCAAGTCCGTTTTCCTCGTATTCGACAACGTCCTCGACTATCCTAATAGACGTAATGCTTATTCTTCCTATCTTTATAAGCTCAAGTACGCCCATGAACCTTGCAACAAGCTCGGCTCTGGAATCCGCATCCTTAAGAAGGAAGAACAGCGATGCCTCCTCGTGCTCGGTAAGCAGCTCGCAGATCTCCTCAATCTTCTCCTCGACCGAAACAACCTTGTGCTTGATAAGGGGATTGACCAGCTCGACAGGCGTTCTGGTTGCCTCAGCAACCTTGATCCTACGCATAACGGCTCCGAGAGCTTTTATTAAAAGTTTGGTATCAAGATTAAGAGGCAGACCTTTTTCGGGCGGAATATCGTCCGTACCCTTAACGTATCTGCCCGAGAACTCGTCGTATCTCGGACGAAGCTCCTTTGCCGCAAGCTTTGCCTGCTGGTAAAGAAGAAGCGCGTCTGCGATCTCACGTCTCGGGTCATTCTCGGTGCCCTCCTCATGAGGAAGTATCATTCGGCTTTTTATGAGCATAAGCTCGCTTGCCATAACGATAAATTCGCTTGCAATGTCGGGGTCCATTCGCTGAGCCGCCTCAATATACTCCATATATTGATCGCAGATCATTGCTATGGGAATATCGGTTATGCTGACCTTGTTTTTGCTGATAAGAGCAAGCAAAAGATCAAGCGGGCCCTCGAATTGATCGAGGCGGTAGGTTAACTGTTCAATCATAAGGCTGACTGTCCTTTATCATATTGTTAAGAACGGTATAAGCTGCCAGAAGTCAAGGAATAGACCTCCGATAAAGTTTATAGCGTAGGAAAGAAGCTCGGAAAGAGAGAAGATAGCCGCAAGTGAATTAAGTATAGGAATACCCGACACAAGCGGAATTGATCTGACTGCTCTTGCAACGAAGTCGCCAAGCAAAAGCCAGCCGAGCAGAGCATAATGTATCTGCCTTTCGTATTTCATGATCCCGAAGTACGCCTTCGGGGGAAGCACGACGTTCAGTATTCTCGAGCCATCAAGGGGCGGTATCGGAATTAGATTGAAAATGGCGATACCGATATTTACCGAGAACAGAATAAACAGAAAATCAAGAACGTTCTTGATGATATTATAGGTGAAATCCTGCTCGGTAAAGCTAATATCTCTGACTAACGCAAAAAAGAGGAGATAAAGCCCCGAAAACAGAAACGCCATAATAATATTGGAAAGGGGGCCTGCAAGTGCGGTGATCGCAAAATCTCTTCTCGGGTTTTTAAAGTTTCTCGGATTGATGGGAACGGGCTTTGCCCATCCGACGTGGAAGAATAGCATACATAGAGCGCCGATGGGGTCAATGTGCTGAATGGGATTCAGCGTAAGCCTGCCGTAATTTCTCGCAGTATTGTCGCCCAGCTTGTACGCGGCATAGCCGTGGCAATATTCGTGTACGGTGAGAGTGATAATAACGGCGAAGGCGGTAAGAACCAATTCGGTTACGTAATCTATCATCAGTATTCCTCAAATGCCGTGTTAAGATACGGCGTCAATTATAATTTTCCAAAGCTCATCCTTGCCGCTTTTGCTTACAGAGGAGAAGGGCAGGATTTTTATTCCCGTTCCTTCAAAGTATTCCTTCTCCAGCTCTTCGATCCTGTTTTCAAGAGCGGTCTTTGAGAGCTTATCGGTCTTGGTTGCAACCACGGCAAAGCCGATGCCTCGGTCGATCATCATATTTATCATCAAAATATCGTCGTCGGTAGGCCCGGTCCTTACGTCGATAAGCTGAATTACCAGCTTAAGGGCGTCGGCGGAAGGGTTCTTAACAAAGAAGTCCTCGGTAAGCGAGCTCCAGGAACGCTTTGAATCGGCAGAACGCTTTGCGTAGCCGTAGCCGGGCAGGTCAACGAGATAAATCTTCCCGTCAACGTCGTAATAATTGATAGTGATCGTCTTACCTGGAGCGGAGGACACCCTCGCAAGCGACTTCCTGCCGAGCAGAGTATTTATCAAAGAGCTTTTTCCGACGTTTGATCTGCCGGAAAGAGCTATCTCGGGGCGGGGATCTCTCGGGAACTGTCTTTGATTTCCGACAGTCATCCCGAGCTTTGCATTATTAGTGTTTATCTTCATGTTTTTCTCACAAAAGTCAGATTTTCAGTGCCGCAGAAAGAACGTCGTCGGCAGAGCGGCAGGGAATGAAGTTAAGCTTGCTCCTTGCCTCGGTGTCAATATCGTCGAGATCTCTCATATTCTCCTCGGGTATAAGAACCGTCTCAACTCCCGCTCTGTAAGCGGCAAGTGTCTTTTCCTTAAGGCCTCCGATAGGAAGAACCTTACCTCTCAGAGTGATCTCTCCCGTCATAGCAACCTCACGGCGTGTCGGTATGTTGCCGAGTGCCGATACCATTGCGGTTACCATCGTAACTCCTGCTGAAGGACCGTCCTTGGGTATTGCTCCCTCGGGGAAGTGGATATGTATATCCTTATCCTTGTAGAAGCTGTCGGAAATACCGTATTTTTCGGTGATTGTTCTGACGTAGGAATGAGCGATCTTTGCCGATTCCTTCATAACCTCGCCAAGAGAGCCGGTAAGCTCGATCTTGCCGTTACCGGGCATGACCGCTACCTCAACCTTAAGAAGGTCGCCTCCCGTCTGCGTGTAGGCAAGACCGTTTACGATGCCAACCGAGTTCTCCTCCTCGAGCTTTTCGGGAATTACCTTGACCTTGCCAAGGAAATCGGTGATGTTTTTCTCGGTGACCTTGACCGACTTGCATTCTCCCTCTGCGATCCTCTTTGCACTCTTTCTGATAAGAGATGCGATCTGTCTTTCAAGATTACGAACACCGGATTCGCGGGTATAGCCCTTGATAAGCGCCATGATTCCGTCGTCGGTGATCTTGAACATCGACTTGCTGATACCGTTGCGCTTAAGCTGCTTTGGTACAAGATGATTTTTCGCAATACTTAGCTTCTCAGAATCGGTGTAGGTTGAAAGCTCGATGATCTCCATTCTGTCAACTAGGGGAGCGGGGATGCCGTCATAGCTGTTAGCTGTTGCGATAAAGAGGGTATCCGACAGATCAATGGGAATTTCCATGAAATTGTCACGGAAGCTCTTGTTCTGCTCGGGATCAAGAACCTCGAGTAGGGCAGAGGTTGGATCTCCTCTGAAATTGTTAGACATCTTGTCGATCTCGTCGAGGACGATAACCGGGTTCTCCGCTTTTGCATTTATAAGTGCGGTGATAATTCTGCCAGGCATTGCTCCGACGTAGGTTTTTCTGTGTCCTCTTATCTCTGCCTCGTCGTGCATACCGCCGAGCGAAACTCTTGCATATTTTCTGCCAAGAGCTCTCGCAATAGACGCCGCAACCGAGGTCTTACCGACACCGGGAGGGCCGACAAGACAAATTATCTGGTTTTTAACGTCGGGTGAGAACTGCTTAACAGCAACAAATTCGAGTATTCTTTCCTTTACCTTCTTAAGTCCGTCGTGATCCTTGTCCAGAATAACCTTTGCCATTTCTACCGTAACAGCATCGGAGGACTTGATCCCGAAGGGGAAGTCAAGGCAGGTGTCAAGGTAGGTTCTGATTACCGTACCCTCAGCAGCACCAAAGGGCGTCTTTGAAAGCTTGGAAAGCTCCTTGTAAAGCTTTTCCTTAATTTCTTCGGGCATCTTAGCCGACGCAATTTTTTCGTCGTATTCTCTTAATTCGTCGTCCTCGTCGTATTCGCCAAGCTCGGACTGTATAGCCTTTATCTGCTCACGGAGGAAATAATCCTTCTGATTCTTGTCGATCTTATCTCTTACCTGCTTCTGAATATCATGCTCGCACTGAAGAAGCATAAGCTCCTCCTCAAGAGCAACAAGCAGCTTTTCAAGACGGTTTCTGACCGTCAGAGCCTCAAGCACCGACTGCTTATTTTTATATTCGATTATAGCCGATGATGCAACGAAGTCGGCAAAGTAGCCGGGAGAAGTTATCGCCTCGGCGGCAATACGCATATCCTCGTCGAAATTGGGATGAAGATTCTTAAGCTCGGAAAGAATAGACTTCACCTGCATTATCATAGCATCGCACTGTGCGCTGGACTTGAAATTCTTGGCGTCGGTCTTAGAAATAGCCGAAGCAACCATATATCCGCCCTCAAGGCTGACAGAGGTTATCTTCGCTCTCGAAATTCCTTCGAAAATAACCGACAGATTGCCGTGAGGATTCTTGACAACGTGCTTGATCTCCGCAATTACTCCAACCTTGAACAGATCCTCGGGCTTAGGCTCATCTACCGCAAGATCCTTCTGGGCAACGAGAAGCACCTTTGCATCGTGTACGGTTGCCGCCGCGGTAAAAGCCTTGAGCGAGGGGGTTCTCATAATTTCAATATTTAATTGAACGTTAGGGAAGCCGACCAAGCCTCGCAAGGGGATAAGAGGGAGTCTGACTTCTTCGTATATATCAATATTTTCAGACATTTTAAGGGGTTCCTTTCAGGGGTATAAGCTCAATTTTATGCCGTTTTGGTTCATAAAGCAAAACTTTTCATAATAATTCATTATATTATACCACATCGAACTGCAAAAATCCATACTTTTTTAAAAAAATAAATTTAAATTATCTTTAAAATAAAATTTATTATAAAATTTTGTGCATATGATTGACGGAATTGGAAAGTTGTGCTATAATGTATCTGTATAAATATGTAAATAGGAATGGAGGCAGAGAATGCGTATTTTGGGAATTGACCCGGGACTTGCCATCGTCGGATGGGCGGTTCTCGAATCGGGAAGAGGAATTCTTCAGCCCGTTGCCTTCGGTGCAATAACCACACCTGCTCATACCACTATCGAATCGAGGCTTCTGATGATCAAAAACGATCTTGAAGCACTTATCGACAAGTATCAGCCCGAGGAGGTGGCAATTGAGGAAGTCGGAGGCCAAGCGGGCTTAGGAA
>JAZRMT010000191.1:0-3329 GCA_045647805.1 Eubacteriales bacterium | reverse complement strand
TATTTTGTCTTCCTAAGACCGCTTGGCCTCCGACTTCTTAACGATCCTATCGTTCAGCGCGAGAGATTCATGAAGCAGCTTGAGCTTCGTGACAGAGGTGACGACGAGGCAGAAATGCTCGACGAGGACTTCCTCACCGCTATGGAATACGGTATGCCTCCCACAGGCGGTATGGGTATCGGTGTTGACAGAACTGTTATGATGCTTACCGGAAAC
This sequence comes from Eubacteriales bacterium, assembly GCA_045647805.1. Classification (GTDB taxonomy): domain Bacteria; phylum Bacillota; class Clostridia; order Oscillospirales; family CAG-272; genus UBA1740. The sequence continues at coordinate 3,113 of JAZRMT010000191.1, read as the reverse complement.
GATACAATCCGTGAGGTTATACTCTTCCCGACAATGAAGCCCGAAACCTAATCAGGAAGCTGAAACTCCTTGATTTTGCTGGGTTTTTAAGAAAATCAGCGCGTAAAATTGTACGCCATTACACCAATTTTACGCCATTTTGTGTAAAACACAACGGAATGTACTAAGAATACACAATTTAAGAGCTATGAATTAAGCGTTATTATGCGCCGTTCATAGCTCTTTTTGTTTTGCAAAAGAAAGGAGAAAATTTATGAAACAAAATATTTATGAGACACCGAAGGTACACCCCTTCATTAAAACGCTTGAAAAGGTTAAGGCGCTGCGAGATAATCTTAACGAGCATATCGAGATAACAAGTCAGCTTTGGGAGGACGGTAAGACGAGCGATGCATATTATTACTCTGCTGAGATCTATTACGAGTGTCAAAAGATTCTTGTAAATGCCGCTTCGCTTATGTCCTGTACAGGCAACAAAAACGCCGTAAGTGATGTGGAAAAGCTTATCAAATCCGCAGTTCCCGTAGAGGTTGGATATACCAAAGAGGGTTGGTTTTGCGTGCGGTTTCCCGCACTATTGCCAAAGAAAGAAAAAGGCTCTACCGATTACGTAAGAGATATGCTCTACACAGCGCTCCGTGACTTTTTCTCGAAGCATCCTACCGTTAGATATGGCAAGTGTATGATAGCTTATCGTCACGTATATGACCGAAATTATCCCGAGCGTCATTGGCGCGACCATGACAACGTGGACATCAATATGGCTTCAGATACGGTTGCACTTTTTGTAATGAAAGACGATAGCCCACACTATTGCGAGCATCACTATTGTAGCGTGGCGGGGAGCGAGAATCGCACCGAGATTTACGTTGTACCCGTAGAGGATATCAACGCTTGGAATTGGGCGCGGCAAAGCTATCCCGACGAGGGCGTAACACTCTATGAAAGACCTAAAATCCCCTTATAGCGAGGTGCAAAAACCTCGATTTTTGGTGTAAAAATTATTACACCTCACAGACACCACAAAAAGCATTGAAAATACTGCACTTTTCAGGCTTTTAAGCAAAAGAAATCCGACATTGAGTGCAGTCATCATGTCGGATTTCTCACAATTATTAAATTTTGAAAGGAGAACACTATATGAAAATTCTAAAACCCGGCAGTCAATTACATAGACTCATTTCTTTGCTTTCGGTATGCGGTGAATTCCCTGTTAAATCTCTTGATTTGCTCGGAAACAAACGTTTATACAGGAGAGTTGTAAGCGAATGTACAGTTCCCGTTATCGTTCAAAACTATGCAACGAAAGAAACCCTATCTCTACCAAAAATCTTCATACTCACCGGCAAGGGACGAATGAAATCAATCCGATTATACAAGGGCACGCGCCCAGTACTCACTTGGATTGGCGAGGGTGAGTATTACGACTCAATCTGCTACGGCTACAATATGCCGATGACTCCAGCACATGTTGATCGTAACCATCGAGTTGCCGAAACCATCGCCGCTTTTATGGATGCGGGATTCTATTATCTGCCGCACACGCTCCCCAGACTCAAATCTGAGGGTATCAACCGCATCATAACGACGCAACCGCTTGCATACCCCTCTCGCATGTTAAAGTTCACGGATGACGGCGAGGGCAACAAAACCGGCTTTTCTCGAATCACTGGGGCAGTCTTCGCAGGAGGCGATTGCTATGCAGTTTACAATACTCGAAATGCGGTTATGAAGTGGTCTGGCATGGGCGAAACGAAAGCTATGGTAAACTTAAAGCAATTATCCATCGTCAATTCCGGCGTCGATCCGAACGGCCTCCCCGTATTATTCTTCGGAGCATCCCACGAGCTCGCTTTTCGCTCAATGCTTGCAATGAGAAAAGCAACTAACGTTAGCTTGCGATTCGATATGTTTTCACCAAGAATACACTTCATACCTCTAAATCAGTATGGTGCGAGATTCCTTAAATTCATCTCTATACCGAGATGGCGCGAGCATTTACTTGAGTTATTATTTGATGAAGAGAACCGTTCCTTCAATAAAGGTCACTTTGAGTATGACGCAAAAATCAATGACACGTACATTCTTTCACATCTTGATTCCGATCTTTGTCGTCTGAATCGCTTCCGCGAGGCAATAATCGATAATGTGGGAGAAAAGTACGAAGCGTTATGCTTTGAGTGGCAATATGATTTCGTCAAGAAATTTCTCGGTAATCTCGCCAAGGTAACAGTTATCAGCTTTGATGCCGTTGACCACGAACTGTCCGAGTATTACAACCGATACCTAATTAAATAACCACCCCCGCCCTGCTATCAGACTCATTTTGAAAACAAGGATAAGCCCCATACCCAGCGCTAAGTCAAAGTGAGTCTGATATATCGGGCATTTTGCGATGCTCCCGGCAGTCTTCAAACAACAATTTGTAAACAATTATCACACTATATTGACAAATGCGTCTACAAGTGGTAGACTATATATGTCTACAAACATTAGACGGAGGATTTTGCTATGAATGAAGTTAGACTTGGTGCGATAGAATCGAGATTTGCAGATATCGTTTGGGCACGTGCTCCGCTTTCCACATCGGAGCTTATCAAGCTTTGCGAGTCAGAGTTTGATTGGAAGCGTACTACAACCTACACCGTACTTAAAAGACTTTCCGAACGCGGTATTTTCAAGAACGATAACGGAACTGTTACTGTTTTAATTTCAAAAGACGAGTTTTATTCTATGCAAAGTGAAAAGGTTGTTAACGAGAACTTTGGCGGTTCGCTCCCTGCTTTCATAGCCGCATTTACCTCAAGGCAAAACTTGAGTGATGACGAGATTGCTGAAATTAGAGCCATCATTGAAAATATGAAAAGGAGCTGATGATGGAGTATTTATTCATACACGTATTGAATATAAGCATCACTGCTAGCTTCCTCGTTTTAGCCATCATTCTTTATCGCCTATTTGCCAAAAAAGCACCTAAATGGGTTTCGGTTTTGCTTTGGGGACTTGTTGGTTTAAGATTGCTTTTCCCTTTCAGTATTGAAAGTGCTATGAGTCTTATTCCAAGCAAAAATACTATACCTACTACGATCACTCACGATAGGTATCCTGCACTT
>JAZRMT010000190.1:0-37813 GCA_045647805.1 Eubacteriales bacterium | reverse complement strand
TGTGGATAGTGGATTTGTTTTGATAATTTGATTATAACAAATATGAAATGTAGAGATTTTGAAAAAGAAAAACCACCGAAAAATCGGTGGTTTTTGGTGTGATATGCAAACAATTATTGTCAAAATCAAAGAGTTCCCTTTGAGCCAAGAACGTTAACGATCTTGTGGCTAACCATCTTCTTAACCTCGTCACGAGCAACCTTGAGGTACTCTCTGGGGTCGAATGCCTCGGGCTTCGCTGCGAATACGCGGCGGATACCTGCGGTCATTGCAAGACGGATGTCGGAGTTGATATTGATCTTACAAACAGCCATCTTTGCAGCCTGTCTGAGCTGCTCCTCGGGGATACCTACTGCATCGGGAAGCTTACCGCCGAGAGCGTTGATCTCTGCAACACAGTCGGGAGCAACGGAGGATGCACCGTGAAGAACGATGGGGAAGCCGGGAAGACGCTTGCCAACCTCTTCAAGAATGTCGAAACGGAGAGGCGGAGGAACAAGAACGCCGCGCTCATCTCTTGTGCACTGCTTTGCAGTGAACTTATATGCGCCGTGAGATGTACCTATGGAAATAGCGAGAGAGTCAACGCCTGTTCTGGAAACGAACTCCTCAACCTCCTCGGGCTTGGTGTAAGAGGAATGCTCAGCGACTACGTCGTCCTCAACGCCTGCAAGAACTCCGAGCTCGCCCTCGACAACAACGCCGCGAGCGTGAGCATACTCAACAACCTTCTTGGTGAGGGCAATGTTGTCCTCGAAGGAGTGGTGAGAGCCGTCGATCATAACGGAGGTAAAGCCGCCGTCGATGCAGGACTTACAAACGTCAAAGTCTGCTCCGTGGTCAAGGTGAAGAGCAAGGTCAACGCCGCTGTCCTCAACTGCTGCTTTGGCAAGAGCCATAAGATACGCATGCTTAGCGTACTTTCTTGCACCTGCGGATACCTGAAGAATAACGGGGGATTTCTCCTCTGCCGCTGCTTCGGTGATCGCCTGGATGATCTCCATATTGTTAATATTGAAGGCACCGATAGCATAACCGCCCTCGTAAGCCTTCTTGAACATTTCCTTGGTTGTTACAAGTGCCATTTTTTTCAATCTCCTTGTTTTTATTTTAACATATATATTCTACACTTTTTAATTACAAAAATCAAGCCCTATTTACAAAGTTTAAAAAATATATTTATATATCATTTAAATAAAGGGTTAAGGGGGCTCTTTGTTAATTTTACTGACGGGCTATCGAATTTTCGTATTTTACAATTTGAGATGCCGTCTTTTTACTACCGTTGACTTTTTTTTCTTAGTTTGTTATAATATAAAAACACATAAAAGGTGATTTTTACATAAAGGAGAAAATGCTTAACTTAATTTACAGCTCATCAACCTCTGCTTGCTTTGAGTTTGATAACGAAAAGCCGTATCGTAACGACGAAAAATACGACGTCCTTATTAACGGAGAAAGAATAAAGGAGGGGCTTTGTGAAAATGTTTTCTCCATTTTTTCTCTGTCTGCCGAGAGGGAATGATATTTAAAAACGTGAGATCTGTAATTCTTAAAAACGTAAAATTGTAAAATCACCTTGGAGAGAGGATCATAACCGACGAAAAAACAGAGCTTTGCGAAGAATAAGGAGAGGAAAATGAATTTTACAGAAATTGCAAAAACACGACAATCCTGCCGTAAGTATGATAACACTCGCACGGTAGAGGAAGAAAAAATAACTGCTATTCTTGAGGCGGCAAGGCTTGCTCCCTCTGCCTGCAACGGTCAGCCTTATCACTTGACGGTCTGCCGTGGCGAATCGGCCCTTGCCGTTGCTCGGGCGACCACCGAAAAGGGGATGAACAAATTCGCCCCGGACGCTCCTGTTATGATAGTTATTTCAGAGGGCAGCTACGTTGCCTCGGCGGCTCTCGGAGCAAGAATTATGCATAATGATTACCGTTCTATTGACATCGGAATCGTTGCGGCGTATATAACCGCCGAAGCGGCTGCACAGGGGCTTGGCACCTGTATTCTCGGTTGGTTTAACGAAAAGAAGATACAGGAAGCGATCGGCTTCGATAAAACCGTAAGGCTCGTTGTTACGGTCGGATACCCAACAGATGACGATCCGATAAGAGAAAAAAAGCGTAAGGATATTGAGCAGCTTGTAAGCTATAAATATAAAACCTGAATAAAGAAAGAGAAAACCGTAGGTGTGTGACCTTGGTTTTCTCTGTAAAAAGCTAAAATATTAACGGCAATGACTCACAAAAAACCGAGCCACTGCCGTTTTTTTATTTGGTTATGCCAAATCGGCACCTTATTGGGATAGTCGGATTTAGGCGAGGGCGTCGTTTTTTCAACCTCGTTAAATGCGACACTCACTTATTCAGCTCTTGAACGCATCCGCACCCTTCTCACGGAAGTTTTCGTATTGCTCAAGCTCTTTTCTGGTGATAGTGGGAGGATTTTTCTTGAATGCCTCCTCAAACATAGCTCTTGTAACGGGAATAGGGCTGGTAAGGCATTTTCTCTCGATTTCCTCAAGAGCAAGACGGCAAGCCTCCTCCAGCGCTCCGCAGAGATTCGCTGCAGAATAATATGCCGAGGGGGTAGTGACCGCACCGAGAGCGGTCTGCTCAACGTTACACCTTTCGGTCATATCGAGGATTTCCTCATATGTAAGTCCTGCTTCAAGCTCGATACCGTCGAGCTTGCTCTTTATCAGCGCAGCCTTAGCCTCTCTGTCGGGAGGAGTGACGTGAACTCTGTGAGAGAAACGCTTATGACGCAGATATGCCGAATCTATAAGATCGGGACGGTTGGTCGCACCGATAAGCACTCGCTTGGAGCCGTTAACGCCAAAGCCGTTGATCCTCTGAAGAAGCTCTGTGGTGACAGCGGATTTGTAATCCTTGGTATCCGAGGTTCTGACACTGAATATAGATTCGCACTCGTCAACGAAAACGATAGCACCCTCGGGACACTGATCTATCTCGTTGAAAATATCACGTACCGCCTGCTCGGATGCACCGACGTAGGATTTGAAGATGTCGGCGGGGGTGATTATGAACAGGGGGAGATCCATTTCGTGAGCGATAGCCTCGGCAAACATGGTCTTACCGGTACCCGGTGCGCCGTACATAAGAAGACCAAAGCCGCCGTCTATTTTGTAATGCTTAAGCAGGTCGGCGTTCTTTGCCATGAAAATAAAGCTTTTTGCAAGGCTCTTTACTCCCTCAAGGCCCTTGATATCGTCGAAGGTTCTGTTGGGAGTCTCTGCACGCATTACCGAGCCGAGCGACTGCGCTCTTCCGGTAAAGAACTTGGCGTGTGCCTCGTATTCCTCGATGAGCTTCTTGTCAGTCGTTCTTTTTGATATATCCTTAGCCATTCTTGCGGCATCGGTGTAGAGCATACGAAGCTCCGAGCGAAGCGTTTCGGGAAGCTCTCCGAAGTCCTTTTTGCCGCCAAGCTTGGCTCTTATTTCGTCGGTCTTTTTCTGAAGCTGCTTTACTAATTCGTCAAGGTTGGTATTGTGGTTTCCGATCATAATACCACCTCTTAAAGTCCGGAAAGATCAAGACCGCCGGAGGCTGCGGGGGCCGCAGGCTCGGTCTTGGGAGCCGCATATATGGGCTGCTCGCCGCATGCCGCTCTGCGCTCGTTGAGGTACTGCTGTGCATCCGAATACTGGGAGGCGTCGCCACCCTTGCCGGAATTTTTCGTACCCATTTTTGCTGTGACCTTCTTCAGCTTGGTGGAAACACCCTGAAGCGAGCCTACCATGCTTGTCGCCATTTTATACTTGGCAAGTATGTTCTTGGAAACCGCATTTATACGGTTTACGTTGTTGCGGATGATCCTCTTGGTGCGGAAGTAGTTTGTGAAGCGGGAGAAAAGACCGTATTTTACGTTAGCGGAATCCTGCATAATGTTGGATTGCAGAGCCATAGACTCGTCGATGAAGTTGACGGCGTCTCCGAAGAGCTCCATTACCATGTTCATCGAGCTCATCATCTCCATTATTTCCTTCATCTTAATGGAAACGTCGAGAAACATTGTAAGTATCTCAACCATAAAGTAGTCCTGGCCGTGCTTTTCCACCATCCTGTCGATGGTGTTGGCAAGCTCTTCAAGCTTGTTGTCGTAGAGCTTCATCTGCTGCTGTCTTTTGTTGGCGTTGAACTTCTTTTCAACTGCGTCGGCAAGAGTGTCTTTTTCTTTTAAATCGTACATCGTTTTGTCTCCTATGTATTGGTTTGTGTAAGATTATGTAAATAAAGATTGTCAAATATGGTATTAAAGATGCTTTCTGACTACGTCTGACAAGGCGTTTCTTTCGAAGTCTCTGTTGTCTATCCAGTCGTGAATTGCTATTCTGTATAGATTCCAGCCACGGCTTTTCAGTATGTTGTAATAGCGTACCGTTTCGTCGAGGTAATTCTCTGCACGGTAGGGAAGCTCGCAGAATATACCGAGCTTTGCTTCGCTCTTATCCTCCGAAAGAATTACTATGGGAATTCTGATAGATCCGTCGGTTGCACCGCAGTTTACAACGATCCTTTCCTCGGGGATACCGAGATTTTCAATAAGGTATTTCCTTACCGAACGAATGAAGCCCGAGGGTTCCTCTCCCGGGATGAACTGAAGTCCGCTGTCGTCCGAGAATCTTGAGGATATTTCAAGGAAGTCTCTGACGGTCTCGTTGGAGGTTTCGGTGGGGAGTATCGAATGGATCATAGTGATCGAGGATCTCGCTCGGGTTACCGCAACGTTGAAAATACATTCTCCGATGGAGCGGCGGCTAAGATCACCGAAATTGTTTGTGCCGGCATAGGTGAAGGATAGGATAAGATGTTCGGTCTCCTGTCCCTGCACAGTTTCAACGGTTTTGAAGAATACCAGCTTTTCGGGAATATCGTCAAAGCTATTGATTGCTGTGTCGATCTTCTTTTTCAGCTCGGTATTTTCATTCACGTATTTTTTGATAAGCTCGAGCTGCGACTCACCGAAGGCAACCACACCCACGGATTCGGATAGCTTTCCGCTCTCGGAATCGAAATAGCGATCAAAGTGATCGTTTAACGCTCTGATAACCGCTCTTGCTTCTCTGTCGTTCTTTCCCGCCGAGCTTTCACCGTCGGGAATATAAATATCCTTGAAGCCGAGCCCTTCTGCCTTCGGTAAGGAGGCGGGGAAGGTTCTCATAAACGGATAGAACCGTTTTTGCGAGAATGCGATCAAAGATTCGGTACGGCTTCTGAAATGACATCCCAGCTTTTCCACGTTAAAATGATTGGACTGTATTGCAAGGCTGAGAAGCGAGGTCTCGGGCGGAAGAATGACGTCGTCAACTCCGGCAACCCTTACGGTATGATCGGATTTCGGAGTGAAGTGGGCTATCGGCGGCATCTGATACTCATCACCGACAAATACGCATTGCCTACACCTGACGAGTATGGGCAGAATTGCCGTGGGCTCAAGCTGGCTTGCCTCGTCTACTATTACGGTATCAAAGTCGGAGAGCTCGGGAGCGGTAAACAGCACGCTGACGGTGGAAGGCGAGAGCAGGAAGCAGTTCTTAAGCTTCACTATTGCCGAAGCGTGGTTCTTGAACAGACGTCTGAGGTTGGTAAGACTGTCGTTCTCCGAGTTGAGGAAGGCGAAGTCCTTGTCTGCCGTATCTATCCTTTTTACCAGGCTGTTCCTTATCAGCTTTGCGTTAAGAGCTCTTATTTTTTCATCGCTCTCGGAGAAGCGGGAGATAGCCTCTTCTATGCTTCTTCCTCTTCCGTTACGCAACTTGAGCGAGGACATGGCCGCTTTCACGGCAAGGTCTATTGTGGAATGCTCGAATATTACTTCAAAGGATTCTTTAGGGATTGCCCTTCTGCCCGATTCAAAGGGACGGAAGAACGCTGCCGGAGATAGAAGCGAGTCCACGCTTCTGATTGCAATATATTTTACCGAGCTGGAAAGAAGATTTCTGTCTGATGCCTCTGAGATGAATACGTCCAGATCGGAGAAGAGGATACGGTCGGTGAATTCGGTATAGTAGCTCGAGTATATATTTTTACCAAAGCTATCAAGCTTACCAAGCAGCTCGTCGATAAGTCCGACCATTCGTGCGCTTTCCGAGGCTATACGGGAAATTGCCTCTGCTACCTCACTGTCGGATGCTCCGATAATCGCCTTGTGTCCGAGGTAATCCTTTATTGCAAGTATTTTCTCCGCCTTGAGAAGCGAACTCGGGCGTGAGTCTTTTATAGAAGAAGGAGCCTTGATATCAATCTCTTTTGTGAGAGAAGCCAGATCGGAGAGACTGTTTTTAGCCTCAAATGCCAGAACGAGCTCGGCTACGTTAACGTCCTCTGACACGCTGATATTGTCAAAGACCTTTTTAATAACGTCATAGTCCTTTAATACAGCCTTAACGTATGCGTATGCCGGAATACCCGACGCACCGCTTTTTTTCATAACGAGAGCCACGGCAGAGCGTTCGTTTTCGTTAAGTGCTGCTTTGAATATTCTTGAAAGCTGCTCTGCCTCATTCTTGATCTGATCTTCCAGAAGAAGTGCCGAGTGCCGCCAATCGGTTGCGGCTACGATCTCCTTGAAGGAGGGGGAGGAAAGGTAGCTTAAGGTGCTTAATGAGGTCCAAGCCTTTTTAGCAGAAAAGTCAAGGAACTTCGGAGCATCAAGATTGCTGTCTACGTAAGAAGCGAGGGCTTTATACGCAGAATCTATCCTTGTCAACTCATCCTCGGTCAGCTCTGCCTTGAATACGGTACGCATTTCCTCGGAATGCTCAAGGCGTCGTTTTTCCAGCTCCTCAGCTTTTTTGAGCGATGACGAGATTGCTGCCTCTGACGAGCCGTTTATAAGCGAGAGTATCTTTTCGTTTTCCTTTATAGCGGTCAGCTCCGATGAGGTAAGCGAGCCGTCAAGGCTCACCGACTTAAGCTCGGCAAGGATGTCCGAGATATCGGCTTCCTCGGGAATGCCAACACGCTTGAAAATTTCTGTATTTATCCCTTTTGCCCTGTCGAGTGCATCGGGAAGCGAGGATAGGATCCTTTCGGGAGCCTCTCTCACCGCCTTAAGGTCCTCCTCGGTAATATCCGAGCTTATGAGAGTGGTGAGATGCCTGAGTCTGAAGCCGTCAATGGGGAAGTCCGACCTTCTGCTCTCATCCCGTATTTCGGCGGCAAGCTGCTTAAGCTCCTCGTTGCGAGCCAAAGCCTCTTCTTCGTTCTTAATAGAGGATGAGAAGGTGTAATAAGGGCAGAGAAGAGGAGAATGCTCCTTGCCATCCTTGCCGCACATTGCTCTGAGATTGGTTCCTGCATCGGAAATGATGCTTTTAAGCTCGTTGAACTGCTCTCTGGTAAGCGCTCTTGCTATTTCGGGAGCGGTGTATTCCACCGTTTCTATATCCTCGTTTTCAAGAAGCTTATTGAGCGCTTCGTAGTAGGAATAGCCTAAAATTCCCAGCTTCTCCTCCGAGAAGGTCTCTTCAAAATAGGATGCAAGCATCTTAAGCGCCGATGAGCGAAGCTCTAAGAGATGGGCTCTGTCCTCGAAAAGTGCCGATGTGTTCTTAGGCTCGGCACCACACGCCCTGAGAAGCGCTGAGAAGCCGGCTTTTACCTTGGAGGGGCTGAGATTAGCTGCCTGTGCCTCGGTTTCACAATCAAGGAGCATAAGGAAATCCCTGAGCTCGTCGGGTAGCTTTTTATACACCTCCGAGAGGGCTGCCAGCTTCTTGGAAACCAGCATCACACGCTTTCCTTCGGAGAGCAGAGCGGCGATCATATTCGCTATTGTGAGCGTTTTGCCCGTTCCGGGAGGGCCCTTGATTATGATAGATTCGCCCGAGAGGACACGGTTGATCATCCTCTCCTGGTTTGAATCATAGTCAAGAATCATCGGTGAAACTCTCGGAGCCGATAAAACCTCCGGTATCGAGGTACCGTCGGTGCTTATGGTAAATACTCTTTCCACCAAAGGGCTTGAATATATTTTTTCTTTGTTTCTCTGTATGTCGTAGTACATACAGATCTCGTCGTGATTATATCTTGCTATTGCTACGGTATTTCTGTCAAACTCAAAGAGCGTTTCGCTGTTACCGCGGCAGGCGTTAACGTAGCCTTCTACTGCGGTAAGATATCCTCCGAGGCTTTCGATAAGCTCCCCGGGGACGGGGGTGTTAAGATCGGCCGCACCGCTTGGGTGAGGGAAGTCCTTCAAAATCTCCTCGCCGTATATCTGCGATAGCTTTGCGATAAGACAGGGGTTTATATATATACTGTCATCGACAAATTCGATCGTCATAGGCCTTGTTGCAACCGAGCGGATAAGACGTATCGGGAAGATGAGCAGAGGCGTTTTCACATCCTTTAGCTGAGCATTTGCTCCCGTCATAGAGGTCGCAAGCCTCCAGCTTATAGCTCCGACACTCAGGAAGAGGGGGTTATTGCCCTTGAGATCAAGCTCTTTATAAACGTCCTTTACAAAGCTGTCAAGTCCCCTGGCGTCAGCCTCTCCCGAGCCGTCGTCCCAATCAAGGGCGTTGCCCGTACCTATTTGCTGTTCGCCCATGAGTGCGCTTTTCCTGAGAACGGTATTCCCGATCTTTCCTATTCTTGCACCGATTATTCCAAGAATATCCTCTGCGTTACACTCTCTTCTGTCGGAGTAAAGGTAAAAGACCTTATCCTTGGATGAGGTGAGATCGAGAAGCTTATTGGAGTTAACACTGTCTATGTGCAACAGATCTTTTATGAACGTGTCGATGTTACGTTTCATCTTTAAGAATCCTTTACTTTAGTTAAAGTCAATATCTTTCCAGTAGTTTTCGATATTTCTGAGGCAATCGAGCGCAAATGCCCGTGCATCGCATTCTACCACCTCTACTCTGTACGTCTTAGGCTCCTCGGAGCCGACGTAAACCTTGAAGTTGTCGTCCCATGAGGCAATTCTGCCCTCTGTGACACCCAGCTCTGCGAAAAACCAATCCGCATAAGGAACGGTGAGAGCCGTATGCTGGAATGCGTGGAAGCACTCGTGGCATATGGCATCCTCCATCCAGGAATAATTGTCGGTGGAGCTTTCGCGGTATATGATACGCTTTCCGCCGTCTACGCAAATTCCTCCGGCGGAGCTCCTCTCCCACTTTTCCTCGGGGATTATCTCGACCTTAGGGGCGTAAGAGGTGTCGAGAACTCTTGCAACGAGAGTCGTTGCCATAGTAGCACGCTTGGTTCTCTCTTCTCCGGAAAAGCTCTTCCAAGCAGTAACATCGTTGCCGCTAAGCAAACAATACTTTACAATAAGACCGCATCTGTCAAAGGTTGAGATGCCTGTCTTCTCCATTATCTTACGAATATTTTCTTTGTCAAGTCCGTGGAGATCGTCGTAATCGAACTCCTTTTTTTCTCCCTTTACGTAACGGATGTGACCGGAGAATTTGCCCCAACCGTCATCAATAAGCTGTCTTGAAGCGATCAGCTTGTTAAGATATATGATCGCTACGTCAAAGTTTTCCTCCGAGCGAAGCGACGCCCCCCTAAGCCAATCGGAGCCTGGATCGGAGGAGAGAACGGTATTGAGCCCGACGAAGCCGGAGAAGGGCATAGCCGCTCTGACCTTTTCTTTGTCTGCTTCTGTGTCCGATATATATCCGTGCTCTGTGAGCAGCTTACATACCGAGTTGAAGCTAGGCATGGTCAAAAATACGTGATACACATCCAAGGACGATAGACCGTCGGTATCCGCCGCAGTGCGGTCAAAGCTCTCGTACAATGCTCTTGATCCTATTTTGTCGTGTATGAGGAAATGAGAATTTCCGTGAGATGCCTTGAGTATTGCAATCTTTGCCTGCTCGGCAAGCTCGGGGGAAAGCTTTTCGATACCGAGAATAAGCAGATTCATGCTTTTTCCCTCAGCGGTCTCAAAAAGGTTCTCCATCGAAAGCCCTTCGGCAGAATAGCCCTCCAGCTTGTCGGCATAAAGCACCGAAAAGGGCTTGGAAATAAGCGAGGAATATACTCCTGCGAAAAGTGCCGCCTCGTCAGCGAAGGGAGAGGAAAGTATTACGACTCTTGCCGTTATCTTGGTTCGGTCCAGGGGACTTTCGTAATAGCTTGCCGAGGTTTTGAAGCCCGAGCTTTCAAGAGGCGCCGAGCATTCCTCTAGTATTCTAAGTGAGGTTGCATCCGAGTTTGACGAAAGGGCGGAGGAGAACCACTGACATTCCTCCTCCAGGTCCTTGATCATTCTCTTTTGGAGATCGGGTATTCTTACACCCTCGGGGAAGAGAAGAGCGTCCTCGAGAGTTTTTGCCTTTTCGAGAGTTTTACGCATTGTTGCGTACGCCTCACGTATCAGCGGTAGGTTGTCGGTGGCAAGCTCGCCTGAGCTATCACGCACTCTGTTGACTGCCGAAACCGCATCCGCCATGATCTCGTGAACGTCGTCGATAAAGTCACGGACGTTTGCAAGAAGCTTGGTGGTCTTCATATATCCGCTATCAGCGGAAATGGAAATTGCACCCTTTATGTAGTCAATAGCCGCTTGCTTGTCCTCTTGTGAATATCCCGAAAAATACTTTAAGAGAAGATACTTTGCATACAGTCGCATGGACAAAGACTCGTGTACTCCGTATTCGGTCTTCAAATCGGGATTAAGCTTCATATAATTTTTAACCGTGGGATTATTGAGGTAAAGCGAGTTTAACTCGTTGTAAGCCTTTAAAAGCTCCTCGGTATCCGTAGATATAACGTATATTCTGTTTATCCTATCCTTAAGCGCTATCTGCATAATCTTCTCCTAAATCGGTTGGTAATGTCAGTTGTCGTCCTCCGAGATGGACAGCCTGCCGAAGTCCTCGGTATCCTTGTAGGGGTTGTCGGCGTGTACCTTGGAATCTACGTCGCCGTCACCCATAATAAGTTTGAGCATATCCTCGTCGGAAAGCTGCTGCTTCTGTTCCTCCTCCTCGTAGAGGTTGACGGGTTCGAGTGCCTCCATTTGCTCGTCCAGATTTTGGTTGAACATATCATTGGCTTTGTCGAACTCCATTAGAGTCATCTTCTCCAATGCGGCAAGGTTAACGATGTCGTTGATGGTGGAGCTGGTGTTGGAGCCGCCGAGGAAGTTGGTAAGAGCTACAAAATCAACGTGCTCCGCAAAGAGATTGATAATTCTCGGCTCGTTTTTAAAAGAAAGGAAGTTGTGACAGACGTTTTCTACCTGTTGAAGCGTCATCTTAAGAGCGGTTCTCCTCTGCTTCATGCCGATTATCTGGGAGTCGAGTGTCTGATTGGACTTCTGTACGGTGGGAATAGCCTTCTGCTCAAGGTATTCCTTCTCTTTGAGGGCTGCTCTGAGGTCGATCTGACCGGTGCTTGCAAGATATTTGATCTCGGCTACACGCTTCTGGAAATCTGCGAGATCCTTTGCGTTTTCGGCTCTTTGAGCTTCAAGCCTCGAGTAGTCGGTGATCTGTGTGTGTGTAACCTTGGCACGCTCAATAAGACCTATCGCCTGATTGATTTTGGCAAGAGCATCGTAGGTTCCGGCAAGGTTCATCATTCTTGTACCGATAACGTCCTTATGCAGGTAATCGTTTTCCTTAGCCTGCTTTGCCTTGAGAGTAAGGGGAAGTCCCGCCCAATGCTGCGCAAGCTTAAGTGCGGTGTCAAGATGAGCAAGGGCGTTTCTGTCAAAGTTGCCGTGAGCAAAGGAGTATTCCCAACTGTTTATCGCCGTGAAAAGATCCTTTTGCAGATGTGCCGCATCTCTGGATGAGATGTCCGCCGCCGATTCTACCGACTTTTCTATCTCCTCGAGCTTAGAATAGGCAGAATTGATTATATTGAGAGAATATGTATCTGCTTCTGCTATAACGGTCCTCTGCTGATTAACAGCATCCTTATAGATCTTAAGCATTTCAAGTGACTCTTGTCTGATGTTCACTGTTGATCCTCCTTGATTGAGCGAAAGCTTTTGCTCGCTTTGCTTAACTGCCATGCCAAGCTCGGCAAGCCTTTTGCCGTACTCGTCGGCAACGCTCATTTTAATATTTGAGTTTGATACGTTGGATTTGGCAAATTTCAGGATTACCTTCATTCCCTCCGACACGGTCTTGGCAAGTATGGGATCGCTTGCATATCCTACCGAATTGGCGATCTCGTGCCAGCCCCGAACCTCTGCTACGAGGCTTTCGAGAAAATCGGGAAATCTCGGATCCTTACAGCCCTTGTCCGCTACTGCTTGAATAGCCTTCTTGGTTTTTGAGTCAATTACACCGATGTCGGCAAGCTTGTCGGTGAAGGCGTTGATGTTAAGGCTCATTTATTATACCTCCATAATCGCAGATATCTCGGTTACGATCTTGTCTGCTCTTCCGTTCTTCATGAAAACGTCGTCGTCATAGAAGGTAAATGAGCGACCGATGCTGTTTGATATAAGTCTGTCGATCATATCGTTGTTGAGCAGCTTTTGAATCTTCGACTTCTTTGATGCGGAGCCGTAAAATCTGTGCTTTCCGGCCTTGTTGAAGAAGTAGACGCAGCAGCTTCCCTCGGATTTTTCGGATGCAAGAGCAATGCCCTCCTTGATCGCCGCCTGGGAGGATCTTACAATGTGATAGGGGCTGCTTCCGCCTATGGAATTACGGAAGTCGTAAGTTCCCTCCTTGTTGAGAGGGATGAACATAAGGTCAAGCTTACGCTGAGCAACTGCGGGGTTCTTGGATATCTCCTCCGCCATCCTCTCAAGCTGCTCCTTTTTGATTCTGATTATTCCGAACAGAGGGGCCTTCCTCTTGGAGGTCGCTCTTTTGAGCAGGGAGACCAGCTCCTCTGCACCGCTTTTACCCGTCTCCTTCGCAAGCTCACGGACTGCCTCTGCTGTAAGATATCCGTTCTCAATAAGCTTGTCGGTATATGCCTTCCGATCTCCGTAATGCATTCCTCTCAACATACAGAATAGGTCGTCTGCGCACCGTCTTTTAAGGGCGACGGTCTCATCCTCTCCGTACCCCTCGAACTGAAGCTCGGGGGCGGAGACGATAGCAAGATACATATTGGCGGCTATTCTGGAGCGGACGGTCTCGGATGTCTCCTTCTCGAGATAATCCTTGTCATAGAAGAACGCCAGACGCCATAATGCCTCGGGGTGACCGAGCTTGGCTGCCTCGCTGCAGTAGAAAACAGCCTTTTCCACCATTTTTTCGGCTGTGAGAGTACTCTTGTCGATGAGTCCTGTGGTGGGAAGTCTTGCGGATTTGCAAAGTGAGTAGTGATAGTAGAGCTCAGCAAGAGAAAAGAACTCACGAGCTCTGGGATTTACGGCACTGAACCTTTTCGGATAGCTGCTGAGATTACCTCTGCACTTGGGGCAAGCAGTGTCGCCGGTGTATAATTCGAGAGGATCCTTGATCTCTCTGTGACATTTTGAACATTCCATGCCTGATTTTTCCTTTCTCTTGATTATTTGTTTGTTTTAGCCGCCTCGATAGAGAATGCCATGGTTTCATTTGTAAGCTCGTAGTTGGCGTTCGAGGTGCTGACAGTGACTCTGTAATCTCCCGCCTCTTTTGGCTTGGAGCTGATGACGGTATAGGTCTTCGTAGCCGCGTCGTACTTCTCGTACTTGTAGGTCAGCGTGAGAGATCCTGCCGATGCAACCGGAGCCTGAGCCTTTCCGTTGTAGGTGAACTCGTTCTTATCCCAGGTAACGCTTACGGTTGCCTTCTGGATTTTGAATTTTTTGGAGGATGTGTCGGTATCAAGCTGATAATTTGAATCGTTGATGGTTATAACGGCTGTGTACTCTCCGGCATTGGTCTTACCGCTTACCGAACCGTTTACCGTAAGAGTGACGTCCACGTTCTCTCCGGATACTACTCCGTTGAGGCTGGCGGTAGGCTTAAGGGCAGAGCCGTTGAAGGTCTGGGTGGTCGCTGTCCAGCTTACCGTGAGAGTCTTTGGCTTAATTACGAAGTCAGAGGTTACGGTTGAGGAATCAAGAACGTAATTTGTATTAGTGGTCGAAACCTCGGCATTGTACGTGCCTACTTTTGTAGCTCCCGTGGTGGAGCCGTTTACCTTGACCACAAGTCCGTAGTTATCCCCGGCGGGAGCGCCCTTAAGGGTTACGGTGGGCTTTTGTGCCTTGCCGTTGTAGGTAAGCTCTGTGGAGGAGAAAACTACCTCAACGGTGAGGGGCGAAATATTGAAGCTCTGTTTATCATTACTTATAACGTAGTTGGTGTTTGCCGTGGTGGCTGTTGCCTCGTAAGCATTTCCAACGTTTTTCTGACCTCCGGATACGGTGATAAGAACGTTGTCGCCTTTGATCATACCGCCGGCTATGGTAGCGGAGGCGGTAGGAGCCTGAGCCTTGCCGGTATAAGTAAGATTGGTGTTTGCCCAAGTTATTTCTATCTGAAGCTTATCTATGGAATAGTCCTTTGTAGCGTTGGTTATATAGTAGTTGGAGTTGGAGGTTTTCGCAGTTGCGGTATGCTTTTCCGCAGCGTTCTTCTGTCCGCCCGATACGGTCACTGTAACCGTGTCTCCCGCCAGAAGATCTGCGGGGTTAACAGATGCTGTGGGCGTATGAGTTTTGCCATCGTATACGAATTCGAGGTTAGTCCAGGTTACCTCGATCTTCTTTTGATTAATGGTGAAGGCTTGAGTGGCGTTGGTGATGCTGTAATTTTCGTTATCGACGGTAGCGGTAACGGTATGTTTAAGCGCAGCATTGGTTTTAGCTTCGGAAAGCAAGATGCTTACCGAGTCACCGGCGATAAGTGCGGTTTTGATTACTGCGGTGGGACGGTGGGGATTTCCATCGTAATCAAACTCGGTATCGCTCCAGGTAAGCTCCAAGGGCTTCTTTGTGATATAATACTCCTGCTTAGCTGTTTTATCTGTAAGATAATAATTTCCTGTGCTGTCGGTAAGCTTAGCGAAGGATGTGTAGGGAGTACTGCTGTAATTTTTAAAGGCGGAGCTTTCAACATCGGTCACGACAGTTACCTTGTCCTCGTCTTTTTCAAAGACACCCTTGTAGCTCTTAACCGCAAGATGCTGGTTTTCACCGTTATAAACGAGCGAATTCTCGGAATCCCAAATAACCTCTATGGGAGCCTGATTGATCTTGAAGCTATCGTAGGTGGGATTCTGGATCACGTAATTCTTATTGGTGATGCTGGCGGTGACTTCGTGAGTGCCCGCATCGGTTGCTCCGGTTACGGTGAGCGAAAGTCCCTGAACGGTATCATCTCCAAAGAGCTCGGTCTGAACCGCAACGGTAGGCTTCTGAAGAGCTGCGTTATACGTTTTTGAGGTGTTTTTATATTCCAAAACGATAGGAGCGGGCTCAATTACGAAGTTGTGCGTGTTCGCACCGTCTTCTATAACGTAATTTTCATGATCGATCTTTACCGTTATGACGTGAGTTCCCGCATTTTTTGCTTTGCTGACGGTGATTTTCAGATCCGCCGCCTTATCGTCACCGCAAAGTCCTATGGGGGTTACGGTGGGGCTGAGATCCTTGGAATTGTAGGTCTGTGTAACCGCATCCCACTCAAATTTTATGAGTGCGCGCTGAATGGTGTAATCCTGCTTGAGCTGAGCGCTCTTGATAACGTAGTTAGCACTGTCTGAACCGTAAAGGGTTGCAATTGCGGTATAATTTCCGGGGAGTATCTGACCGGCAGTGCGTACCGAAAGATCGTCTGCAAGGCAGATTCCGTTAGTAATAACAACCTTGGGAGCTATTTCACTCTTGGTGTAGCGGTATTCGTCAACCGTCCACTCGATATCTACCGTCTTCTTCTCGATAACGTAGTTCTGAGAGGACTGACTTGAAGATACGAAATATTTTTCTGCACAGTCGCCGGTGAGGGTGATAACGGGATTGTAGCTGCCTGCCTTGGTGACGTTCTTTATAGAAATATCGTATGTTACGGTATCGTCGTCGTATACAAGAACCGTTCCGTCGTAGTCAAGGCTTATTGCGGATGATTCTGCGGTATAAACACGGGAGAATTCGGAGCCTCCGTCAAGTCCCCTCCAGGTTACGGGGAGCTGCTTTTTGGTAACGGCGATGTTAAAGGAGCTGCTGCTTGTTGAGGTGAGGGTGGTAACGGTGTCCGAATGTGCGGTAACGACCAGCGAATACTCGGCAGCATCGTCAATTTTGATTCTGTCGGCAAGTCTTTCAAAATCCGCATCGGTAAGCTTTTTACCGTTCTGATACCAGGTGTAGGTAAGGTCTACCGTGCTTACGGGAGCATTTGCGGCACAAACAAGCTCTACGCTGTCACCGTAGACGTAGCTCTTATAGCCGTCCTCGGTGTCGCAAAGGGTTATAGTGGGAGCGTTAAGCGTCCATACGGGGTAAACCGTCAGATTTTCCTGCTCGAGTCCGTCGATCGCGGTACGAAGTGAGGTGAGCTCACGGCGCTCCGCTCCCGAGAAGGAATAATCCCACGCAAGAGTAAATCCGCTTCTGGAATCGGCTTCTGTGAGAAGAGAGGATGCGGTGGTTTCGGTAATGAAACGGTATTTTCTGTCGTTCTTGGTGGCGTTAAGGAAACGGAAGCTGTCGGAGAGCTCGTATCTTCCGTCGTTGTCGGCAGCCACCTCGACTCTGTATATCTTTTCAAAGGAAACTACTACGTTGTCGATGCTTTCGGTGATAGCCTTACCGACAAGAGCCTTTCCGTCGGGGCCGGTCAACGCGGAGAGAATATAACCGCCGCCAAAGGAGTCGCCGCTGTAAAGCTGAGCAAGAAGTTCCTCGTTATTTACGTCCGACATTGCAACGTAGGGAATTTTCTTGTAAGAGTCAAGCTTAAATATCTGATTTTTCTCGCCTATCCACATGGGAAGATGCTTTCCTTCAGCCGAAAGAATACTCTCACTATCGTAGGAGAAGGTGATGTAGACCTCGTTGTCCGTAAGGTCGGAGGGAGAGAAGTTCCTCGTAAATGCTATGACCGAGTCGGCATAATGAGGATTGTTGTAGGCGACTGTATAAAGCGTAGAGGTGAGCGATGAGATGATCGCCTTGCCCGCAAGAATTTCTATGTCAGCGGGTGCGGAAGCCAGCGTCTCGGGGGAAAGGAAGGTAACGTCGGGAGCGGTTGCAAGGACGACCTTGTCAACTCCGTCAGCCGAGAAGATTCCGCAGTCGATAGCACCGACC
The DNA here is from genome assembly GCA_045647805.1 of Eubacteriales bacterium. Taxonomy (GTDB): domain Bacteria; phylum Bacillota; class Clostridia; order Oscillospirales; family CAG-272; genus UBA1740. The sequence goes on along the minus strand of JAZRMT010000190.1, from coordinate 20,599 downwards.
TTAACTCCGTTGAAGGTTTCGGGTACGGTGATGACGTTGCCGTCACCCTTAACTGTGCTTTTTGCTACGTAATATTCGTTTTTACTGTCGTAAACGAAGGTTATGGGACGGTCAACATCTCCGCCCTGGCCAAAGAAACCTATGTCGGATATAATGTAGGAATAAACTCCGACAGAAAGGCAAAGCACGAGCATCGAAACCATGGATTTCAGCGAAAGCCTTGCTTTGCCTGCTCCGGACGTTCCGATGATTATGGATATCACGGTCACAAGGCTTACAAGAGCCCAAAGACCGAGTGCCACGTATGACATTGCAGTCTCGTTACCGAAGTTTATGAGTATCAACGCATAAACTACCGAGGAGATAATAAACAGTACCGAATAGATGATCGTATAAAGCATACTGTACGAGAACCTGAAGTTCACGAATACCGACACGGCGATGAAAGCCGCATCAAATACGCAGATAAGTATCGGGAAGATTATGTATCCGAAGCTGATACCGTCCACTGCGAGAAGTATGATCAGAAGAAGGTTAATTGCGAATGATACCGCAGCACTTGCAAATAATGCAAACTTATGGTTAGCAATTCGCTCTTCTGTGAGAGTTTTTTTAGTCATTGATTTGTTAGTCATATTATTTCACCTGCCTTCCATAAGTCTTAAGCGAAGGGGTTGTCATCGGGGCATTTTGAATAGCCGTCCGAATCCAGCCAGAACTTGTGGAATACGTATTTCTTTTCTCCGATAACGAATACGAGTATTTCTGTATCCTCAAAGCAGAGCTTTTGCTTGGATACGCTGGCAATTCTCGTATGGAGAGGGAGAAGCGTCTTGTATTTTTCGTAGTTAATCATTGCGGTTCTGGTTGCCGCACCGTCAGGTCTTGCCGCTGTTGCACAAAGCTTACAGAACATATCCGCTTGCAGGTTGCCGACGTATCTTCCGCAGCACTGACAAGGTCTTTCGGAAATGTTGTTACCGGTTACGAGCTTCATGGACTCGGTATCGAAGCGGAGAGTGGGAGTATAGTGAGCTGTGCCCTCCGAATCCTTATATATGACCTCGGGGTAAGGACAGTCACGGCAGAATTCTACTACTCCTCCTGCGGTTTCCACAGAAATGAGATAGCTTCGACAGAGCATTCTCGAGCAGGTCTTTCCGTCTCTCGGAGTACCGCAGGCTGCACCGATGCTCATATAGTGAGAGGAGAAGTGACGGCTCTTGTTTATTTTCTCAAAGTCACGGTCGGTAAGGCCGAGATCCTCCCTCTCGGGATTAATAACAAAGGCGCTGAATTCTCCGGTTTCGGGATCGGTAACGGTTACACGGTTTCCGAGGATAAGGTCGGAATTGTTCTTACAACCAAGACAGCACATAACGACCTTGCCGTCGATACCTCCTACGATGCTGAACATATCGGATCCGTCACGCTTGTTGGATATGGTGTAGGTATATCTCTCCCAGTTTACGTGGGAAATTCCCAGTATCTCCACCTGCTTACATACAAGAACCTTGTTATCGTTCTGAATTCTTGTAAGAAGGCTGTCAAGGCTAGCCTTATCGCTTTCGTCAAAACGAAGGCATCCGACCAGATGATCACCAAGCTTGTCCTCGTTGATTATTCTCGTAAGCTCGGAGAAGAGGGTGTTCAGGGTGTTGTTGGTCGCGTCAACGTCCATCGCCGCATGGGTGCTTTCGGTGTTTTTGTCGTCCATACTCTCGAGATTTCCCTCGATCTTAAGAGCGTCCTCGGCGGAAAGCGGGATCATTTTGTAGTTGCCGTGACGCTTAAAGTAAAGAGTACCGAGAATGGGTATCTCCTTCTCACCGCCGGTACCTATCTGCAAACGAAGGGAGAGTCCGTAGATATCATCGTATTCGCTTTTGCCTGCCGCCTTTGCGAATTCCCAATCGTTTATCTGGGGGTAGAAGCAGTGCATAATGTTTTGAGCGTAGTTTTGATATAGCTCAAACATAGCGTCCTCGTTTGCCGAGTCACCTGCACTCGCGGTCTTTTTACAAGCGACAAGGAAATACTTGTCGTGGTATTTACGGGAGAGGTCGGTTAAAAACTCCTCCCAAAGGTGGGCGCTTGACACCTCGGATTCATCGAGGTTGCCCGCAGCCATTTTTCTGAAGCCCGAAAACCAGCTGGCACCGTCCTCTTCAAGCTTGAAGTCGGATTCTCTTGCCAGCTCGCCGAGGCTGCTGTTTTCTATATATTCAAAAACGTTAGCGCCGTTATGTATACAGCCGTCGTTGTCAATGAAGCAGTCGCCCATTTCGTCGGAGAGCATTCCGCCGGAAATGATCTGCTTTGCACTTTCAAAGGCTGCCTTATAGTCGCTTCCTAAAACTCTAACTCTTGGCATTGTCTGACCTCTTTCTTAATCTTCGTATTGCTCGTCTTTTTCAAGAATATCACTTATCGACGCAACTCTGTTTGCCTCGTTTCTGAGGTTCTTGCAGAACGCCGTAGGATCAAACCTGAAGTCCCAAAGAGAGCGAACGTAGGTGGGGAAGGTACGGGCGATGACGGGACGAAGCTTTCCTGCTCCCTCGCAGACAGGGCAGGATGCCTCCCAATTGCTGTCGAACCTGAGAACACCGGGAGTGGGATAGCAGGATGCCTCGGGACAGTTAGTACACTTGGATACCGAGGTCTCCTTGTCGGTCCTGCCGTCACTGAAGCGGCACTTCTCGGGACATCTGTTGGTACATCTCTGACAGCACATAGCAAGGTCGGCGTCGTCGGCATTGGAGCCGAGCTCCTTGTAAAGCTTGAGAGCTGCACAGTCCTCGTACTCTCCGCCGGGCATGAACTTTCTGCAATGGGAGATAGCACACATCTTGTGACAGTATATGTTGCGGTTCTCTGCCGAATTGCACATTACCGCCTTGTCGGGAGACATACACTCATAGCCTATTGCCGAACGCTCGAATACGGTTGAGCAGTTGGGATTGGAGCACTGGAAATCAATAGTGCTTATTTCGGTCATAAGCGTGCCGTCGGGAGCGATGTGAGGATCTCGGCACATGGGGGTTTTGTCACAGTAAAGAATAGAGCTGTTGGATACCTTGGCAGTCTCGTACTCCTCACGGGAGATGAGCATTGCGTTCTCACATCTCTTACATCTGATCGTGACCATGTTGTTATTGTTACTTCCCGCAATAATGGTAGCGTCTCCGGAATTGGAGGAGAGAAGTCCGATTCTCGCAAAGTACATAAGAACGTATCCCTCGAGCGAGGTCATATCGGCAAGAGAGTATATTGTAACGTTGTTCTGCTGTCCCATACGGAATACTCGACCTATCCTCTGCTCCATAGCAACGGGATCGGGAGTTACCTGGAAGTTGACTACGATGTTTGATGCCTGAAGGTTGGTTCCCTCGGTTACGGAGGAGTCCTTAGCAAGCAGGATCGCATCCTCCTTCTTGTCAAACTCGGCGTTGATGCTGAGCTTGTTTACCTTGGTGGCAGAAAGAAGTCTGTCCTTAAGCTCGGGATCGTTCAAAAGCTCCTGCTCGACTCTGTCGGCAACCTTGTTTTTGCCTCTTAGCTCGTAGTCGAAGAATATAAGAACTCTGGAATCTCCATGCTCCTTAAGTATCCTCTTGAGATAATCGAGCTTGGCGGAGAATACGGTCTCAAAATCTATTTTAGCAAGGGGGGCGAAAATATTTTCGATATCTCTCGGCATACTTCTCATCTGACCGTAGAAATAGTTGTATGCACCGAAACGCTTGATATCTCCGGTAGTAAAGGTTGCGTCGCTCATGCCGAGCTTATCACGGAGAAGGGCGTTGTAGATATTGGTTTTCTTTGCTGCCTCGGTTTCGTTCCTGCGGTTTTCTCTGACGTACTCACCGAGAGTCATTTCCTTACCGTCCGCAATGATGAAGTTGCCGTGAAGGTCGCCAAGCCTTGACAGATCAACGGAGAATTTTTCGGCTCCCAGGCTTACATCAACGATACCCTCGGTTTTGGACGAAGGGAAGAAGAATACGTTGCGGGCACACTTTGATCTTCCGTTAAGTCTTGCAGAGGCGCTTCTCGGGTTTCTGATCATAATGGAACGAAGAACGCCGTTGTGGTAGGCGTTTGCAACGTTCTTAAGAACCACGTCGCGTACCTCGTGGTTCTCCTCAAGGAATTCGTTGATAACGTCAACCTTCTGCATCTCTGTAAGAGAGTCAAATAGGGGGGGCTCATGCTTGTTTTCCTCAGAATATTTCTCAAGATAGAAGTTGATGAGCTTTGTACGGTATGGCGAGTTCTCGGGAACCGTTTCACCTATTTTAGCCTTGTTTATAAAGTCAAAGACGGTCTTTGCACCTCGGCAGATCTCGTTTCTGTAACAGGCAAGCTCTCTTTCGTACTTTGCGGTATGCTGACCGGTGGAGTCGTCCATGTTTCTGTCATCGTCTCTGAAGTCTCTGGGATCGCCTCCCTTACAGCGTATGAAATACCAAAGCCTAAACATTTTTTCCAGGTCACCGGAGTGAGGAGTTGCCGAGAGGAGAAGACAGTAGGGCTTATTGAACTTTCTCTTAAGCTCCATAAGCTGAGAAAGTCTGAACATAGAGCCGGAGTAATCATCCTTGTTTCTGTCGCAAAGGTGATGTGCCTCGTCTACTACGACAACGTCGTAAAGGCATCTGTTCATAGCGTCGTCCCATTTGAGGAAGTCCTCCATTGCAACTATTATGGGACGCTTCGGGCGATATACGCCATCCTTAAGCACCATAAGGCTGTCCCATTCGGGAAGCACGGGAGGTATGCGGTTGCCCTGCTCGTCTCTCTTGTCGAGATCGGGATAGCGGAAGAGTATATTCTCACCGAGACCGAATTTATTCTCGAGAACTCTTACCCATTCGCTGAGTACCTGACGGGGTACGATTATAAGCATTGAATTGATCGCACCTCTTGCGGCAAGCTCGGAAAGCACCGTGCATGCCTCGAAGGTCTTACCGCTTCCAACGACGTCGGCAAGAAGACCGAAGCCTCTGAGCTTCTGAAGGAATGCGTGCGCAGCACTGTACTGATGGTTTGCAACTACGTTACCCATCTCACCGTGAACGTTTCTGTCGAAGGCGATTCCGTATTTACTGTCGGGGGAGAGAGCCTTGTACTGCGATGCGCCGACCTTCATGGTTGCAAAGTCGTCGTATCTGTCCAGGGGCTTGACCACCTCGTTCATTTTCTTAACTGTCGGAGTATATCCTCTCCAGGTCTTTGTAATCCCGCTGACGTCGCTGGCATTGAAGGCTCCGTCGGCGAAGGTCAATTTATAATCAGCCATTTTGATAGTTCCTTTCTTTACAGTCGTTTAAGGAGATCAGCCCTGCTCGGAGGACACGCTTATTTCGGGACCGCGTATTTCAAGATCACCGGCAAATATCGACGTGCTGGGCGTACACTTATGCTCTATGCATTTTATTCTTATACGTTTGCTCTTCGTGCTGGGGTGGATGCCGTAGGTGGGGGATATCCTTCCGTTGTCGTCAACGTTGATTCCCTGGGTTACGGTAACGTAGGTGCTTCTTCCGTTTTCTTCGAAAATGTCGCTTACCTCGTTCCCGAGATAATATGCGGCGATAACGGCGTCCTCGCCTCCCGCAACCGTTTCAAGTCTGAAGAGATTTTCTATACTTCTTCTGTACGGATCCTCGTTTTCTTCACCTATATGAAGATAACGCTTTCCGTTTTTGTCGGTTTTTATATCAAGCTTCTGTCCCTTGAAGAAGCCGCGCTTTATGTCACGGTGAGTTACGACCGTGCTGTAAAGACGCTCTCCTACGACCTTTCCGGAGAAGCCGTATTCGATGGTAAATGCATTTTCGGGGCTGAGGACTCTGCCTCGGTCGACGAATATGTCAAGGCAGCGTACACCGTCACAGTTTACCCATGTTCCGTAGGAAAGGCTGAGAATGGTTTTTATCTCATCGTCGTGAAGGGCAACAAGAGCACCGCCGACCGAGGGGGCGTAAGCCGAGCCCTCGTGAGAGAGAATGGTAAAATCGTCCGGATTTTCAACCTGCTCGTCAAAGGTTATAACGTTAACGTCGGGGAATTCCGCATGAATCTTCTTTCCAATATAAGTCTTAAGCGAATAGGTCTCGGAAAGACCGCCTGACAAAACGACGTATCCGTGATCAAGCAAGGGATCTGCATCCGCCTTTTTCTTGTCGGAGGTCAAACCTTGGTTGAGCGGCTTTCTGAGCTCGTCCAGGATATGATCGGCTATCTCCGCGGCAATTCCCGAGTCGGTGGAGGTACCGATGCTGTCCTCCAGATCATGACGTGAGAAATTCCTTTGAACGTAGATCTCGTAATGTATGCCTATGGGGGCTCCGTTCTCAAAAACACTGTCCGGCTCGATAACCGTACTGAGTATTGTCTTTGCCTTCTTTACACCCTTCATAAAAAGATATTGCTTGGAAAGAAGTGCATCCTCATATATATGCCCTTGAGTTTTTGAGTCGGAGGAAGGGGTTCCGACCGTGTCTCTTTCGTGTATCTGACGCTCTATGTATTCGGCAATTGCGTAATCTATATTAACTCCGCCGACGTGTAGGGTACCTACGTGACCTTCAACACCGTCAACGTAAAGATCTCCGTCCTCTCCGACGAATACCTTGGCAACGGAGATATCCTCCTCACCCATATCGAAAATAACGAGGCTGTCGTCGGCTCCTATTACTTTCTTGTGCTTGGCATACATTCCGAGAGCCTTCGTGGAGCTCAGCACCTTGGAGGGGGCAGTACCGAATGATTCTGTAACAAGCCTTACCAATTCCTGCTGATAGGATTTGTTGACCTGCGGGGGATGAACCACCGCAATTGAAAGTTGTTTATCAAAAATAAGACCAGTTTGCTTTTCAAGCTTTGCCACACAGTAGTCCACAAGTGCCTTGACGTGTTTGAAAAACCTCTCGCACACGACCTTCGGTGTTTCTTTTGCGGTAAAGGTCTTTTCCTCGCTTACTGCCTTGCCGAAGTCGTCGAAGGTCTCGGCAATTCTGGGGAAGTAAAACTTAGGGAAGTGATTTTCCAAATAATAAATACGGTTCTTCTTTGAAAGCAGCAGACTTAACAGATCCTTGATCTTTACAACCTTGGTAAAGGATGCGTTTCTTTGCTTGTCCACCCCTTCGCCAAAGATCCAGCGGCATTCCGTATCGTCGTAGTATGCCAAAGCCGGATATGCTACTCGGACCGAAGCGTCGGAAACCGTAAATTTTCCGTATTTGACCTTGCCGGTGCTTAGCTCATACGCATAAGCAATCTTCAGCGAATCTCCACCAAGGTCAAGGGCAACGTTGAGTTTTTTTGCCATGTGAATACCTTTCTTGAAACATAATCGATTATAACAGCGTTTGAACATTCCCTAATAAGAGAGTGTGTAAACGAATAAAAAAACAAAAAATGCAGCTAAACTGCTAAATAATATAAAATATTATATCACTTTAATATCTTAAAAGCAAGCAAATTTGAGAAAAAATTGCAAAAACATGATTAAATACACAAAAAACGACATTTTGTCAACCAAACTCATTTGATTGGTTTTTGACAAAATGTGCGAGCGAAGAGAATAGGAACAAGACCGAGAGAATGTAAAAAGCTCTCTAAAAGTTGCTAAATGACAACCATAGTTGACGAAAAACCGCATTTTAGAGAAAAAGAAAGGCGCCTCACAAGAGGCGCCTTGATAGGGATTGCTTATTAAGCTTCGCTGAAGCTGTCCTTGCCAACTCCGCAAAGGGGACACTCGAAGTCCTCGGGAAGATCTTCGAACTTAGTACCGGGAGCTATGCCGTGCTCCTCATCTCCGAGAGCCTCGTCGTACTCCCATCCGCAAACGTCGCATACGTATTTTTTCATAATTATCTCCTTTTTAGGTTTTGTTATTCTTATTATTTGTTTTATTGTATTTTTTCAAAATCAGCGGCTCCGTGCTTACAAAGCGGGCATATGAAGTCATCGGGAAGGGTATCCTCCTCGTGGATGTAACCGCAAATTTTGCACACGTACCCCTTTTTGCCCTCGGCGGGCTTGGGCTTTACGTTGTCCTGATAATAGGTGTAGGTCATGGTTTTCTTGTCCGAGATAACTCTCGATTCGGTCACCGAGCAGATGAACATACCGTGAGTGTCAAGATCGACGTACGCTTCAACTTTGAGGGACATAAAGGAATTGATATATCTGGGCAGATAGACCAGACCGTTATCCGAGCGTCCGGGCTCGCAGTTTTCAAACTTGTTGACGTTTCTGCCGCTTACAAAGCCAAATGCCTCGAATACCTTGAAGGGAGCCTCCTCGGTAAGACAGTTAACGTTCATTATTCCTGTTTGCTTTATTACGTGGTGGGAATAATTCTGCTTGTTTATGGTCACGCCTATTCTGTTGGGCGTGTTTGTGAGCTGTGTTACGGTGTTGACGATCAGACCGTTATCCTTTTTGCCATCGCCGGAGGTAACCACGTAAAGGCCGTATCCGATGTTGAAGAGGGCGGACAGATCGTTTTTGTTAGCGGTTGAATCCTGCTTTGCAAGATATTCACGGCAAAGCTCCGAAACAAGTGCGTCGAGCTGTTCTGCTGTGCTTTCGTCGGGCGAAGAAAGGATAGTGACGGTAGTGTCGGTAAAGCTGAGTCCCTTGCATTCCTCCAGCTTCTTTCTCATCACCTTCGCGGCGAGGGGAGCCCAGCTTCCGTTTTCGATCAGGGCTACCGAACGGTTTTTGAAGCCTCTTTCGGTAAGGTGGTCGATAAATTCACGCATGGGAGGGAAGATATCTGCGTTGTAGGTGGTAGTTGCTAAAACCAGCTTGGAATATTTGAACGCATCGCTTACCGCTTCGGCAATATCGCATCTTGCCAGGTCGTGAATAACGACCTTCGGAGCGGCATTTGCTCTGAGCTTTTCAGCGAGTGAGAGGATCGCACGCTTGGTATTGCCGTATACCGAGGTGTAGGCGATCACAATACCGTCCTCCTCGGGCTGATAGCTTGACCAGGTGTTGTAAAGAGAGAGATAATATTCGAGATTTTCCTTAAGCACAGGTCCGTGAAGAGGACAGATCTTTTCTATCTCCAGCGTAGCCGCCTTTTTAAGAATAGCCTGCACCTGAGCACCGTATTTACCGACGATGCCTATATAATAGCGTCTTGCCTCGTCTGCCCATGGCTCGTTTGTGTCGGTTGCACCGAATTTGCCGAAGCCGTCAGCAGAGAAGAGAACCTTGTCGGTTGAATCGTAGGTCACGATAACCTCCGGCCAATGCACCATGGGAGCGGTGACAAAGGTTAGGGTGTGCTTGCCGAGTGAAAGGGTGTCCCCCTCGCCTACAACTATTCGGTTATCCGAAAAATCCGTTCCGAAGAAATTCTTAGCCATATTAAAGGCTTTTGCAGAAGCTACCAGCTTTGCTGCGGGGTATGCCTTAACGAAGTTCATTATGTTTGCCGAATGGTCGGGCTCCATGTGCTGGATTATAAGATAATCCGGAGTTCTGCTGCCGATGGCATTCTGAAGATTGTCAAGCCACTGGTGGGTAAATGCGGCGTCAACGGTATCCATAACGGCAATTTTTTCGTCGATTATAACGTATGAATTATAGGATATTCCGTTCGGCACAGAATACTGTCCTTCGAAGAGGTCAATGCTTCTGTCGTTTACTCCAATGTATTTTATGTCGTTGGTTATCGTCATTGTTTTTACTCCCGAAAAATTAAGTCACACTTATTATACACCAATTTTTAAGATATTTAAAGTCTTTTGGTAAAAATTATTCAAAATTATTCAAGTATTTTCCCGTCAGTGGAAATCGTAACAACCTGCCAGGGAATAAATTTGCCGCTTGCCAGTAGGGCTCGCTTTGCCGCATTTTCGATACCGCCGCAGCAGGGAACCTCCATTCTCACTATCTTAAGGCTATTAATATCGTTGTTTTTAAGTATTGCCGTAAGTTTTTCGGCGTAATCACCCTCGTCGAGCTTCGGACAGCCGATAAGGGTTATATGATTTTTTATGAAATCATTGTGGAAGCTACCGTAGGCGTATGCGGTACAGTCTGCCGCAATCAGAAGATTTGCTCCGTCGAAGTAGGGAGCATTCACCGGTACCAGCTTGATCTGGCAAGGCCATTGGGAGAGCTTGCTCGTTACGGGTGCCGCCCATGTCTCGGGCTCGGGGCTTCTTTTAATGCTTTTGCTATTAGTGCCGGGGCAACCGCAGGGGAGCTTTTCGGGATTCTTTTTCAGCTTCGCAGCCTTTACCGCCTCTTCGTTGTATTCGGCTGCCTCTCTTTCTTCAAAGCTGATCGCTCCGGTGGGGCAGGCGGGCAGACAGTCTCCGAGCCCGTCGCAGTAGTCCTCGCGGGTAAGTACCGCTTTACCGTCCTTCATTTCTATCGCTCCTTCGTGGCAGGCAGCGGCGCAAGCGCCGCAACCGTTGCATAGATCTTTGTCAATTTTTATTATTTTTCTTTTCATCTCGTTTTTCTCCTGTTCTACCAAAAATGTCAACCCTTGTTTGCAAAAAACGTTAAAAACACTTGCCTTGGCGGCAATCATCGGTTCTTCCGCAACGGTAACAAACCTCGTTTTTGCAATCGTTGCTTATAAAGAAATTCGCCAGGTTGTCTACCGTGGTTTCTGCGATGCTTGACAGAGCCTCCTCGGTGAGAAAGGCTTGGTGAGAGGTGACGATCACGTTGGGCATTGAGATGAGCCTTGCAAGCGTGTCATCCTCAAGAATGTGTCCTGAAAAGTCCTCGAAAAAGAAGTCGGATTCCTCCTCGTATACGTCGAGGCAGGCAGCGCCTACCTTTCTTGACTTGATTCCTGCGAGGAGTGCCTCTGCGTTGACCAAAGCACCTCGGGAGGTGTTTATAATTACCACTCCCTTTTTACATCTTTCTATTGCGGCTTCGTCGATTATGTGGTAAGTATCCTCGGTAAGCGGACAATGAAGTGATATAATGTCACTCTTTTCAAGCAGCTCGTCAAGTGCGACGTAACGAACGTCATTTCCGTCATCAAGACCGTCGATAGGATATTTATCATAAGCCAGCACCTTCATTCCGAAGCCTCGGCAGATATTAATGAATACTCTGCCGATTTTTCCCGTACCGATGACACCAACTGTTTTACCGTGCAGATCGAAGCCGGTCATGCCCGAAAGACTGAAATTAAAATCACGGGTACGGATATACGCCTTGTGAATACGGCGTATAGAGGTGAGCAGCATTGCGATAGCGTGCTCCGCAACGGCATAGGGGGAGTAGGCAGGAACTCTTAGTACGTGGATTTTTCCGAATGCGTGCTTAACGTCAACGTTGTTGTATCCTGCGCATCGGAGGGCGATCACCTTAACGCCCATTTCGTAAAGACGGTCTATTACGGCGGCGTTTACGATATCATTTACAAAAACGCAGACTCCGTCAAAGCCCTGGGCTAGCTCCACTGTGTCCTCATTGAGCTTTGCTTCAAAGAATTTGAATTCAACGTCTGCTTTTGTGCCGAATTCTTCGAAGGAGGGCTTGTCGTATGGCTTGGTATCAAAAAATGCTATCTTCAATTTATTTATCCTTTCTGTATTTCGGATCGATAATTATCTGAATGTTTTAGTAAACACTTGATTTTCTGTATCTATTATAGTATAATAAACAAGGAACTTCTGTTGAATTTTCAACAAAACGGAGAGAAAATGAAAAAATATTTTGAAATTTTAAAAAAATGCCCTCTTTTCTTCGGTATTTCGGAGGAAGAGCTTGAGGGGCTGCTTCACTGTCTTGGTGCAAAGGTGGATTTTTATGACAAAAGGTATACTGTTTTTGCCGAAGGGCGTCCGGTACGGCATATAGGCATAGTTCTTTCGGGATCGGTGCAGATAGAGCAGGTGGATTACATGGGTAACAGAAGTATTCACTCCAGCTTCGGTGCATCGGAGATGTTTGCCGAAGCTTTTGCCGCAGCAGAGCTGGATTCGATCCCGGTCAGCGTCGTTGCGGGCGAGCCTTCGGAAATAATGCTCATAGATTGCTCACATATTCTTTACACCTGCGAGCGTAGCTGTGGCTTTCATAGGCGGCTTATTTTTAATTTAATGAAGGATATGGCACGAAAAACCTTGGTTTTTCACAGAAAATTAGACGTCACCTCGAAACGTACCACCTCGGAAAAGCTTATAGCCTATCTTAACAGTGAGTCTAAGAGGGTGGGGAATAGGAGCTTTGACATTCCCTATGACAGACAGGAGCTTGCCGATTATCTCGGCGTAGATCGGAGCGGACTTTCCTCAGAAATAAGCAGACTGACGAGGCAGGGAGTCCTCGCAAGCAAAAAGAGACACTTTACATTATTATAATATAAAAAACCTTGTTTTTATCCGTATAATGATTGACAAAGCCGAGTAAAAGTGATAGAATGTAATAAAAAACACCGGGAGAACAGATATGAATTTCCTTGAAGAGCGCATTTTGAAGGACGGAATAGTTAAGGAAGGCAACGTGCTTAAGGTTGACAGCTTTCTTAATCATCAGATGGATACAGAGCTGATAGACGAAATGGGCAAGGAGTTTTACAGACGTTTTTCTCATAAAAAAATTACGAAAATTCTGACCATTGAGGCATCGGGTATTGCTATTGCTTATGCGGCGGCACGTTGCTTTAAGGTTCCTATGGTATTTGCCAAGAAGGCGAAGAGCATAAATATCGACGGAGATATGTATACGGCGGAGGTTGAGTCCTTCACCCATAAGAACAAAAATCAGGTTATCGTGTCCAAGAGATTTCTGGATGCGGACGATCACGTTCTTATTATTGATGATTTCCTGGCAAACGGATGTGCTTTGCAAGGGCTTATATCCATTACCGAGACGGCGGGAGCTGTGGTTGAGGGCATCGGAATAGCTATCGAAAAGGGCTTCCAGTTCGGTGGCAGAAGTATTCGCAACCTTGGCTATCACCTTGAATCTCTTGCTATTGTCGATTCGATGGATCACACCACGGGCAACGTGGTTTTTCGTGAGCAGTAATACTGAATAATAAAAAAGAACCTAACGGCATCGCTGTTTTTGCGATTGTACCGTCGGGTTCTTTTTTTATTAAGTTCTTTATCTCTCTTCTCTGAAGTAGGGGATACCGAGAGATGCGGGAGGCTGATTCTCACGCTTCTTGCTTGTACTTGTGATTATAAGTACGATAATAGTTACAAGATAAGGAAGAACCTCTTGGAGTAGGGTGGTTACGCTTAGGTCTAATTTTATTCCGAGCTTTTCATCCATAATCGGCGGGATTCTTGTTCCGGCAAGATAAAGCAAACCGAATATCATAGAACCGAAAATGCTGATCATCGGTCTCCAAAGAGTGAAGATAACAAGTGCTACAGAGAGCCAACCGAGAGACTCTATCGTTTTGTAGGCCTCAGTGGAGCCCATGTAATCGATAATGTAATAAAAGCCTCCAAGTCCTGCAATACTACTACCCACGCATATAGCGATATACTTATATGCGGTTACGTTGATTCCGGCTGCATCTGCAGTAGCAGGGCTTTCTCCGATCGCTCTTAAATTCAATCCGACCTTGGTTTTTGAAAGAACGAAGGCTGCCACAATTGCGATTATTATCGCAAGCCACAACAAAACTCCATAGTAGGTAAACGAAGGGGGGATTTTGGAAAGGAAGGGAATGGTTATGCGGAAATACTTCAATGCATACAGATAGCTTGGATATGCAGTGGTAGTCATTCCGAACATAATGTACTTAGCGGTACCAACACCGAATATTGTCATAGCAAGACCGGTAACGTTCTGGTTAGCCTTCAGAGTAACGGTAAGGAAACAGTAGATCGCACCCATAATAGCACCGCCGACAAAGGTTGCCAGTACAGAGATGATTATTAATAATGTACTGGGTAAGCCATTGCAAAACTTAAGTGCTAAGCACCCGGAAGCACCACCTACACACATAATTCCGGGTATTCCGAGGTTAAGGTGTCCCGCCTTTTCGGTAATGATTTCACCCGTACAACCAAGAAGAAAAACTATGCCAAGAGCTATTGCTCCTAAAATGTAATCAATCATTTTTTTCTCCTCCTTTGTTTTCGGATTCTAATGTTGTTGCTAAGGAATTTTCTTTCTTTGCACCGACTCGGTTTGTAGATTTGAATTCATAGTTAATGAAGAACTCGCAGCCGATAACGAAGAAAAGAATGATTCCTACTACGATGTTCGGGAAAGAAGATTCGATATTAAAGGTGTCAACTACGTTAGATGCTCCCTCGGTAAGAAAGGCTATGAAAGCACTCGTACCAATCATTACAAGGGGATTGAATTTTGCAAGCCAAGAAACCATTATTGCGGTAAAACCAAGTCCGCCCACCGTACTCTCATAATTTATCGAATGGTCTACAGCACCAACAATAAGGAAACCGGCGATACCGCAGATGGCACCCGATATGATCATAGTACGTATAAGAACCCATTTTACATTTATTCCGATATAATTCGCTGTGTTTTCAGACTCGCCTACTACGGAGATTTCATATCCGTGCTTGGTATATTTTTGGTAAATATACAAGGCTGCGGCAAGACCTAGAACAATAAATATAAGAAGTAGATATTCGTTAAATATGATAGGAAGGCGGCCGGATTCAAATTGCGGAAGAGTAGTATTCCTTCCCTTCCATAACTGAACAATGAAGTTTACAAGACCTGCGGCAATGTAGTTCATCATAAGGGTGAAAAGCGTTTCGTTAGTACCCCAAAAAGCCTTGAAAAGTCCGGGAAGACCCGCCCATATTGCACCGGCTACTATAGACGTAACAAGCATAAGGATGATGATAAGCCATTCCGGGGCGACTCCCTGGAGGTAAAACACTACCGTCGCTGCTCCCAGTGCACCTATCAGGGTTTGTCCCTCTGCGCCGATGTTCCAGAATCGCATTTTAAATGCGGGAGTTATTGCAAGAGCGATGCAGAGAAGCACCGCAGTGTCCTTAGCTAAGATCCACACATTGTCAACTGTGTCAAAAGCACTTAAAAACATCGTGGATATAAATTTGAGCGGATTCGCATTTATCATAAAGATGGAAATCACAGTACTGAGAATAAGGGCGGATACTATCGCTATTACTCTGAAAAGCATTGACTTCCAAAGAGGTATGTCACTTCTTTTTACTATGTGAAAGGGAAATTTGAGATTTTTAGTGCTTATTTTCACTTATAATACCTCCTTTTCGTTAGTCGGATCGGTTTTTGTCATAAGAAGACCGATCTCCTCCTTGGTGGCACTTCTGCCGTCAACAATGCCGGTTATCTTTCCGGCACATATTACCATAATCCTGTCGCACAATTCGAGAAGAACGTCAAGGTCCTCACCGACGAAGATTACTGCAACGCCGTTTTGTTTTTGCTGTGTGAGTAGATTGTATATTGTGTACGATGAGTTGATATCAAGGCCTCTGACCGGATACGCCGCCATAAGCACAACCGGGGATGCGGCAATCTCACGGCCAACAAGCACCTTCTGTACGTTACCGCCCGAAAGTCTTCTTACGGGAGTGTGAGTGCTGGGGGTTACTACCTGAAGCTCGGAAACTATTCTGTCGGCAAGGTCACTGGGTTTTTTTCTGTCAACGAACATAGAGTTCCCCTTGCGGTAGCTTCGGAGCATCATATTGTCAATAAGGTCCATGTTTCCTACAAGACCCATACCGAGTCTATCCTCGGGAACGAAGGAAAGTCTGACTCCCACCTCGCGTATTTGCAGAGGCGTCTTGTTGCGGAGATTCATAATATCGTCCTCGTTGAAGAGAACCTTGCCGTCATTTACAAGCTCGCGAATCTCCGTATGTGACATACCCGTAAAGTCTACCGCTGTACCGTCCTCGTAATGGAATCTTCCCTCCTCGGCAAGCCTTACAACCTCTGCGAAGGTCTTATGATAGAAGGAAACGGGAAGGTTCTTCTTCGGACGACTGAAGATAATCTCGCCCGATTCGAGATTTTTAAGACCGGCAATAGATTCAAGCAGCTCTCTCTGGCCGGATCCCGCAATACCTGCAATACCGAGGATTTCACCTGAGCGCGCCGTGAAATTGATATTGTCAAGTACCTTTATTCCGTCCGGATTTACGAGTGTAAGATCTTTTATCTGCAGTCTGTCGCATACGTTCTCGGGCAGGGGGCGGTCGATGTTAAGCGAAACCTTCTTACCTACCATCATCTCCGTGAGCAGCTCCGAGCTTGCGTCTGCGGTGTTTACCGTACCTACCAGCTCTCCCTTACGCAGGATGGTAACTCTGTCCGAAATGGAAAGAACCTCATGAAGCTTGTGCGTTATTATGATTATCGACTTTCCGTCGTCACGCATACGGCGAAGAACGTTAAATAGCTTTTCTATTTCCTGAGGAGTAAGAACGGCTGTCGGCTCGTCGAGGATAAGAATATCCGCACCTCTGTAGAGAACCTTGATTATCTCAACGGTTTGTTTTTCTGATACCGACATATCGTATATCTTTTTTGATGGATCTATGATAAAACCGTATTTTTCGGCAATTTCACCAACGGTTTTCTTAACCTTTTCTATGTTATACAGACCGCGGGTATTGTTTCCGAGAACCACGTTTTCCGCTGCGTTGAATAGATCCACAAGCTTAAAGTGCTGGTGAATCATGCCTATTCCGCAAGCAAAGGCGTCTGATGGAGAATTTATTGTTTTTTCTTCTCCGTTAATCAATATGCTTCCGGCGTCAGGGCAATAGATACCAGCGATCATGTTCATCAGTGTGGTTTTTCCGCAACCGTTTTCTCCAAGAACTGCCAGAATCTCACCCTTATAAACCGTGAGATCTACATTTTTATTGGCAATAACGTTGCCGAAGGTTTTGGTAACACCCTTCATTTCAAGGGCAATCTGTTTATCCATTAAAACTCCTCCGTAAAAAAATCTTCTACAAAAGCCAAACGAGCGGCTTGATTTTATTCATCGGGCCGCTTGATTGATTCTTGTAAAATTAACAAACAAGCGGGGTTGTGCCCCCGCTTGTTCTATTGGATAATGCGGAAGTCCTATTAGAACTTGGTGTTGATAAGTGTGATTCCGTCGATCTTAAGGTCGAAGTAAGGAGCACTTCTGTACTTAGACTCCTGGAACTCTCCGTTAGCGATAACCTGGGTGTCACCGGTGAAAGCAGCATCGGTGTCAACGTCAGCAAGATAGCTCTCAACTTTAGCGTTGTTAACGGTGAAGGTGTTGATATCAAATATCTTGATTTCGCCGGACTGAATCTTTGCAACAACCTCTTTGATCTTTTCAAAAGTGCCGTCAGCGGCAGCGGTCTTATTGATTCCGGTAAGAACTACGGAGCCCTCTGCGATACCGCCGCACCAGTCGTCAGCAATCTGTCCACCTGTGCAAACCTGCTTGGTAATGTAGAGGTAGTAGGGAGCCCAGTCGATTCTCGAGGAAACGATGAAGGTGGAGGGGCAGGATGCATCGGTAGAGCCGTTGTAAGAAACGTTGGGAACACCTCTTTCCTCACATACGGAGGGAGCACCCATCGAGTCAGCGTGCTGAGAAATAAGAACGCAGCCCTTGTTGATAAGTGCGGCAGCAGCTTCCTTCTCCTTGATTTCGTCATACCAAGAGCCGGTGAACTGAACATCCATTGTAACAGTGGCCCAAACAGACTTAGCTCCAAGATAGAAGGAGGTATATCCGGAAACAACCTCTGCGTAGGTGAATGCGCCAACATAGCCCATCTTAGCCTTATCAGCAGTGATCTTGCCGTCAGCGATCATCTCGTTGAGCTTAAGACCTGCGGCAACGCCTGCAAGGAATCTACCCTCGTAGATGGAAGCAAATGCATTGTGGAAGTTGGGGGTGTCCTCGGTGTGAGCCATAGTACCGGTTGCGTGGCAGAACTGAACGTTGGCATGCTTCTTTGCGGATGCAAGAAGGTAGGACTCGTGACCGAAGGAGTTAGCAAATACGATTTTGCAGCCCTTTGCTACAAGATCATCAGCAGCCTCTGTGCAAGCTGCGGACTCGGGAATGTTCTTCTTATAGATGACCTGATCATCTTTGAGACCGAGAGTAGTCTTGAGCTTCTCAACTGCATTGATGAAGTTAAGGTCGTAGGTGGAAGCCTCGTCGTGAAGGCAGATGATACCGATCTTGAATTCGGAAGGAATGTCGAAGTCCTTCTTAAGTTCAACAGCACCAATGGGAGCCTCAGTCATGTCGGAGACAACATCTTCGTCATCCTTGTTACAGGAAGCGAATGCGAAGCACATGGAAGCGATCATGAGCATCGCAAGAGCCAGGGAAAGAATTTTCTTGAACATTTTAAATGTTCCTCCTAATAAATTTTTTTATTTGAAATGCCGAAGCAAAACAAATCAAAAAGAGAAGAGCCGTCAAATATTTACAATATCTAACAACATAATATGTTTTAACACATTTTTCTTAGTTTGTCAATAGAATATTCTAAATTTCTGTAATTTTAATAAATATTAATATTATTTTTATACGCCCCAAAAAGATGAAAATCCGCCGGGAATGAGAGGGAAGATTACAATGATTTTTCATAGTTTTTTTGTCGGATTTTGGCTGTAAATTGTTGACAATGTTGAAAGATTGTGCTAAAATATATTCGGCACGGACCAAAATCAAAGGAAAGAACAGTTTTCCGGAAGTTTTGGTCTTTTGTGCGGAATTTAATATTTTGGAGGTGCTTTCCCTTGGCAAAAGATCTTATCTATGACATCCATGACAGACCGAAGTTCAGCAAAATGCTCGTCTTCGCTCTCCAGCAGTTGCTCGCAATCCTTGCGGCAACAATCGCAGTTCCCACTATCATAGGACTGCCCACTCAGATTCCCGCTGCAATATTCGGTGCGGGCGTCGGAACACTTGTTTATCAGCTCTTCACTCACTTCAAGAGCCCTGTATTTCTTGGCAGCTCCTTCGCTTTCTTAAGCTCTCTCGGAGTTGCACTTGCTTACGGTTACTGCGGTATAATTCTCGGCTCGGCGGTTGCCGGTCTGGTATACGTTGCTATCGCATTGGTTATCCGTTATGCAGGCACTGCATGGGTGAGCAAGCTTATGCCTCCCGTCATCATCGGTCCTACCGTTGCACTCATCGGTCTTTCACTTGCAGGTGCGGCAATGAGTGATATCGTTGAGGCTGATCAGTCTTATCTCTATTCCACCAACAACCTCGTTGCTCTTCTTTGCGGACTTATTGCCTTCCTCACCATTGTTATCTGCTCCACTCAGAAGCGTTATCAGATGCCCAGACTCATTCCCTTCATCATTGGTATTGCGGTTGGTTATGTTGTAGCTTCTATCTTTACCGTTATTGGTCTTGTTGCTCATCTTGAGTATCTTAAGATAATAAATTGGGATCCCATTGTTAACAACTTCGTTGATGCTTCGGGCGATTTCAAAGGCTTCTCCGCATTCTTCAAGTTCCCCGATCTTGCAATCGTCGAGGCTATTAAGGAGCTCATAAGCGGTGAGTTCTCTGCCGAGATCTGGGCTGCCAACACTAATCTTGAAGATCCCGAAAAGTCGGTAATCCCCACTATGCTCAACGGCGGCGGAATCGTAGAGGTTATCGTAGCCTTCCTTCCCGTTGCACTTGTTGTATTCGCAGAGCATATCGCAGACCATAAGAACCTTTCCACCATCATTGACAAGGATCTTATTGAGGATCCCGGACTTGACAATACTCTTCTCGGTGACGGTGTTGGCTCGATCGCGGGTACCGCATTCGGTATATGCCCCAATACTACATACGGCGAGTCTGTCGGTTGCGTTGCAATCACCAAGAACGCATCGATAGCAACCATTACCACTACCGCTATTATGTGTATCGTTCTTTCGTTTATTAGCCCTATAATGGTTGTTCTTCAGACCATTCCTTCTTGTGTAATGGGCGGAGTTTGTCTTACCCTGTACGGCTTCATCGCTGTTTCCGGTCTTAAGATGTTCAAGGATCTTGATCTTAGCGATAACAAGAATCTCTTCGTTGTTTCTGCTATCCTTATTTCGGGTATCGGCGGACTTACTATTCAGATCCCCTATCAGCTTTCCTCTTGGGGTGTGGTAGAGAAGACTATTCAGATCACCGCTATCGCAACAGCGCTTATCATCGGTATTCTTACAAACTTCATTCTTACCAAGATTGAAAAGAGCAAGTACGGTAAGACTCCCGCGGAGGCAGCGGCTGAGAATGCCAAAGAATCCGAGGAAAAAGAAAAGGTAGCTAAATAATTATGAAAAATTACGATAATGTGGTCATTTTTGACCACCCTCTCATCAGACATAAGATTGCCATTCTCCGTGACAAAAAGACCAGCATGAAGGAGTTTCGAGAGCTGGTTGAAGAAATAACAACTCTTATGACCTACGAAGCACTTAAGGATGGTGTTCCTACCACGGATATTGAGGTACAGACTCCCCTTGAATTCTGTACTCAGCAGGTGGTAAAGGATAACGCAATTGCAATTGTTCCGATTCTCAGAGCAGGTCTTGGAATGGTTAACGGAGTACACGTGCTTTTCCCCTCTGCTAGAGTAGG
>JAZRMT010000189.1:0-2164 GCA_045647805.1 Eubacteriales bacterium | reverse complement strand
AGGGCGGAATGGTTATTGGTGAGCTTCCCGTGTTTGTTTATAGTTACGAGAACGGCGGACTTGGCGATCTCAAAGATTATGGTTCTACCGACGCTGAGGGTAAAGCAAGATTTGATATAGAAGGAAACGTATCAGATTATGCGGTATCTATTGAAGTTGGACTTCCCGAGGGATTTGTATGCGAGCCCTTCTATCAGCTTACGGGCTCCGAATTGAACATAACCGTGTCTACCGAATTAATAAAGGATGAATCAATCGCCGGCAAGACCTTCAAGGTCGGCGATATAATGTACGACTTTACAATTATCGACGCTTACGGTAAGCAAGTAAAGCTTTCCGAGGAGCTTGCGAAAAAAGAGGCTGTTATCCTTAACTTCTGGTACATCGATTGCTCTGCCTGCCAGCTTGAGTTCCCCTATATGAAATCGGTTTATGAGGAGATAATAAAAACAGAAGAGTCGGATGAAACGACCGATGATTCCATAAAGGAATATTATAAGGACAAGGTTTCGATCATTGCTCTCAACCCTTATGACGACGATCTCGGTATAAGAAGCTATGCCGATGAAATGGGCTTCTCCTTTACTGTCGCCAAGGATTCGCACCAGCTTGCGCAAGCGTTTAATGTGAACGCCTATCCCACCTCTGTTGTAATCGACCGTTACGGTATGATCTCTCTTATTGAAGTAGGAGCTCTTCCTTCTGCAAAGGCGTTCAGATCTCTTTTCGATTTTTATATAGACGAAGATTACGTGCAGGCGAAGGTCGAGAGCCTGGAATCCATCACTCCCCCCGCTATTCCCAATATCCCCATGCCCGAAGAGGACGTGATCAAGGAGATATTCGGTGATGTCGGCGGTAGATTCTATATGGATCCCGAAGAGACCATGGCATGGCCCTTCATTGAAGCTGAATTAGAGGTCGGAGGAGAAACGCTAAAGTGTCTTAAGACGTCCAACTCCTATAAGGACAACAGCTTCTCCCAACTCTTCCTTGAGGTTGCTCTAAAGGCGGGAGACGTAATTGCATTCGATTACTTTGCATCTACCGAGAACTTGAATGACGTTCTTTATGTTCTCGTTGACGGTAAGGATATATACTCCATTTCTGGTATAAGCACCGAATGGAAGACCTGTTATGCCTTCGTTGCTCCCGAGGACGGCACCTACGAGATTGCCTTCTGCTATATCAAGGACGGCGATATTGATGAAGAGGAAAATGACTCCGTTTTCATCAGAAACCTCAGAAAGCTTGAGGTAGAGGATATCAAATCCGCAACCTACATCTTCCGTTATGCATCAACTAAGCCCAACAAGTACGGAACGTATGAGGAATATGTGTCCATAGTTTTGGGTGAGGACGGATATTATCACGTTGGAACGGCTGACGGCCCCCTTCTTCTTGCCGATCTTATAGGAAAAACCCACTTCTCCGAGGATTACAATGCATATACCCTTTCAATAGGAATGACCGATGAGGATAAGATCGAAAAATATTGTAACTACGCATCGAACTCTCAGCTTTACGGACTTTGCCCCGTAACCGAGGAGCTTAAATCTCTCCTTGATTCGATTGCAAGAGAAAAATACGCAGGTATTTATACCGAAAACACCTGGCTTAACTTCTGCTGTTATTACGATGCATACGGTACTGAAACACAGCTTGAAGATCCCATAAAGGGACTTGCTCCTTTCTCTGCATACGATACTATAACAGAGAATAAGGATAAGGACGATTTCCCCAATAAGGTAGTTTATAATAGAGTAATAATGCCAAGCGGCCTTCTCTATGCGTTTACTCCTACCGTTAGCGGTGTATATCAGGTGACCTCGAGAAGCGAATACGAGGTCGACGGCTGGATATTCCGTGAGGATGGAATTGCTGATAGAAAACCGTTGCTCACCTACGTAGAAAGCGTAGACAGAACGAATAACGACAACACCAACGTGTATATGATCGCGTATCTTGAAGCGGGAACTACCTACTACATTGATATAGCATATTACGACGTATACCAGTACGGTACCGTTGAATTCCGAGTTGATCATCTTGGCGAAGCGGGAATTTACAGATTCTCCCTTGCCTCTCCCGGATACTTCACCTATCACGAAAGCACCGTCAGCGGAGCAATTAATAAGATAATTGCAGGCGGAATTGACGTTGA
>JAZRMT010000188.1:0-9621 GCA_045647805.1 Eubacteriales bacterium | reverse complement strand
TCTTCCTAAGACCGCTTGGCCTCCGACTTCCCGTCCCGGCGGCTGGGGCTCAAAGGCGGATAACGAGGCTTACAAGCGTTTTGTCCGTCAGGGAAGGGAGGAGCTTGAACGGATATTCGGAAAGGGGAGCATAAACGGCTTCGTATGGCCCTGCGAGGAACAAAGCCACAATAAAGAGATCCTTGAATACGTAAAAGGACTGCCCGAGTATTACGGAGTAAGAAAAACGGGTGAGACGCTTGATAAAACCGACTTTGATATGCCTGACGACAGACGGGCGTGGTCGTATAACGCCACCTGTAAAAGCCTACTCTCTCTTATGGAGAAATATGAGAGCTATCCCGATGACGGACGGCTGAAATTCTTCTCTTTCGGAGTCCATTCCGGTGATTTTGAAACCCATAAAAAATGGGATGATCTCAGAGCGTTTGCAGAAAAATACGGTAACCGCCCCGAGGACTATTATTACGCATCGGTAGGTGATATTTTTGCCTACGAGGACGCAGTTAAAAAGCTCGAGATCACCGATACGGAGCTGAAAAATCCCACCGACCTTACTCTGTATGTAAAAATAGACGGCAAACGCCGCCTTTTACATCCCGGTTCGTCAATTAATCTTAAATAAAAAACAAAGAAAACCTTAGGTGCTGACCTTGGTTTTCTCCGTACAAAGATAAAATGATAACGGCAATGACTCAAAAACGAGCCACTGCCGTTTTTTATTGGGTTATGCCAAAATGAATCGACTTCAATTCTTTATTTTACTTGCTTGCCGGGATTATTTTCATCCTTCTTCGGCTTTCTGATAATGCCGAAATAAACAACTATAAAGAATACCGATATCGCAAGCAGAACGGTAATTACGATATCCAGAACGACGATAAAACTGTTGTCAAGCTCACCGTTATCCTCGGTGCCGTTTTCACCGTTTGGTACGAGCTTGTTGATCTCACTCTTGAGATCTTCATATTCTATGGAGCCGTCGATTGTGAATCTGATGATTCCGTTTTCATCAAGTATAACGGTTCTGGGATAATAGCTTGTACCGCCGAGGAGGGTAAAATACCAATCCATGCCCTCTGTTATAGATTGATCAAATACCCAGTTCATCTTTGAGTTAGGGAAGTTGGTATTTATATAATCCTTGGCGTATTGACTGCTGGATACAGTGTGAACGATGTAAAATTCTACGTCATCCTCGTATTCCTTTGCAAGCTCTTCAAAGTGGGGAAGCTCAGCCTTGCAGGGACCGCACCAGGTTCCCCAGAAGTTGATTACCACAACCTTGCCTTTGAGCTGTTCGATATTAAGCGTTCCTTCTTCGAGTACCAGCTCAAGATCCATTCCGTAAGCCTTGTTTCCGACTGCGTATCCTAGGGGTGCATCCTCGTCGCCGCCGTTTTCTTCATCGCTATCCTCGTCCTTGGGAGGCTCAAGCCCTATATCCAGGTTGTCGGCAGTAACGGGCTCGTATATAAAGTTGAAGTAGGTAACAGCAAATCCAAGAAGAAGAATGAGAATTGCCGATACTGCCGCAGTTATCAGAGTAACACGCTTGCTTCTCTTCTTTTCGATACGCTTCTTCGACTCTTCTTCGTCAAGCTCTGGCTCTGTGATCTTAAGCTCGGCAACGCCGTTCTCTATCTCACTCGGGGGCAGAATTATGCTTCCTCCCTTCCAACTAATGGCATGAGTAGGACATACGGGGATACATTCACCGCAGCTTATACACTCGGCATCTCCTACGTGACGTATGTCCATTTTACAAGTATCAACGCATCTTCCGCAGCTTATACAGCTCTTCTTTTCAAGCTTGATGCCGAAGATCGCAATTCTGTTGAAAAGACCGTACAAAGCCCCGAGAGGGCAGAAGAACCTGCAAAACATTCTGTAAATAAACACGCATCCTACAATAATGCTTACCATCAGAATAAACTTCCATGTGAAAAGACCGCCGAGCATTCCGAACTTGTCGGCGTTTGCGGGGTTGATTAGAAGTCCCACAGCTCCGCCAAGGGTTCCCGCGGGGCATATGTATTTACAAAAAGCCGGAAGAGGGAAGTCTCTGAGCATATAAATGAGAGGCAGAACGATAACAAACAGAACAAGAATAGGATACTTAAGGAAGGAAAGAACTCTTGTTATCCTACCCTTTTTGAGCTTAGGAGTTTTTATCTTGTGGAGAAGCTCCTGAATAAATCCGAAGGGACACAGCCAACCGCATATCCATCTGCCGAGAAGAACTCCGTAAAGCATTATAATGCCAAGCATATAATAAGGTGCTCTTTTTCCCGAATCGGCAAATGCGTTTTGCAGAGCACCGAGCGGACAGGAAGTAACCGCTCCGGGACAGGAATAGCAGTTAAGACCGGGAGTGCAGACGTTTTTGGTCACGCCCTTGAATATATCTCCGGTTATGTAGCCCTTTACGTAGCAGTTAAAAAGAAGTGCGGAATAGAGCTGGATCAGCCGTCTTTTTGTAGGGATATGACGGGAAAACCAATTTTTAATTTTAACAGCAAGACCTTTCATATCAGCCAAGTCCTATACACTCGGTGCAGATCTTAACAGCCTTACCGAGCACGTCCTCCATTCCTCCGTTGATAATACCGATAACCACGAATGCCGTAGCAGCAAGAAGCACAGTACCCTTGGCAATAAGCTCGACTCTCTTTTCGTGCTTATACTCTTTGGGTGATACAGGTGCAGATGGCTTAACGCCTTTCTTGACACATGCCCTTAATGTATCGTATTCAAGAGATGAACTCTCGTCAAGCAGATAAAGCCTGGGAATATGAATTCCCACCGATATAATGAACAAGGGCAGAGCAACCGCAAATGCAAGAAGCACGTCGTGGCTCAACTCTTCTACACTAAAGCTCGCAAAGAAGATAACGTAAACCAAAGCGATAAGGAAAACGAGGATAGATGACGAAATAAAAATAAGATTTATTCTTTTCCTTTTTGCTCTTTCGGAAAGAATAATGTCCTTCTCTTCCTTGGGCAGCTCGGAATCAATGAATCTTTTTGAGTAATCCGAAAGCCTTTCGGTAACCGAACGGTGAGATACCTCACAATCTTTTTCCTTGCTTAAAAATGCGAAAACAAAGCCGAAAATTATCAGCAGTACGGTGATAACGGCGCTCGGAATCAGCGGAATAAGATAGTTGGTAACCCTCTCCCTCGAATACGGTCTGTTGCCCCCGATAAGGAAGAGGTTTAAGGCCGATATGATAAACAGAACGCCGAGAACTATGAGAGCTGCCGTCGTTGCGATGGCTATGCTTTTTTTCAGACGTGATTTTGTCATTTTTAGAATCGTTCGCAAAATGCGAACCCTTTCAAAGTAGATTGTACCGAATTAAACCTTGATGTATTTCATCTCTACGTCCTCCTTGAGCTGTGAAACAAAGCAGAAGGCGTAAATTATGTAGAGAATGCTCGAAAGAAGGACAATGACACCAAACCAGGGGATCACGCTCTCGTTAACAATACCTACGTCGGATTGAATAAACGAGAGATCTCCGTTGTTTACCTGACCTTCTATGGGAACAAGAGTGTTTTTAGAGAAATATCTGAGTATACAGTCGGCAAGCTTCACAAGCCAAACGAGAATGCACAGACCGGTTAAAATGTAAACCTTTCTTTTCAAATAGTCGTGATAATCCTTGTCTTGGCGAGAATAACGCTCGCTCGTCACTTCAATCCCCGTGTGCGTCATTACGAAATTGATAAGGCTTTTTCCTACCACGATTGTGAAGGCGATGAAGATCAACGTTTCAATTCCGAAGGTTATCATTAATGTCTTGTAGCTGCTTTTTGCGAAGCTGTCAAGAGTCAGTGCTTCATAGCCGTATTTTTCAAGGAAGGAAAACTCCATAAGGTATCTTGCAAAGGTTGCGACAGTGAAGCCTGCACCGAGAATAACCGTCGAAGCCTTGTTGCCGGCAAACCTCGAAAGCCTCATTGACGCAAACATCATAATGAATGCGAAAACAAAGGGCGGCAGCAGATTGATTCCTTTAAGATTGTCGAACCTCAGCTCGACAGTCATAGCAGAGCTTAGGGCAAGCAGGGTGAGTGCAAAATACATTCCGTCAACCCTCTGCTTTGTGTCCAGCTCGGCTCTTTTACTGTCGTCAAGCATAGAATCAAGTGCAGAGCGGAAGCCTCCGTTATCTCTTATTGCTCTGAGATAACACTTAAAACGTCTTTGCCAGATGATACCGAACCAAACTACGGTTATTATTCCGAACACTACGGTGTAGGGATAAAGCCTTGCCACGTTAAATGTTGTTGCATACTCGCTTGCGGAAACCGTTCTTGTGAGCAGAAGAGTTTCCGGAACAAAGCTCATAAATTCCTTGTAGAAAACAAATACGAAGGTAAGAACCTTGAGTCCGTCGGCAGACATTGATTTAGTGCCTTTTTTATTCGTTTTGAAATCGCTTATAAGTGCAGTGTTGTCGCTTCTTTGTCCAAGATAGGAAAAGGCGGCGAACAGATTGTTTATCGCAGATATCAAAAGCACGATCTCAATCGCTGCAAAGGTAATTGCAAAGAGCGCTCTTATATCGTTGTCACCTACGTTCTTTGATCGGAACGAGGTCATGAGTAGAGATGCGGGTATCTTTATAAGCGTAACAACGCCCAATTTTTTAAATGCATCCCTTGCCTCTTGGAAGAAGGGGGCTCTGTCAATGGCGTATTCCAGCTTTTTAGCTATTATGAAAAAAGCAAAGAAGTCGGGAAGTATGTCAAAAACGTTTACGTTGGGGGTGATAAGGAAGATGAAGGCGAGGCCTAAATAGCGCATCCCCGATTTCCCTTTTTTATCGTACTTCATTTTTTTCCTTTTCCTTTTCTTTTTTCCATTTTCTTTTTGAATTTTTCAAATCTGTACTCGGCATACTCCCGCTCTTTTTCCTCCTGGTGCTTCTTGAATGCACCGATTATACCGCCCTTTTCCTTTTTCTCTTCCGAAGCCTGCTTATCGGCGGGCATACATATACGCATATAGCAAGCGTATATCCTGATGAGAATAAGCACCGTCAGGGTGAGATTAAGGACGATGGAAATGACCGAAAGTATGAGCAGGGGCATCGTCTCGTCAAGCGAAAACAGACCGAGTATTTCCAAAGCGAGCTTTACGCCGTAAACCGGGAAGGTTAGAACGTAGAGCCTTCCGCATATCTCCGAGAGCGCATAAAGACGCACCTCCGAGGAAACGTTCTGCATTCCAAGGAGCATATAGACCGTCATTACGCCGATAAGGCAGGTACGAAGAATTGAAATGACCGAGGTCGTAAGCTCAGAGCCGGGTGCCTTCACGAACATATCAGCTATTTCAAGTGCAAGCTCGAAAATGCCGAGTGCGGTGAAAGCTCCCGCAAGTATTGCCGATATGCGGAATTCCTTGTTAATCGAATAAAGCTTGTAGAGCCCGTACAGCATGAGTACTCCCGCAATCGCATCGGTGTAAGAAAAGTATGCGAAATTAAGGAGCAGAAAATATCCTATAAAAAGTATACCGAAGCCCATATCAGTCGTTATCCGTTGCTACGTTCATGCCGCAGCACTTTTTATACTTCTTTCCGCTTCCGCAAGGGCAGGGCTCGTTTCTTCCGACCTTGTTTGAAACAGCGGGCTTTCTGACAATCTTCTTAGGACCGGTGAAGCCTTCAGAGGTGGGCTTTGCAACAACCACTCTCTCTGTTGCGGATTCCTTGGGTACTACCGAGAGTATCTGTCTTACGGTGTCCTCCTTGATATCGTCAACCATCTGGTCGAACATATCCGCACCCTCAAGACGGTACATAGCCACAGGATCACGCTGAGCGTAGGAGTTGAGACCGATATATTCCTTAAGGTCGTCCATTGCCTCGAGGTGGTCCATCCACTTCTTGTCAACGTTCTGAAGAAGGATGACCTTTTCAACCTCGCGCATAGCGTCGGGCTGCATTCCATCCTTAGCGGCAAAGAGAGCATCCTTAGAGGCGTAAATGTCAAGTGCCTTGGAAATAAGGCTTTCCTTCCATTCATCCTTGTCGATATTGTTAAGCTCGTCGAGGCTCATCTCGAATTTCTCATCGGTAAGAATTCCAAGATAATGGTTCTTGAACTCGTCGAACTTCCAGTTTTCAGCACCGTCAACACCGAAGCAGAAATCAAAGGTCTCGCTTACCGAGGAGGTGATCATAGAAGTGATCTTCTCCTTGATATTATCATTGTGAAGAACCTCGGAACGCTGCTGATAGATAACGTTTCTCTGCTGGTTCATAACGTCGTCGTAGGTGAGGACGTTCTTTCTTCTTCTGAAGTTGTTTGCCTCGATCCTCTTCTGTGCCGATTCAATTGAGCCGGAAAGGATCTTTGCATCAATGGGCGTGTTTTCGTCAAGACCGAGCCTTGCGCAAAGTCCGGCTATTCTGTCAGAGCCGAAGAGTCTCATCAGGTCGTCCTCAAGAGAAAGGAAGAACTTGGATTCGCCGGGATCACCCTGACGTCCGCTACGACCTCTGAGCTGGTTGTCTATACGGCGGCTCTCGTGCCTTTCTGTACCGAGAATGAATAGACCTCCCGCTTCACGAACCTTTTCGGCCTCGGGGGCTATCTCTTTTCTGTGTTTTTCGTAAAGCTCTGCGAATCTCGCTCTTGCCTCGTTCACAGCCTCGTCCTCAGAGGGAGCGGAGCTGGTTGCCATAGCAATAAGACCTTCGTCGTAGTCGAGCTTTCTCATCTCGGCTTTAGCCATGTATTCGGGGTTGCCGCCAAGCATAATATCGGTACCGCGTCCTGCCATGTTGGTGGATATGGTAACGCTTCCGAGACGTCCTGCCTGTGCAACTATTTCCGCTTCACGCTCATGCTGCTTTGCGTTAAGAACGGTGTGGGGAATACCCGCACGCTTAAGTATTCTGGAAAGCTCCTCCGATTTCTCAATGGAAACAGTACCAACGAGTACGGGTTGTCCCTTTTTTCTGCACTCCTTGATTTGGGATACGATTGCGTTGACCTTACCGTTATAGGTGCGGAATACCGCATCGTTTCTGTCAAGTCTGATCATAGGCTTGTTGGTGGGAACCTCAACAACGTCGAGAGAATAAATACCCTTGAACTCGTCCTCCTCAGTAAGAGCGGTACCGGTCATACCGGACAGCTTTGAGTACATACGGAAATAGTTCTGGAAGGTAATGGTAGCAATAGTTCTGGATTCCCTCTGAATGCTGACGCCTTCCTTCGCCTCGATAGCCTGGTGAAGACCGTTGTTGTAACGGCGTCCGGGCATAAGACGGCCGGTAAAGCTGTCAACGATAACTACCACTCCGTCTTTGACGATATATTCGTCGTCTCTCTTCATAACACCGTGAGCCTTTATGGCAGTGTTGACGTGATGATATATAGAGGAGTTCTGGGGATCCGAAAGGTTTTCAATGTTGAAGAACTTCTCCGCTTTTTCAATACCGTGCTTGGTAAGAACGGCGGTACGTGCCTTCTCGTCTACGATGTAATCCTCTTCGTAAACGTCGAGATCCTGTTTTGTATCAACCTCTTTGATAACGTGGCGACGCATGGTTCGTACAAGCTTATCCGCCATGGAATAAAGGTCGGTAGACTTCGATCCCTGACCTGATATAATAAGAGGGGTTCTTGCCTCGTCTATAAGGATCGAGTCAACCTCGTCCACTATCGCAAAGTTGTGGCCTCTTTGTACCATCTTCTCTTTATAAACAACCATGTTGTCACGAAGATAGTCAAATCCAAGCTCGTTGTTCGTTCCGTAGGTAATATCTGCGGCATATGCGGCGCGTTTTTCCTTGTTCGACTGACCGTGAATGATAAGACCTGTCGTAAGACCGAGGAAGCCGTAAACCCTTCCCATCTCGTCGCTGTCACGCTTAGCAAGATAATCGTTGACCGTAACGATATGAACGCCCTTGCCGGAAAGTGCGTTAAGGTATGCGGGAAGCGTTGCAACCAGGGTTTTACCTTCACCCGTCTTCATTTCCGCAATTCTTCCCTGGTGGAGAAGAATACCACCCATTATCTGCACAGTAAAGGGACGCTTGCCGAGAACTCTTTCGTCTGCCTCTCTTACGAGTGCGAATGCCTCAGGGAGAATATCGTCGAGCGTTTTTCCCTCGGCGAGATCGCCCTTAAGCTTATCTGTGTAAGCTCTGAGCTCCGAGTCACTCATAGCCTTGAAGGTGTCGGATAACGCCTCGGTTGCCTCTACGAGCGGAATGATTCTTTTAATTTGTTTTTCACTGTAACTTTTAAATAGAGAACCGAAAATTCCCATTTCTGTTTCCTTTCGTCAAGAAAAATCATTAATCTAATCCATTATATCACACTTCGCAAAAAAAATAAATACCAAATTGTAAATTTATAAAATAAAAATAAAATACTCGATGTACTTGAAAAAGAGAACTGTATGTGATAAAATATTCAACGTAAATCATTTGATGGAGAAAAGAATGAAAAAACTGAATATTGTACTTTTTGCTCCCGAAATACCGCAAAACACCGGTAATATATCAAGAACTGCGGCAGTGACGGGAGCGTCGCTTCATCTTATCCGCCCGTTCGGATTTGAGATATCCGACAGAACTCTGAAGAGAGCGGGGCTCGACTATTGGGATAAGCTCGATGTATTCTATTACGATAATTGGGATGATTTCATTTCCAAGAACGAAAATGCCGAGCTGTACTTTTTCACCTCCAAGGCGAAAAAATTCTACACGGGTGAAGATTATCCGGATAACGCCTATCTTGTTTTCGGACGGGAAACCACCGGCTTGCCCTCGGAAATAACCTCTGCATACCCAGACCGCTGCGTGCGAATTCCGATGCGTCCGACTCTTCGATGCCTTAATCTTTCAAATGCCGTAGCAATCGCCGTTTATGAGGCGTTGAGACAGGGCGATTTTGAGGATTTCAACTAATTAAAATCGGAGGCGGATCGTGAAAAAAATAATGTTCGTTTGCCACGGCAACATCTGCCGAAGCCCAATGGCAGAATTCTATTTCAAAAAGATTCTCGGTGAAGAGGGGATGACGTCGGAAATATACGTCGATTCCTCTGCGGTCAGTCCCGAGGAGGAGGGGAATCCGGTATATCCTCCTGTCAGACGGATGCTCTCTGCTATCGGCATCGACACCGGTTCAAAAAGAGCCAAAACTCTCCAAAGAAGTGATTACTCAAAGTACGATCTCTTCATCGGAATGGATTCCTCAAATATGAGGGGTATAATGCGGATTTTCGGCTCCGATCCGAATAAAAAAGTGAAAAAACTTCTTGATTATACCGATTGTGGCGGTGACGTTGCCGATCCGTATTACTTCGGAAATTATGATAAAACCTTCGATGATGTCAAAAGAGGATGTGAAGCGCTCCTTGACTTGCTGAAAGCTGAAAATGTTGCGAAATGACAACAATTGTTGTCGAATAATGGCGTTTTGGCAGGAAAGAGCGGAAATTAAAAATGATGAATATACGGTGAGTGGGTTTTGTTGTGAGCAACAATATACCTGCGCTCGCTACTGGAGAACAAGCTCTCCGATAGCTTCGCTTGGTATGCGAACCACCCTCACGCAAGGCGTGAAGCGGTCGATCCAATA
>JAZRMT010000187.1:0-7201 GCA_045647805.1 Eubacteriales bacterium | reverse complement strand
TTGGCCTCCGACTTTCTGGGGCTTGCCCTGATAATTCTTCCACGCATCAAGGATTTCTTCCTTGGTGGGCTTGTTTTCAAACTTAACGAAAACGGCCGCCGTGTGACCGTCGGTCACGGGAACGCGAAGACACTGGGTGGTGATAACGGGCGAGGTGGCGGGAACGACCTCTCCGCCCTCGACGCTGCCCCATACGCGAAGCGGCTCGCGCTCGCTCTTCTCCTCCTCACCACCTATATAGGGGATGAGGTTGTCTATCATCTCGGGCCACTCGTTGAAGGTCTTGCCGGCACCGCTGATTGCCTGATAGGTAGTAGCAACTACTTCCTTGATTCCGTACTTAAGAAGGGGGGTAAGCTCGGGAACGTAAGCCTGAATAGAGCAGTTGGGCTTAACAGCGATAAAGCCACGCTTCGTACCAAGTCTCTTTCTCTGAGCCTCGATGACCTCGAGGTGAGCATCGTTTATTTCGGGAATGACCATAGGAACGTCCTCTGTCCATCTGTGAGCAGAGTTGTTTGAAACAACAGGGATCTCCGCCTTGGCATATCTCTCCTCAAGAGCTCTGGTCTCGTCCTTGTTAAGACTTACCGCGCAGAACACGAAGTCAACGATCTTGCCAACGCCCTCTACGTCGTCGGAGGACATAATAGTCATCTCGGAAACCTTTGCGGGGCATTCCTCCTTCATCTTCCATCTGCCCTTAACAGCATCGGCATACTTCTGTCCTGCCGATCTTGGACTTGCAACGAGAGCCGCAATCTCAAAGTAAGGGTGATCGTTAAGGAGCATAATAAATCTCTGACCTACCATACCGGTAGCACCGATAATACCAACCTTAAGCTTTTCCATTATATTTACCTGCCTTTCTTTGTCAAACCGAAAATCGGAATAAAATTTAAAATAATATTTATTTTATCATATGCAAAGGGCTTAGTCAATGCTTTTAATATTATTTTTAAAATTTTGGTGAAAATATCCAACAAACCCCCTCGTTACTCACCTCTCGTTATTCATTGTTTCTTTCGGCTTCTTCTTTCTTAACTAAAATGTACTCCGGATTTCTAAGAAAAATCCCCTCCACGGTAACTTGAAGCTCTACCGCTTCTACAAAATTAAAAAGTTTACGCATATCTTTAGGTATACATATTCTCCCGAGTTTATCTATCTCTTTTCTGACACCAATTATTTTCATTTCAATTATCCACACTTATTTTTGTATTTGTCCTATGAGAGGACAAGTTTTCTTTGATTTTAGTATATCATAAAAAGTGTCTTATGTCAGGACAAAAAACATATTTGCGAAGATTATGACATGGCGAGAATAATAGATGGTGAAAACAAAAACCTCATAGGCGGAAATCTCAAAAAACTTCGAAGAAAATTAAAGATCAGTCAACAAGAACTATCGGGCAAGCTTGAACTGCTTGGAGTCTATGTTTGTCGCGGCTCTATCTCAAGGATCGAAGATTACTCTCGCGCAGTAACCGATATCGAGCTTTTTGCAATTGCCGAGGTTCTGGATGTCGATCCTAAAGAGCTCTATCACGGATAAAAATCCGATATAAATTTGATTGCTCTACGGTTAAAAATGTGCATTTATTTCTTCCCATAAAAAATACCGAGTCAAAAGCTTTTAGTAAGCGATTGGCTCGGTCTTTTCTCTTTATGCCTTTGTTATAATGCTTACCTTGTCGGGAGATATACCGGTGGTCTCATACACGATGGTAAGTATCTGTGCGGTCTCTGCCGCCTGAAGACTCTCTGCGGATACGATAACGCTGACAGCACCGTCGGAAATTACCGCAACGCACTCCTCGAAGCCCTTTGCTCTTACAAGGCTCTCGATATTCGCCTCGTTCTGGATGTCAACGGCGATCTGGGAGATCTTCTCTGCCGCCTCTGCCTTTGCCTCCTCGCTGGATGCAGAGTTCTCGGTCACAAGCTTAAGCACGTCAAGAGCCTCGGCTCTCGCCTCCTGTCTGTCAAGAGCGGTTGCAGTAAAGTAGTTGTTCTGCCCGTCGGTAACGTCTCCGCCGGTGCTCTCGGTGTCGGCAAAAGCATCGTCCATGTTATTTTCGCCAAGTCCGAGGGAGGTCGTGGGATCGTAGAACCAACGGTAATTGAGATATACCGCAAGACCGATGAGGAGTGCACAGCAGGCAACTATCGTGCCCTTGCCGGCGGGGGATGTGAAGAAGTGCTTGATTTTTTGGTTTTTCATTGTATTCATTCTCCTTGAAATTTGTTACTTGGTAAATACTATGTTTTAGTGTTTGAATATATTCTATTTTTTGTCTTCAATTTTTAAAACGGTTATTCTGTTTGCTCCTATTCCGTAAAGCGAGGAAAAAAGATCCACCAGCCTGCGTTTGACCTCGGGGTTGTCTGCCCCGTCGCAAAGCACCGCCACACCGTATACAGAGCCTTCCTCATTATAAGCGACGCTCACTCTGCACTCGCCGACACCCTCTATTTCCGAGCACAGCTCAGCAATATCCTCAGAAGCCGTCCTCTCCTCGCCTCTCTCCTCCTCACCGCCTGAAAAAACCGCACCTATAATTATAAGAGCCGCCCCCAGAAGGATCACGGGCAGGATCCTTGCAAGCGGTGCCCCGGACGAAATAAATTCCTTAAAACTTTTATCCGATCTCATAGCAAACCTCACATTCTCCTATACCGTAGCTATTGATATAAGCCTCAACCCTTTTGGGATCTGCCGCCAACGCCTTTACCGAAAGGGTAACACGTATTCTTTCTGCCTTCA
Source organism: Eubacteriales bacterium (assembly GCA_045647805.1). Classification (GTDB taxonomy): domain Bacteria; phylum Bacillota; class Clostridia; order Oscillospirales; family CAG-272; genus UBA1740. Next base: position 4,434 of record JAZRMT010000187.1, on the reverse strand, counting down.
TTTCTTTAAATAAAAAGCCCTCGGCACTTACCTTTACGTACTCCTCTTTTATCGAAAACTCCTCGGATACCGCCCTGGCTATTCCCTCTTCAAAGGCGATTTGTGACGTCTGCTCGTAAGCTGCCGACTCATCTGAAAAATCCGGTGTCTGGATAGGAAACCTGCCACCTGCGGATAAGGACAGACCTTCAAGCGGCGAAAGCACCGCATAAGCAAGAAGAAGAGCAAGGGCAAGCCGCTCTCCCATACCGCCTCTCGGCTTATAAGTAAGGCACTCAAGCACTCCGAAAACAAGCGAAATAACAAATATTCCAAGCATATATTCCTTCACAGTGCCGCCACCCCGCTCTTTATAAACAGTATTATTTCAAATATATACAAAATTGCAGAAAGAGCATATACCGCTATCGCAAGATCAACCGCCCCTCGGAATGAGGAGAAGCAATTTGCGGCTGCCTTTATTCCCAAAAGCTCCGCAAGAGAGACCGATACCGAAAGTGCCAGGCGATAAAGGATCAAAACCAACAGCGGAGATAAAAGCAGTACCAAAATGACAAATATAGAGGCTCCCCCTATAATTCCCTTAGCATAGGAAAGCCCCGACGCAAGGGTGGAAAGAGATGCCGAAACCGTTCCTCCCACAATAGGTATAGAGCTTGAAGCCATATATTTTGCCGTTCGCATAGCAGCACAGTCGGAGACTCCCGATACCAAAGTCTGCAAGGAAAGTGTTCCCATAAGCAGAGCCGTAGCAATTCCAAAAATCCACATAAAAAGGTTTTTCGACGATCTGCCAATGCTCCCCGCCCCCTCGCCTCCCGTAGAGGCGGCAAGCCCCATAGCCAAGGAAAAGCCGCAAACCGAAGAAAGTGTAGCAGTAAATATGCCTCCTACTATTGATAAAACGGTATTCATTCCCGCCGCACCGACAGCAGCGCTCTTCACGCCGCCACCCGCAAGAGTTATTGCCGACAAAACAGGTATTAAAGACGAAAAAAATGAGTTCACCGAAAGAAGTGCCTCCGAAGTGTCCAAAAAGACAGACACCAATCCTCCCCCGATAAAAAGTGCCGATATCAGCGACACTCCCCGCTCTGCCCCATCTTTCATTCTATCGGGGCAAAGCCCTGCGAGTGCCATTAAAAGAAGACAGCCGACAAGCGAAAGAAAAAAGCCGCCCACAAGAGTCCGCTTACCCTCAATTATTGCCCGTATCTCATAAATAAGTGCCTCGGGACCAACCCTCGATTCAGGCTCGTCCGACAGAATATCGCCAAATCCCTCGGGCAGTAGCGATTCAAACCTTTCTATGTAATTATCTGCCTCGCTCGCTTCCGCATTGATTGAAAAAAGCGAGAAAACGAAAACAATTATTAACATTTTAAGGACTTTTTTCACTGTATAAGTCTTGTCCCCATTTCAACCATCTCCTTAACGTATGGAAGTGTGACCAAAAGCATCTCTATCCTCCCGAACAAAACGAGCAGAGTGGAAATGCTCTTTTCTCCCAATTCCTCGCACACCTCGGCACTTATCCCGAAGACGTAACCGAGCCCAACGATCTTAAGCGCGCATTTTACGACCTCCGTGGCTCCCGCATCCTCACTCACCGAAAGGATTTCCCCGAAAATAACCCCCAGCTCCGACACAAGTGCCAGCATCATAATGATCACCGATAAAGTAATAAATATTTTTTTCGTGCGACAGCCCATTTCCGCAAGAATAGCTCCAAGAAAAGCGGCTATCAGCCCGACGGCGATAATTTTCGGTATCATAAACCGAACACGCCCTTAAGAGTATTGATAAGCGTACCTATCTGCTCAGCAAGCAGAATAAGAATGACCACCATACCCACCAGCGATACAAGCATAGAATGCTCGTCCTTTCCGGATTTCGAAAGTATTTGGCATACTACCGTTATTATCATCGCAATTCCTGCGACCTTAAGAATCAGCTCAAGATCCATTTGCAAGCATCCTTTAAATAAGTAAAATTATTACGGCAAGTGCCGAGGCGAAGAGCAAGGTGTAGCCGAGCTTTATCCGCTTTGGCTCCTCCTCCCTCTCGAAAGAAAGAGTTTTTTCAAGCTCCTCGCAGAACATTTCGCACCTTTTGATTTCTCCGTCCTTATAGCTCTTCCCAAAATCCGAAAAGAAGATTGCCAGCCGTTTTTTTGTGTCCTCCGAAACGGCAAGGCTTCTGCGTGCCTCCAGAAAGGCGTCGGACATACAGCCCCCACCTCTTACCGACGGCAAAAAACCGGATTTTTCAAGAAGCTCGTCTTCATATCCCCCGAGAAATTTTTCGGGAGTTGACAAAAACAGCGAAACTTCCTCCGAAATATGACGAATAAGAAAAAGAAAGCTTTCGCATTCAGCCGTCCTTCTTTTGCAAAAAGCAGAATATGCCCTGCCTGCCAGCAGTGCTCCGAAAAGCAAAAAAGCAAATCCGAAAAGCTTAAATACCAAGCTCATCTTCGGTTTACCGTCAGACGGTATTCGCCGTCCGAATAAGATATCCCCACGAAAACGTCGAAAACGCCCGATCCTATAAGGGTATACAACGCACTTCTCATCAAAAGCTCCTCATAGCTTCCCGCATGAGCGGTAGCAATAAGCGGAATTCCGCACTTTGACACTGCGGCAATCCCCTCGGCATCGTCCGCCCCTATCTCGTCTATCATTATTATCTCGGGAGCCATGGTTCGAGTTGCTATTTCTATTCCACGCCGTCTTTTATATCCCTTGAGGATATCCACCTCTGCATCTGCGTAATCCTCCTCGTCAAACTCGCATCTCTCGTCTATAACCGCAACACGGTACGGACTTCGCCCTGTACCAAGACTGCTCGCAAGCGAGCGAAGTGCGGTGGTCTTTCCAACTCCGGGAGGCGAATAGATAAGCATCCCCGAGCCTACCCCCTCGGAGAAGATTTCATAAAGCCGCTCTGCAAACTCGCAGGCGTGTCCGGGAATTCTGAAAAGCAAAGAGCGGATATCCGAAACGCCGACAAAGGACTTGTACTCATATTTTGCATAGCCGGAAATGCCCACACGCACGCCTCCCTTAAGGGTGAGATATCCCGAGGCAATACTGTCTCTGTACGCATAGAGTGCTCCGTCGCAAAGCCTGCTCATAAGCTTCTCTGTCTCTGCCTTGGTGACCGTACTGTAAAGAGGTATTCTCTCCTCGCCAATCACAACCGAGGAGCGTCCCTCGGCTCTTATGCATATTTCCTTGATTCCGGACAGTCCTGACCGTCTGGAAAGCGCGATCCTCTCTATTTCCTCTCCAATTCTTCCGCCGATCGTCGATATGACGAGCGACGCCCTCTTCTCTGACTTAGTCAAAAGCATTTTTCTTCCTCACTTTATTTACATTTAAACTTTATTTGTTCAAAAAAAGCCGACTTCTACATAATCAACCTTAAAAGTGCCCGATTTTTCTACGTTTTTATACTAAAAATTAACCTTTAAACCACTTGACATCACCGATCAAATGTGCTAGAATTATGCATATCCTTTGAAAAACAAGGATAAAGAGGCATTAACAACCCCCACGACAGGTAAGATTACCGGAAAGACGAAAAGACTGATGAAATCCACTGGAATTGTAAGAAACATTGACGAGCTTGGCCGTATAGTTATCCCTAAAGAGATAAGAAAGAAGCTCGGTATAGCCAATAACGATCCCGTTGAAATATATGTGGACGGAGAAAAGATCCTTCTTATGAAGTACCATCCCGCATGCCATTTTTGCGGCAGTACGGATGAAATCATTGACTTTAAGGGCAAGGTGGTTTGCCGTGCCTGCATCGAGGAGCTTTCAAGCACTCCCTCGGAGAACGAGAACGAATAATATTCACGGGAAGCGACGGACTTTTATCCTCGCTTCTCTTTAATTTTTTAAAAATATTTTTTCTAAAAAACATTAATATACTTGATTTTCGGGTACACTTATGCTACAATATATGCGGCTAGAAACTAAAAAATTAAACTTTTGGAAGGATTTTAGAAATGAAAGTTGTAACATTCGGTGAGCTTATGCTCCGTCTTCAGCCCTATAACTACGAAAGATTCGTTCAGTGCGACCACGTAGAATTCACCTTCGGAGGCGGTGAGGCTAACGTCGCCGTTTCCCTTGCAAACTACGGCATGGATGCCGCTTACGTTACCAAGCTTCCTGCACACGCTATCGGTCAGGCTGCTGTTAACTCCCTTCGCAGATACGGCGTTGACACCACGAGGATCGTTCGCGGCGGTGACAGAGTAGGTATTTACTTCAACGAGAAGGGTGCTTCTCAGAGAGGTTCTGTCTGCATCTACGACAGAGCTAATTCCGCTATCGCAAAGGCTTCCAGAGAGGACTTTGATTGGGATGCTATCTTCGAGGGTGCGGATTGGTTCCACTTCACCGGTATCACTCCCGCACTTGG
>JAZRMT010000186.1:0-3382 GCA_045647805.1 Eubacteriales bacterium | reverse complement strand
GAAAAATTCGAATCCCCTAGGGGATTCATTGAAAAGTTAGAAGAATACATACATTACTACAACAACGAGAGAATCTCTCTTAAACTAAAAGGAATGAGCCCAGTTCAATACCGAGCTCATTCACAGCAAACTTAATATTTAATTTTTGTCTAAACTTTTGGGTTCACTTCATTTTCGCAATTGCTCTTTTTTAAAACTTTAATTTATTTTATAGCCTCGTTAAGATATTCGAGAGATTTCTCTACCATTACCTTACCAAGCTCGGCATTTGCTTCTCTTGCAGACTCGGTGAACCAATGCTTGATGTCATCGATGCGGTCAAGCTTTACGCAGTCGGGATAAAGTGCCATAAGGATGGAGCACTCGTACTTGCCCGCATGGTCATATCCGGTAGCGTTCTGTACTGCGGTGGACATTGTGGGAATAACCTTTATCCAACCGAAGGGGTTATTTGCCCCCTCGAGCTCCTCATAGTAGTTAGCGTAGGACTCGCTGCCCCACCAGCCTTGACCGAGAGTCTTTTCAAGATACTCCATGGTAGCTCTCTTTGCCGCCATACGGTAGCAGAGAGTCATGGGCATCTCGGATTCCTGCTCAAACTGATGGTGAATTACAACGTAAATGTTACGGAAGCCCGCTTCAAGAAGAGACATGAATACGTAGTAAACGTAATCCTCAAATGCCTTCTCCTTAACGTGAACGGTGCCGCTCTTAGAATCGCCAACCGCATAGCTGGAGGGAGAGTAAGAAATCGTAGGAGCTATCATAAGTTCCTTAGTCTCTGAAAGCTTCTTAATAAGTCCCTCAGCAACGAGAGTGTCGCAGCCGTAGGAGCAATGGGGGCCATGGTACTCAACGGTACCGCCACAGATCACGAGGGGTATATTGTTTTCTTGAACGTGTTTTACTTCGCGGGGGAAGCTATGATCAAAAATCATTGTATTATCTCCTTTTTATGTTATTTCACAGGTTAATTGTAAGCTTTCCTTTACTTTTTGCGGTAAACTTCATCACTTTACCGTCCCAAGCAAAGTCCAAGATCTCACCGCAGAATGCGGCAGAGATAGGTCTCTGTAATAGTGTCAGCTCACATTCATAGGGGTAGGTAAGGTTGGCTTCAAGAACGCCGTCGGAGAAAGCCATATCCTCAAGCTCGACATTTGAATCAAGGAGGATGGCAGTATCCTTTTTGTTCAGCGAGAAAAGTCTTGAACCATGGGCGTCAAGGATAAGCTCTACGCTATCGGTAAGAACAATTTTTTCGCCCGTCCATACGTCGGTGAGGATATATTCACCTTCGGGGAGATCAAGCCCCTTGGCTGTGACTACTCTCTTTTGTCCATCATCATCCGAAATGTTGAATACAGCTACTGTACGCAGGGGAGCGAATTCGGTTACCTCATTCGAGAAGTGAGGTGTTTTAAGGTAGATGATCTCGGGGAGACCTCCGTCTTTTCTGTAATCATAATCGGCAAAATACACGTCCTGTCCGTTATTTATGTGGCAGGTTGCCTTCCTTACCATTTTAAAGCGAGTATCATTGCAGTCGACTTTACTGTATTTTCCCGCAAGCTCTACCATGGTTCTTGTAATGATCAGGAAGTTCGTGGCAAAGGCGGCATCAACGTCCGACAGTCCCGGGAACATGCCAACCGCATCACTGTTGGGAACAAAGAGATCGCCCGTATGAGTTGCAAGGCAGGCAATGCACCAGAGGTAGTTAGTCTTGAAGTTATTCCAAACGCCGGCACCGATATCAATACCGTAGCGATAGTTAGTGAAATATTTTCCAAGAAAGGGGTTCGCCATTACGATGTCACAACCCGTCTGGAAGTAAGCGTCACCGGGCAGCCTCTTTCTTATTTCCTTGCACCACCAGTCACGGTACTCGTAGCCGGATTTATCCTTGCGTGAGAGCATATCCTCGCTGACCTCAAAGGCATAGGACCAGAAATCATGCTTTACTCCCTCAAAGCCCCAATCGTAGAGCATTATGTCAAGCGCATCGGTCATATAGCTGCGGGCATCGGGGTTACTGACGTCAAGAATGTCATATCTGCCGCTTCTGAATTTGAAGTCACACATAAGGTCGGGACGATCACGGGAAATCTTCGTATCCTTCGGGCAGCATCCGCCGATCCAGATTGCGGGACGGAGCCCCATTTCCCTTATCTTGTCAGAAAGATATCTTAATCCGTGTGGGAATTTAACCCGGTCAACACCGTCATCGCCCTCATACGGAACACCAAGACCGTGAGCCTTGAAGCCTGTTTCCGACTCAAACGCACAGTAACCGTCGTCTAGCTGAAGCCACCTGACCTTTGGGAAGTACTTCACAAGAGCCTCGCCTTCTTCGAGAACAAGCTGCTCGTTGACCTTTCTCGAGATACCGTCGTTCCAGGTACCCCATACAAGGTTATCTCTATTGATATCGGATGCTCCGTAATTTGCAGGAAGAACCTTTCTTAGTTCGGCTGTATAACCGTCGAAAATATGCTCGAGATTATCAGACTCCTCACAGACACCGAGATACCACATATCCATTAATGTTTCTTCGCTCTTAAATTCACGGTACTCTATATCTTTAAATGACGAATAAATATCAAAATCCAGCAAACCGTCCTTATGAGAAGGAAGATAAGAGTGATAGAAAACGTCCTGAGAAAGAGTTCCGTGGACAAGACCAAACTTAGTATCAAGATTAGAAAACAGGATAGCCGGGAACGGCTGATAAGGGCAGGTTCCCACTCTGTCAACTACAACACCGGGATCGCACCACTTGTTTCCCGCGACCTCGTCGTACTCACTCTCAGCACTCGCATCGGCAGTACGCTTAGAGTCCACCTTGAGTATCATTTTGTCAAAGAGACGCGGATTTTCAAGATGATAGTAATAATCATTTTTAGGCACTCCGCCGAGATCAACGCCCTCGATGCGGATACCAATCTCTCGAAGTTTAAGAGTGGATGACGACAAGTTACGCACAAGGCGTCTGGCAGTATATCCATTTTCGTTTTTTCTTATGTATATATCATCCGAAACATCATCGCTTTTTGCCCATAAATGCAAATTGTTATTTACAATATTACATTCATAGGTCAAAAAAAGCTCCCTATCAACCAAGCTGACAAAGGGAGTAAAGGAAAATGAGCCGAAACCCAAATCATCAGAAAGAAACTTTTTTTTCATGAAAATTATCCTTTCTGCTTAAGGAGCCGCAAATGCGGCTCCTTAAGCAAAATCAATCAAAAACCAAGTTCAACAATATCGCGTTTAAGATAATCGGTGTAACTCTCACAGCCGTCCTTCTTGATAGCAACGCCCTTCTCCCAACGGCATCCGAAGGTGGGACCGGAGATGAAGGTGTCGATCTGGAAGGTCA
>JAZRMT010000185.1:0-7309 GCA_045647805.1 Eubacteriales bacterium | reverse complement strand
CGGTGCTGCCGCCGGTGTTATCGCCGGTGTTGCCGCTGTTATTTCCACCGGTATTGCCGCCGTTATTGCCGCCGGTATTGCCTCCTGCATTACCGTCCGTATTGCCACCGGTGTTATCTGTGTCGGTATTGCTGCTGTCGTCCGATCCGTCACTGTCATCCTTCTTCTCGCAGGAAGACATGGAAAGAACCGCGACAGAGGTAAGCATCAATACCGCAATAAGGAGTACCAATACTTTCTTCAATTTGTTCATTTCTTTTCTCCTTGTTTCTATTCGTACTTCTTGAGACTAAAAATCTAAAGTAATACATCATATATGATACCATGCAGAAGTTAAAAAATCAAGTCAAAAAAGTCAATTTTTTCGCCTTTTTCGTATTATTAATAGTTTTTTTACATTTTAATTTTACAGATAATTGCTTCTTTACTTGCTTTTTAAATAAATATATGTTAAAATTAATAAGCGTATTTGACTTTATCCGTTAAATGCCAAAAAAGTGAGAAAGGCAAATGAAATGTTGAAAAGAAAAATCCTACTTCGAACCATGATGTCCATGGTGCTACTGACCACGGTGCTTACCGTGTTCTTCAGCGTCGGGTCATCAGCAACCAACGGTACTTATTACGGCTCGTCACCGTCAATAAACCGTTACGAAGGGAATTTTGAAACAGGTTACGAAAATCATCTCAACAGTAACGTGATCTTCAAGCTTCCCGATACTGTCTCGCCGGATGATGAGCTTTCGCTCATTATTAAGATGCCGACGATGACTCTACTCGATGCATTCGATAATTCGACCACCGACTTACCCTTTAGCGAATATCTGACTTCTGACGACGCAAATGCGGTCAGAGAGTGTATTCAGTCGGAAATTGATGCATTGGAGGTAAAGCTTAACGATGCGGGTATTGATTACACCTTCGGACAGAGCTACGACACCGTTCTTTCCGGCTTTGAGATAACCGTAACCGCATCCGAGTTTGAGAAGGTATGCAGGGCTATCGGCTCCGATGCCAATGTTATAATCGGCGAGGAATACGAGCAGTGCAAGACCGAGCTTGTTGAAAACAACGTTAACGTTTATGACACGGGTATATTCAACAGCTCCGAGTTTGGATATGACGGCTCGGGTACTGTTGTCGCAGTTCTTGATACAGGACTTGACTACTACCACTCTGCTTTTTCGCTTCAGAACTTCACTGCCGACAGAAGCAAGCTCGCACTTACCTTTGAAGAGGTAGCAGGCGTTGTTCACGGCACCGAGGCTGAAAAAATGCAGTCCGGACTTACTGCCTCCGACGTTTACATAAACGAAAAGGTTCCCTTCGGCTTCGACTACGCTGACGGCGACTCCGACGTTTTCCCTCTCCTCTCTAACCACGGAACTCACGTTGCGGGTGTTATCGCAGGTAAGGACGACGTTATCACAGGTGTTGCTCCCAATGCGCAGTTAGTTATAATGAAGATATTTTCCGACGTTGAAGCAACTGCCAGAACGTCCAGAATTATCGCGGCACTTGAGGACTGTGTTGCTCTCGGTGTTGACGTAATCAACATGTCAATCGGTACCGGATGCGGATTCAGCCGTCAGACCGACACGGAAGCAATTTCCGGTGTTTATGACGAGATCAGAGAAAGAGGCATCAGCCTTGTAGTTGCAGCGTCGAACAGCTTCAACTCTACCTACGGCTCCGAAAAGAACGGTAACCTCGGTCTTACTTCCAATCCCGACAGTGCAACCGTTGGCTCGCCTTCTACTTATCTTGGCGCTCTTTCGGTAGCATCGATCAACGGTGCAAAGACCTCCTACCTTTCTTATCAAGGTAACATAATTTACTTCAACGAATCCACCGACAGAGTTTCTGAGGAGAAGGATTTTGTTGACGAGCTTCTTGGTACAGGCGTTAACAAGATTGATATTCAATACGTTACTATTCCCGGTGCGGGCAGAACTGCCGATTATACAGGAATAGAGGTAGCGGGTAAAATAGTACTCGTCAAGAGAGGCTATACCACCTTCGAGGAGAAGGTCAACGTTGCCGAGGAAATGGGTGCCGCAGGTATCATTATTTACAACAACGTTTCCGGTGATATCAAGATGAACGTCGGTGAATCCAAGATCCCCGCCTGCTCTATTTCACAGGACGACGGTGAGATCCTTGCTGCTGCTAAGAACGGCACTATCACTATCAGCCGTACGCAGACCTCCGGCCCCTTCATGTCCGACTTCTCGTCCTGGGGTCCAACTCCCGACCTTAAGATCAAGCCCGAGATAACCGCTCACGGCGGATCAATTCTTTCCTCCGTTCCCGGTCAGTCCTATGACAGAATCTCCGGTACTTCCATGGCTTGTCCCAACGTTGCGGGTGTTTCGGCTATTCTCCGTCAGTACGTTATGGAGAGTCCCTATTTCACCGATATTGCGGACGATCCTATTGCAAAAACCGCCGTGGTTAACAGACTTATGATGTCTACGGCAGATATTATCCTTAATAAAAACGGTCTGCCCTACGCTGTAAGAAAGCAGGGTGCAGGTCTTGTCAATCTCACTAATACCAAGGCAACAACGGCTTATATATTAACCTATGATCTCGTTGAAGACGAAAACGGTAACAAGAATTACGATCTCTCTACTCCTATGGAGAAATCCAAGATAGAGCTTGGTGACGATCCTTCCAAAACCGGTGTTTACAAGCTTGTATTCTCGGTTGAGAACTTCGGTTCCACCGCTCTTACCTACGATATCTCTGCATACGTGCTTACAGAGGGAGTCAGCGATACCAAGACCAGCCACGGTGAAACCACCGTTACAGAGACCGCTTATTCTCTCGACGGCGCAAGTATTGCCGTTACAAGAGTTGTCGGCGGATCTCAGAGCGGAAATACCGTATCGGTTGCGGCAAACTCCACTGCGACCGTAACTCTTACCATAACTCTTTCGGATGCGGACAAGAAATATCTTGACGATTCCTTTGAGAACGGTATGTACGTCGAGGGCTTTGTTATGCTCGATGCACAGGGCGAGGCGGTGGATCTCAACGTTCCCTACCTTGCATTCTACGGTGACTGGACTGTGGCTCCCCTTCTTGACCTTGATTATTTCGAGACCAACAAGGACGAGCTTGATAACGCAATTGACACCGCGGACAAGAATCTTGCAGATGCCTATGCTACGCGTCCTATCGGCGGCGCGACCGGCGACTACTTAAGTTATCTTGGTTCATACTACTTTGTTCAGGATCCGTCTAAGGCAACCATTGCCGCTGACAGAAAGTATATTTCTATATCCAATCAGGACGGCTCTATCAACTCGCTTCGTTACGTTTGGGCGGGTATGCTCAGAGGCGCAGAGCGGATCGAGATCACTATAACCGAGGATTCTACGGGTGAGGTCGTATTCAGCAGAGTTGAAAACGATATCAGAAAGGCATACGGTGACGGTGGAGCAATAAGCCCTGCGAATATCGAGATCGGATTCAGTGCTATTGAAAAAAATCTTAAAAACAATACTGCATACACCGTTAAGCTTAAGGGCTACCTTGATTACGGTGACGGCGGAGGAGATACCAACCTCAACAACGAGTTTACCTTCCCTCTCGTAACAGATTTTGAGGCACCCACCGTCACAGACTGCGAGTTCTATACCGAATATGACAGAACCACTAAGAAGACCAGACTGTTCGCCAAGATCGCAGTTTACGACAACCATTATTCAATGTCGCTTCAGGTAGGCTGCTTCAACGGAACCTACCCCTTCACTTCATTTGATAAATATTATACTCCCGTATATTCTAACTTCAATTCTACCAGCTACGTAGTATACGAGCTTACCGACTGTCTTGATGAGATCCTTGAGACTAACAAGGATATGAAGTTAAAGGGAATCAAAAAATCCGACGATATCTCCTTCTCTGTCGTATGCTACGACTACGCACTTAATATCTCGGCATTTGAGATCTCTCTTCCCGACGATTACAGAGACTTCTTCTTCGAGGAAGAGACCATAACTATATCTCCCAACGAGGTATATACCCTTTCTCCCGTTGTTTACCCCTCCAGCGAGTGGGGCGAGCTTATCTCCTACACTACTACCACCAAGGACGTAGTCGAGATCGTTGGTAACAAGATCGTTGGTATTGCTCCCGGTGACGCTCTGATCTCCGCAAAATATAAGGTTGGAGACGAAATAATAGATGCCTATGTGAACGTACACGTTCTTAATACGGACGAGCCGGGATACAAAAAGTTCGACAAGCCGGTAACAGACAACTTCACCGTTACGGGATATTATGTAAATAAAGCATTCCACCAGTTAGCCGTTGAGGACAGAGAAATCGGAACTACCGGCTCGGAGATGAAATTCGGTGGCGATTATTCGCTCTCCATGTATCCGTCGGAGTCGATAACCCTTCTTTACGAGCTTGACGCTTACTTCCCCGCTGCAACCTCCGTCGTATTCGAGTCAAGCAACGATAAGATCGTAACGGTGGATGCAAGCGGCAAGATCACCGCGGTTGCGGAAGGTCTTTCCTCCATTACCGTCAAGGTGCTTATGGACGGTAAGAGTACCTATTATTCAAAGTCGATCGATATTACGGTAAAGGACCCCTACGTTCTGACAGGCCCCTCCATAACTCATTATTACGGTGCGGGTAGTAACGGCGTAGTAAGCATTCCGGGGGATCTTGCAGTGACGGAGATCGGACAGTTTGCATTCTCCAACTTTGACTATGTTCTGAAGACCGATGAGGAAATAGCAAACGATCCCGAAAGCAAAGAGTCCATGAAGATGTGGTACATCGGAGACACGAGTATCACAAGAGTAGAGATCCCCGAGGGCATCGAAAGGATAGGCGCATATGCATTTGCCAATCTCACTGCTCTGAAATCCATCAAGCTCCCCTCAACTCTTGAGACTATTGATTACGGTGCTTTCTTCGGATGTACCGCTCTTGAGACGATTGAAGGACTCGAGCACGTCAAGTTTATCAACCAGAGTGCATTTGAGCACTGTGCTCTCAAAGGTGAGCTTAAGCTTGGAAAGGCGGTTGCTATTGCCGACTATGCATTTGCAAACAACACAAAGATCACCTCTGTAATCCTTTCCGAAACTACCCAGTCGGTCGGTGCTTACGCATTTGCAAACAACACGGCAATGACCTCTCTTTCTGTGCTTGCCGACTTCATTAAGCTCGGAAAGTATGCCTTCTCCGACTGCACAAAGCTTGCCTCGGCAAAGATCAACGCAGCTGTAATTCCCGAGGGTGCATTCAACAACTGTACCTCTCTTACAGGCTTTACTATCGGTAAGGACGTAGGGCTGATCTCGGAATACGCATTTACAAAAACAAAGATTGCCACATTTAACGTCGAGGAGGGCAACAAGACCTTCGCAGAGGGAAATCATCCTTATATTGTTTCCGCAGACGGTAAGACGCTTCTTCTCGTGGCTCCCGCAACACATGGAACATTTGCACCCAATCTTCCTTCCGTTACATCTATCGCAAACGGTGCATTCTCAGGTAACGTTAATATCGAAAAGGTATCACTTCCCTCTGTCACCTCGGTAGGCAAATTCGCATTTGCGGAATGTACCGCTCTTACCGTGGTCGATCTCGGATTGCTTACTTACATCGGAGATTACGCCTTTGAGAATACTCAGCTCATCTCTCACATGAGCTTTGACGGACTTAAGGAGATTGGAAAATACGCATTCTACGGAACCAAGCTTACCTCGGTTGAAATTCCGAGCGGCTTGCCTCAGAAAAACGGAGAATTCAAGATTGGCGAAGGCGCCTTCAAGAACTGTAACAGTCTTAAGTCGGTTAGCATAGGCGACAACGTAATTATCGGCACTGAGGCGTTCGCTCTTGATAAAAACAACCTCGTTACCCCCGCTCCTTACTACGATTTAGAGGGTACCGGTGAGCGTGTTTATTACTATGTTTACAAGTCCGATCTGACGGATCTCATAATCGGTAATAACGCAACCATCGGTGACAGAGCATTCCTTGGTGCAGCCGCACTTAAGGCGGTCACGCTCGGTCCGGGTGCTGTTATCGGAAACGGTGCGTTCCTTAACAACACCAGCCTTGAAAGCATTGATCTTTCAAGCGTAAAATCTATTGGTGACAGCGCGTTCTCCGGATATATTCACTATGAGTATTTCGACGAGAACTACTCTACCATCTCAATGGACGATGAGGGCTATTACAGACTCCGCTACTATTCTTCCAAGCTTAAGTCGATAGACCTTTCTTCTGTTGAATTTATCGGAGTTGAGGCTTTCGCTTACTGTAAAGATCTTGAAAGCGTTATACTTAATCCCGAGCTTACCGATATATCCGATTATGCATTTGCGGGATGTAACAGCCTGTCATCCATTAATCTTGATAAAATTGTTAAGGTTGGTGAATATGCGTTCACCGAGTCGGAAATTACGCTGCTTAACCTTTCTTCGGCAACGACTATCGGAAAATATGCGTTCTGCGAGAGCGATACATTATCCGAGGTTATTCTTGCGGCAGGAGTTGATATCGGAGAGGGTGCATTCTCCTACTGCCCTGTTCTTTCCGCCATTACCGGCGAGGAGGCTGCGGTTTCCATTGGGGACTATGCATTTGCTTACACCGCACTTACCGACGTAGACCTTTCTTGTGCCAAGTATATAGGATCTCTTGCTTTCGTTAAGGAAAGCTACACTCCCTTCTCTGCAATTCTCGGAAAAGATCTTACCAATATAGGAGATAACCCCTTCGCATTCTGCGATCTTGAGTCCTTCAGCTCTATGGCACAGGATGAGTTCAACGGTAATACTATTGAGACGCTTACCTTTACCTACGATCTTAACGATAATATTAAGATCATTGACGGCTCTATATACAGAGTTGTTCCCGACGGTCTTGAGCTTATTACCTGGTGCGGTTCTGATTCTGCGACTGTTGCAAAAAATACCGTAAGATTAAGCGATATGTCCTTTGCGGGAAGCTCTGTAAACAAAGTGGTTCTTCCTTACGAGCTTAAGGCAATCGGTCACAAAGCGTTCTTCGACTGTAAAAACCTTTCGGTCGTTACATTCGAGGGCTATAATGCTCCCATTCTTGAGGAGGAATACGATCAGAATTATTATCTCAACGGAGACAGCCTTGCTTCTATCGCCGATTATTCGGTAATCGGTTCTACCAACAGCGTTGGCTACGAGTTTACACTTACAGACGGTCTCGGAGTAATTCCTTATAAGACCTACGACTTCCTTCTTAACCCCGCAAACGTATTCTACGGTGCAAACTTCGTCGATTACATCGGTCA
>JAZRMT010000184.1:0-6926 GCA_045647805.1 Eubacteriales bacterium | reverse complement strand
CCGGCACAGACACATCCCGTGATTATATAACGCTTGAGCCTGACAGCGAGGTTTGCATCAGAATAAACACGCAGCAAATAAAAAAACCGGGAACATATAAAATCGGTTTCTTCGCCGTCTCTAATGAAAATAAAAATTCCGAGCAAGCGACACTGATTATTAGCGTAGATGAATGGATATAAACCGCAAAATATAGTAATATGTAAATAATTATTAGCGTTACAGCGATTTGATCAAGCTAGTCACCCCCAAAAGCCTCAAAAGGAAAACGGCGTACCGAAAATTATTTAAATGTTTATGAAGTCACCAAGCAGGCGACAGAAAGGAGATTTATATGAAAAAACTAACACACCTACTCACGTTACTGCTCGTTCTTTGCCTTACCTGCTTTATTCTCGCGGGCTGTATTAGCAACAGTGACGATGACGACACCGACAAGGACAAAAATGCCGACACCTCGGAAAATGACAAAGGCAAAAACGACGATAAGAACAACGAAAATTCCGACGACGACTCCGAGGACACCGATGACGATAATAACTCTGAAAACACCGATACGGACACCGACTCTGCCGCAACCACACTCGTTTCTTACACCGTAAGCGAGAGCGATGCGTTGATTGGTCTGGAGGTAACAGGGTCCGAATACGCCCCTTGGAGCATGGAAAAGCGTAATTCTCATAAAGATCCCTCCGCATCAGCTCAGGCAAGGGCTACCTTCAACGGAAAAAGCTTTACCGGTAAATATTTGGGAACAAACGTTGTAGTTCCAAATTTGTATAGTAAACACAGGTACATGGGAGATAACTGCCGATTTGAGATTGACAGCAGAACCGGTGAAATATGCTCATTCGCTATTTTTGCAGGTCTGACAACGGAATTTAATATCGACGAAAATGAATGCAAAGCCTCCGCTGATGCCTTCGCCAAGAATTATATCACTCTTCTGAACTATGAGGTAGAGATAACACCGATGACCGTAGGTGAAAAATATCGGTTTTACAGTGTTGACTATTACAAAAAAATCGGAGGATGTAAGACTAACGACGGTATGAGTATTACCGTCAACGGTAATGGAGAAATCGTGTGCTTTGATTTAAATACTCTCGGTGCTTTCGGAATAACCGAAAAGTTAACCATTGACAAAACCGCCGCGGATAAGATCGTTGCAAATAATCTAAAGGAAATGCTCAAGAATTACGATGAAGAAAATTGGAGCAATGAAATTAATGACGTAACTCTTATAAAAACAGAGAGCGGCAATCAGGCATTGTTGTATAAAATTAACGTAGAGGTTCGCATCCCTGTTGATGGCGAGATTGATACTTATGATATCATGGGCGGAATTGTCGAGATTCTTGTTGAAGCACAGTAAGAAATAAAACTGCTTTACAGTCATCAATAGTCAACAACCGGTATGTGGTATTGACAATTAAATGATAATATGTTATAATACTGTTACCAAAGACGAATTGCACTAATCTTAAGCCCTGGTGCTTTGCTTGACAGTCTTGGTAAAGTATTTATAGTTAAACAGGCATAGGGGCGTTAAAACCGCGTTCCTATGCTTTTTGATTATTTCTTTTGGAATGCCCCAAAAATAATTCATTTTTTAGACAAAGTCACCCGCCGTGTGAAAAAAAAGGATTAATATGGAAAGAAACAACCTTAAAAAAATACTTTTGTTACTGCTCGTTCTCTCTCTAAGCTGCTTTATTCTCACCGGCTGTAATGACGGCGAGAAGGAAGAGAACAACGACGCCTCGGAAAATGATAATGCGGAAGAAAACAACGGAAATTCCGACGACAGCTCCGAGGACACCAATACGGATGCCGACAATCAGGAAAACGGTGATAATCTTCAAAAGCTATACACACATCTTCCGGTGGGGGAGGATAAAGCACTGGTCATCCTTGAAGTTGATGAGGTGATTGACGGCTTATACACCAGAAGAGAGCACAACGCCGCCATGATCGTTAAATGCAGCGTTGTAAAGGATTATTACAACGTTATTTCCCCCGGCACGGAGATATACGTTCCTATAAGATTTTACGTAGGAGAGGGTAACGTTTTCGAGCCGCAGCTCAGAGCGTTTGTCACAGAGGGTGATCGTGTCTTCGCTCACCTTACCCTATTAGGTATAAAAGACCACGTCTTTACCGACAGCGATAATAACCCTGTCATTTTTGAAGAAACGTTTTTTGCAAAGGGCAGCTACCCCTACGACTATAAGTTCATTCCGATATCAAACGGAAAGCTCAACGTTTCATCCGTAGACACGCTTATTGTATTAGCCGGCTTTAACGCTCAGCAACAAAGAGATTTTCTCGGCTTCGATAATTACTTCTATGACGGTATGACCGAGGATGCGCTCGATCAAATCGCTGAAAAGCTTTACAGCGACCAGACTGCCAACTGAGAATAAATCAGCAAACTGCGAAATTGCGTAACTGCACATGCCAAAATTAGTTGACAGTTTCCGTCCGAGATGGTATAATAGGTATATAAACTACTTGGATTGGATGTAATAAAATGAAAATAACTTTTTTGGGAACCGGTCACGGAATAGCTACGGCTGACAGGGCTTGCTCATCTATTCTTTTGGAAACCGACGGTACACTATATCTTATTGACGGAGGAGTTGATCTCGGCAACCGCATAAGGAAAGCGGGCTATGAGCCATCAAAAGTAAAGGCTATATTCACCACCCACGCTCACGGCGATCATATAGGCGGTATCTATCAGCTCCTCGATCTGTTCAATTGGTCAAGAGAATGTGCCGACTCACAGCTTGACGTATTCTTTACCGAGATAAACGTTAGCAAAACGGTGGAAAACCTCGTCAGCTTAACTACCAAGCCTCTTGACAGAAAGCGTATCAGGCTCAAAACAGCCGCCGAGGGAGTTGTTTTTTCGGATGAAAAAATCCGAGTATCATATTATCCCACACAGCATATGGCAAGCATAGGCAGACCTGCATACGGAATTCTCGTTGAATGCGAGGGAAAAAGGCTGTATTTTTCGGGCGATCTTTCACAAGGTCTTGCGAGCGGGGATTTCCCCGTTATTCCCACAATGATACCCGTCGATCTTTTCGTCTTGGAGCTTGCACACTTCGGGGTTGAGCATATCGAAGGGTATCTGCCAAGAGTGCTGGCAAAAAAACTTGCATTCAACCACGTTTCCCCTATTTCAAAATACCGGCAGATTGAGGCAATCAAGTCTAAGTACAGATACGAGATTCTGACACCGTCGGATATGGACGTTATAGTTGTTTAGTTTATTTTGTTGCTTTTTTCTTATTTACAAATAATATCTATCTTATGAAAAACGATCTCGGACACTTATCGCCCGAGATCGTTTTTGTTCTTTTCTCTGTGGAAGAGATTTGCAATAGCCGTTCTTTTTACCTTCATTGCACTCTTTGGACAAAATTCCTGACAGCAGAAGCAACGAATGCATTTTTTCTTATCAATAACGGCTTTTTTCTTCTTGATCACTATCGCCTTGGCAGGGCAGATATCACGGCATACACCGCAACCGACGCAAAGCCCCTTATCAAGACGCGGTCTGGTTCTCAGAATCCCTGCGGCAACGAGAGAAAAGAGCCTTTTCACTCTGCTTTTACCGTTTCCGGAGAATTCAAGAGAACGCTTTTCCACAACTCTCTCAAAATCCTCGAGAACAAGGCCGCTGACCGTTCCGAACAGCTTTATTCCTTCGTAGCTTTCGGGTGTCATTCCTCTTTTGTATGCGGCATCGAGTATGGGCAGCTCCTCCCTCTCGAAGCCGAGTATCTTTGCCGCAACCATATCCAGATTATGAGGAGAATGTGAGGCTAAAAGACAACCAATCTTCTTAGGAGTACCCGCAGTAGGGCCGTTACCCTCCATTCCTATAACCGCATCCGCAATGGATATTTCGGGATGAAAATATTCGTCCAGATCGACGATCATATCCGCAAAATCCTCGTATTTTGGGAAGCGAAAATGATACTCCGGCTTGATAACGCCCGGTATTGCACCGAACATATTCTTTGCCGCGCAGGACATACCCATCATTCCATGGCTTTTCAGCTTGCAGAAGTTTATTATCAGATCCGCCTTATCTAAGTATGAGGTATAGGTAAAATCACGTAATGCCTTGCCCTCGGGGAAGCTTGCAGCCTTCTCGCCAAAATCGTCATTCAGACGGGCACCGTGAGAAACAAGCTCCCGCATACCCGTTTTGTTATAAACTCTGCCTACGAATGCCGCATTATAAAGTCCTCCCGGACTGTCTCCGACAATAACCTGTGCACCTCTCTCGACCAGCAGATCGACCAATCCTCCGAGAAGTATCGGATGAGTGGTTGCCGCCTCCTCCGGCTTCATTGCCGAAACGAGGTTCGCCTTGATTATGACTGTCATTCCCGACTTGATCTTCTCCATAAAGTCTAAGGGAGAAAGAAGTGTCTCTATTGCCCCCTTCGCACTCTCCGAAGAATATTCTGCCAGCGGAAGAACCGAAACAGGATCATCGGGAAAATAATATTTAGAGCCCATAAACTCACCTATTTGTAAATAATTATTTGCGTTTCTTGAGAATTACGTTTCCGGAATCGCTCTTAAGGCTTATATTTGCTCCACCTTGTCCAACTACAAACTTTCCGTCCTTAACAATGCCGTTAAAGCCTCCGTTAGAGATTATTCCGGTGTTGCTCATATAATCAAGAACAAAGCTTGACTCCTCGGGAAGCGTCAATTCGATATGACCGGTGGCAGAGGTTGCGGTAAGACTTCCCGGAATTGTAACCTCGCTCATTGTTATATTACCGCCCGAGGTAGTAATTTCTGTACTCTCGCTCTTGCCGATAACGTGGGTGTAGCTTACGTTACCCGAATCACTCTTGATACGGACGTCTCGGGAATCCGAAACCTGGTTTACCGTTATATTTCCCGATACGGTGTTCACCGTAAAGAAGCTTGCTCCGACCTGATCGACCTTTACACTTGCGGAATCGGTGCTTATCTGAAGATCGTTAAAGAAGAGATTCTCGGCAGGTACGTACACGGTGAGAGCTTTTTCGGGGATCTTTTCAAGCTTGGTTCCCGAAGCACAAGGTCTTATTCTCAGCGTTTCTCCGTCGAACCAGGTACGCATGGTGGCATCGTCGGAAAGCACCGCCTCGGAGTCCTCGGTACAGTAGAAATTAGCCTGTCTTGCGAAAACTACCTCTACACTGCCGCCAATCCATTCAATATCTACCGAGCTTACAATTATAGTCTGATCAAAATCACCTATTCTGTATTTTTCCTCGTTCGGGTACTCGTATTTTTCCTTAGAGCACTGGACGAGAATAATTATCAAGCCAACGATCAGTGCCACGGCAAGAACCGATAAAATAGTAATAATTACAGGCTTTTTTTTCGTCCTTTTAGACTCTGACGAGCCCTCTACATATTTGGTATTATTATCCATACTTCTCCTTATTAAAATCCGCTTATGGGAAGCTCCTCGTTATCCTCGCCCTTGGTGATCCTTCTGATCTGGACAAAATAACTCATTGTGGGGCTGACGATGACCTCTACCCGCTCGCCCACCTTTTTACCCATTATGGTCTGACCGAGGGGCGACTCCTTGCTCACGTAACCGAGAAGCGCATTCTGCCTCAGGGTGGTTACGATCTGTATTTCCTTCTCGGCACCCATTTTCTCGTTATAGATCAGAACTCTGTCAAAAAGTCCTACCTCGTCCTCTGCCTTGTTTATTTCAATGACCTTGGCAGTCCTTATCATATTTTCAAGATAGCGAATACGGCTCTCATTCTTCCTTTTCAGTCTTTTCGCTTCCTTGTATTCGGCATTTTCGGAAAGATCTCCAAACTCTCTTGTTCTTCTGAGCTCTGCTCCGAGCTCGGGAGCAAGCTTATTCTTACGGTAGGAGATCTCCTCCTCCATTTTCTTTATATCAACTTCGGTTAATTCGTCGTACATTTCTTTAACTAAACGCCGCCGTAAGATGCTTGCGGCGGCGTTCACTCTTTCGTTTATTTAGGCAAGAATAGTTATCCAAACTCGTTTTGAAGATGCAAATTTTACGTATTGCTTCGGTAAAAATTCTTATAATATCTGCATATTATCTCAAATTTTTGCCTTGCCCTCCGCGAAATTTGCTATCTTAAAAATTCGAAGAACTCTGTGCCTTTATTTTTAGTTGATTTTGGTGCTTGGCTCTCGCAGCCAAGTGTGGACTTTGCAAGAGATAGCCAATTCCAACCTAAACCTAATACGTTTTAAGAGACGTATTTTTCGTGATAATGCGCAAAAAAGTCTTGCAATATCCGTATATTACTTCACCTTTTCCGCTTTTCTCGCGAAAAATCCGTTCTCTTAAAATAATTCTTACCTAAAGCAGAGAAAATTTGATGATATTTTTTGAAAATGAATGAAGGAAAGCGCGGGCTTTTCAAGTGCGTTTTCAGAAAATAGCGCGGATTTTCTCCGTTTTAGGCGTGTTCGTTTTAGGTTGGCATTGGCTAAAGTGCCGAAAGCTCTGAAAATTAAGAGCACAGAGCGTGTTCGGATTATTCACTCTTGCCTAGCCGTAGCGGAGTCGAACGCATAAGGTTTTTAGCGGCAAATTTTCCCCTATACTACACCGATTTTTTCTTAAATATCCGCATATTTCTCAAAAAAATTGGTTTGTCTATGAAAAAATTTGCACGCTGAAAACTGCTTCGCACCGTACGGCGAATAAATTTTTGATGGATTTTCCCGTGTCTTGCCGCAGTCAAGTGCGGACTTTGTGAGCGAGTTTTCGAGAAATAGCGCAGATTTTCGCCTCTTAGGCGAGTTCTATTTAGGTTGGTATTGGCTACCCATATATTTTAAGATATTTTTCGCGATTTGTCAATCTCTTATGAAAATAAAGTCACAGATATTCC
>JAZRMT010000183.1:0-14854 GCA_045647805.1 Eubacteriales bacterium | reverse complement strand
GGAGCCTGTTGCAACGAGACGGCAGATTACCTCAAGACCGTTACCGCCCTGAGCCTTACCGAAATTGTCTGCACGGAGAACCTCCATAGTAGCGTTCTCAACGTCTGCGGTTACATAGTGGGTCTTGATACCCGCCTTCTTGCAGAGCTCAAAATAGTAAACGGAGGTCTGAAGGTTTGCCTTGCCAATACCCTCGATGGTGAGTCCAACGGTGTTTTCGCCGGGATCGAACACTCCGTCCTTACCGGTACAGTCGTCCTTGAACTTGAGGAGCACGTTTCCGTTCTCAAGCTGGTATACGTCCTTGGTCTTTCCTTCATAAAGCTTTTTCATATTTTACATCCTTTCTCGCAAAGCGAAAAAAATTCCTTTTATATTCTATCACAAAAAAATGAGCTTGTACAGATTTTTTTGAAAAAAATATTTTTTTTTTGAAAAAACCGCAATTTATACAATCTGGACTGCGAAAAAATGCCCTCCTTTAACTTTTGTGTCCAAAAAGAGAAAAAGCGGTGGGTAAATTAACCGAAAAGCCAATTTATCTTCGGACGATCCCCTTGACAAACTGCCCTCAAATTGATAAAATATTAAGGTAAACATGAAAAACTAAAAAATTACAAAGGCTTTCGGAAAGGTGGGGAGTTGGAATGTTAAACAGAGTTATTACGGTAGATTTTGACAAAAAATGCGGAAGGATCAAGCCCGTAAACTCTATTAACGGCGGTCCTCGCTCCGGCGGCTGCGATCTCCCTTATGATATGTCCGAGGAATTTTCCGAGATGGCGATTCCTTTCGTAAGAACCTCGACGACTAAGGGCGAATACGGATTCAATCAGTTTATAAATGTTCATTGCATTTTCCCCGACTTTGATGCCGATCCCGAGCTTGAGGAATCCTATAATTTTCTTCCCACCGACCTATATCTTGCGTCAATAAAGAGTGTCGGTGCGGATATCCTCTACCGTCTGGGAGAAAGCGTTGAGCCTTATGCTAAAAAAATGTTTAATAAAGCCCCCTCCGATCCCGAGAAGTGGGCGTGCATCTGCGAGCATATAATAATGCATTATAATGAGGGCTGGGCAAACGGCTTTAAGCTCAATATCAAGTATTGGGAAATATGGAATGCTCCCGATTCCTCGGCAGGCTTTACGGGTGGACGTGAGGAATATTTTGAGCTTTACAGAATAACCGCCACAAGGCTGAGGGAAAGATTCCCGAGGATAAAAATAGGTGCCTACGGTCAAAGCGGATTTTATTCGCTCAACCGACTTGACGCCACCGAGGAAATGAAGACGTACATACCCTTTATGCAGCAGTTTTTCCAGTTCGTGTCCAAAAACGACATACCCTTTGATTTCTTCACGTGGAGCTGTTATACCTCCAATCCCGACGAGCTTGCCATGCACATAAAGTATGCACGTACCTATCTTGACGCGGCAGGGCTGAAGAAGACAAGGAGCATCATCTGTGAATATAATACAGCGAAGAAAAGCGGTACACCCGCAGCCAAAAGAGCGGATTTTCCCTCGGAGCTTTGCTCGGCACTCATACTTGCGCAGAAAAATTCCGCTGATATGATGTTTTATTCTTCCTCCGATGTTAATTCCGGAGAAAACGGATTGTTTTCGATTGATGATTTTGACACTCACCGCCGTTATGCGGCTTACAGTGTTATGACCGCCTTCGGTAAGCTCTTCCGCCTCGGTAATGTTGCCGAGACCACGGGAGATTACAGAAAAGAGGCGTATTCTCTTGCCGCTTTCGATAAAAAAGAGGCAGCACTGCTTCTCGTAACGAGAAATTATACCGGAAGAGTGGAGGTCATTCTCAAGGGCTCTGAATTCACCACCTGCTCGGTTATGAAGATCGTCGGAGGAGGAGATAGAGGAGAGGGAACGGTTTACCGCGCGGAGAATATTGCCATCACCGGCGGAAGGATCCTTGTTCCCGCAAAGAAAAACGAGGTGTTCCTCATAAGCTTCTTTGGAAAGCCCGAGCCGATGGAGGACTCTGATACCGAGTCCGTACAGCCTACCGAGGGCGAATAAACACACGTTTGTGGAAAATGATTAAAACATAGGCGAAAAAAACTCGAAATTTTTCGTCGGTTAACTTAACTTTTATATTGACTTTTATTATAATTAATGATAAAATAATAAAGGTTAAGGTTTTTGTGACCGACGGATAAGCGGAATTGACCGCATGGGAGCAAAACAAAATATTGCCGACCGTCTGGGCAGAACCAACCGTAGCCGTTTTTTATCGGTGTAGAGGTGAGGTCTGCCCTTTTATTTTTCAGAACATCGGCTTTTGCCGTGCCGAATATGGCAGAAAGGATTTTAAAATGAAAAAAGTTGCGATTTTGATGGGAAGCGACAGCGATCTTCCCATAGTAGAGAAGGGGATAGCCGTTCTTCGTGATTACGGTATTCCGTTTGAGGTTCACGTTTATTCCGCACACAGAACTCCCGAGGAGACCGCAACCTTTGTTTCTTCGGCAAGAGCGAATGGCTTTGGTGTAATAATCGCCGCTGCGGGAATGGCGGCTCATCTTGCGGGTGCTGTGGCGGCAAATACCACACTTCCCGTTATCGGAATTCCGATCTCCTGTAAGAACACCGGTGGAATGGATGCACTTCTTGCTACTGTGCAGATGCCCTCGGGCATACCCGTTGCCACTGTTGCAATTGACGGTGCGGCTAATGCGGCACATCTCGCCGCCGAGATACTCGCACTCTCTGATGATTCTCTTACTGCGAAGCTTGCCGAGGCAAGAAGTGCAGGGCATGATAAGGTAATTGCCAAGAATCGTGAGATAGAGGAAAGATTCAACGCATAATTCTTTGAACGGAACGGAGTAGATTATATGGCAGTTTTCGGTATAATTGGCGACGAAAAAACCGGCGTTGCCCAGAGCGTTTATTACGGTCTGTTTTCACTTCAGCACAGAGGTCAGGAGTCTTGTGGAATAGTCGTCAACGATGACGGAGTGTTTTCAACCTACAAGGACTCCGGACTTGTTGACGAGGTCTTTGACAGTCAGGCACTTTCAAAGCTCGGTCAAGGAACGATGGCTATCGGCCACGTAAGATACGGAACTCTCGGCACTAAGGACAGAGTTAATGCCGAGCCGGTCGTTGTCAACCACGTAAAGGGCAGACTTGCGATCGCCACCTCGGGCAAGCTTTCCAATGCCGCCGAGCTTAAGCGTGAGCTTGAACTTCAGGGACACATCTTCCATACCACTATTGATGCGGAGATCGTATCCTGTCTTATAACCAAGGAGCGTATAAATTCGGCTTCTATTGAAGAGGCGGTTTCACGAGCAATGAATAAGATGTCCGGCGGACTTTGCCTGCTTCTTATGTCTCCGAGGAAAATGATAGCCGCCAGAGACCGTTACGGAATGCATCCTCTTTGTTATGGACAAAGAGAGGACGGTAAATACGTTATTGCCGATGAGAGCTGTGCTCTTGACTCGGTCGGTGCAACGTTTATAAGGGAGCTTGAGCCCGGTGAGATAATTATCTTCTCCGGCAACTCGGTAAGGTCGCTTAAGGATCACTGCGGTGAGTGTAAGGAAAGTCTCTGCATATTCGAATATATCTATACCGCAAGACCTGACTCTACCATAGCAGGTTGCGCCGTACACAAGGCTCGCCGCAGGGCGGGTAAGCTTTTGGCTAAGGCGCATCCCGTTGAGGCGGATATCGTCGTCGGCGTTCCCGACTCGGGACTTGACGCGGCGATAGGCTACGCTCAGGAATCCGGCATCCCCTATGGCATAGGACTCATCAAGAATAAGTATATAGGAAGAACCTTTATAGCTCCCGGCCAGGACGTCAGGGAGGATAAGGTCAAGATAAAGCTGAATCCTATCAGGGATACCGTCAGCGGTAAGAGAGTAGTCCTCGTTGATGACTCCATAGTAAGAGGCACCACCTGCGCTAAGCTTGTTAAGCTCCTTAAGAGCGCGGGAGCCCTGGAGGTACATCTTCGCTCCTCCTCCCCCGCCTTTATCAATCCCTGCTATTACGGAACGGATATTGATTCCAAGGATGCACTCATCGCCTGCAACCATACGGTTGAGGAAATAACCAGAATCACGGGTGCTAACTCCCTTGGATATCTCAGGCTTGAGGACGTTACCAAGATTTGCAAGGATTCGGAGGCAAAGGGCTTCTGTACTGCCTGCTTCGACGGTAACTATCCCACCGAGATCCCTAAGGTTTATGAAAATAAATATGATAATAAAATTTCCGAGAATAAAAAAGAAAGTGAGAAATAAAAGTGAAGAACTCCAGATCTGAAAGCTACGCTGCTGCGGGCGTTGACATCACCGCAGGCTACAAGGCCGTAGAGCTTATGAAGGCGCACATCGCCCGTACCCGCAACGAGGGTTGTCTTGATGACGTAGGAGGCTTCGGCGGTTGCTTCGGTCTTCCTATGGGAATGGAGGAGCCGGTTCTTGTTTCGGGAACCGACGGATGCGGCACCAAGGTCAAGCTCGCAATACTTATGGACAAGCACGATACTATCGGTATTGATGCCGTTGCAATGTGCGTGAACGACATTATCTGCTGCGGTGCAAAGCCCCTCTTCTTCCTCGACTATATCGCTTGCGGTAAGAATGTTCCCGAGAAGATAGCTGCTATCGTTTCGGGTGTTGCCGAGGGCTGTGTTCAGTCGGGTGCCGCTCTCATTGGAGGTGAGACCGCAGAGCATCCCGGACTTATGCCCGTAGAGGACTATGACCTCGCAGGCTTTGCAGTAGGTATCGTTGATAAAAAGAAGATAATCGATAATAAGACCATGAAGGCGGGCGACGTTATCATCGCTCTTCCCTCAACAGGTATTCACTCCAACGGCTTCTCTCTTTGCCGTAAGGTGTTTGATATTGTTAATAATAACCCCGATCTTTACGTTTCGAACGATAAGCTCGGTGGCAAGACAATAGGTGAGACTCTTCTTACCCCCACCAGAATTTACGTTAAGTCTATCCTCGCTCTTCTTGAGAAGGTGGCTGTCAAGGGCATTTCCCATATCACCGGCGGCGGCTTCTACGAGAACATTCCCCGTTCTATTCCCAAGGGACTTGGCGCACAGATCAAGAAGGCAGACGTAAAGGTTCTCCCCATCTTCAAGCTTATTGCCGAGGTAGGCAATATTCCGGAAAGAGATATGTATAACACCTTTAACATGGGCGTAGGTATGAGCGTGGTGGTTTCTCCCGAGGACGTTGATGCTGCTATTGAAATACTTAAGGCTTGCGGTGAGGACGCTTACGTTCTCGGTAAGATAATCGAGAGCGACGACGGAGTTGTGCTAGAATAATGAATAAAAAAGAAGTAAAGATAGGAGTGCTTGTCTCGGGCGGAGGCACCAATCTTCAAGCGCTTATTGACGCTGAGAAAAGAGGCGAGCTCGGTGCGGGTAAGATAACCCTCGTCATAGCTTCAAAGCCCGGTGTTTACGCACTCGAGCGTGCGGCAAACAATAACATTGCATCCAAGGTTCTTGCAAGGCGTGATTACGCTACTATTGCCGATTATTCCAAGGCTCTTGTGGATGAGCTTCGTGGATCCGGCATCGAGCTTGTAGTTCTTGCAGGCTTCTTAACAATAATCGACGAGCAGGTTTACGAGGCGTATCCCAACAGGATACTCAATGTTCACCCCGCTCTTATCCCTTCATTCTGCGGTAAGGGCTTTTACGGTCTCCACGTTCACGAGGCAGCTCTTGAAAAGGGCGTGAAGGTATCGGGTGCTACCGTACATATCGTTACTCCCGAGTGCGATGCGGGCCCCATAGTTCTGCAAAAGGCTGTTGAGGTAAAGGAGGACGACACTCCCGAAACTCTTCAGAGAAGAATTATGGAAGAGGCGGAGTGGAAGATACTTCCCAAGGCGGTACAGCTCTTCTCTGACGGTAAGGTCAGCGTGAAAGACAATAAGGTTTATATTGACAAGGAGTAAGAAATGAAAATTTCAACTATAAAAGACGAGCTTAACTCTCTTGCCTATCACGGCAGAGGTATTATTATCGGTAAGTCGGCAGACGGCAAGAAGGCTGTTACAGCTTACTTTATTATGGGCAGAAGTGAGAACAGCCGTAACAGAGTGTTCGTTCTCGAGGGCGAGGCTATGCGAACCAAGGCATTCGACGAGTCCAAGATGACCGATCCCCACCTGATAATCTACTATCCCGTAAGAGTTCTCGGTAACAAGACTATCGTTACCAACGGTGATCAGACCGATACTATTTATGATCTTATGGACAAGCAGATGACCTTCGAGCAGGCACTCAGAACCCGTGAGTTTGAGGATGACAAGCCTAATTTCACCCCCCGTATCTCGGGAATTATCCGCCGCGAGGAGGAGGGAATGAACTTTGCAATGTCCATTCTCAAATCCGCTGAGGGCGATGATTCCTCCTGTGAGAGATTCACCTATGCTTACTCTAATCCCAAAGCAGGCGTTGCAAAGTTCATTCATACCTACAATGGCGAGGGCAATCCTCTTCCGTCCTTTGAGGGTGAGCCCAAGACTCTCACTCTCCCCGATGTGTCTATCGACGAGCTTACCGACCTTATCTGGAATAATCTCAATAAGGACAACAAGGTTTCGCTCTTCGTAAGATATATCGACCTCGTAACAGGCGAGGCGGATACAAGAATAGTAAATAAGAATGTGTGAGGTAACAAGAATGAAAGAATTTGAGCTTAAATACGGCTGTAACCCTAACCAGAAGCCGGCTAAAATTTATATGCACGACGGAAGCGAGCTTCCTATCGAAATTCTTAACGGCAGACCCGGATACATAAACTTCCTTGATGCTTTTAACTCCTGGCAGCTCGTCAAAGAGCTTAAGGTGGCTCTCGGACTTCCCGCCGTGACCTCCTTCAAGCATGTTTCTCCCACCTCCGCCGCAGTAGGTATTCCACTGTCGGACAAGCCTAAGAGAGCCTGCTTCGTTGACGATATCGAGGGACTTGACGATTCTCTTCTTGCCTGTGCATATGCAAGAGCGAGAGGTACTGACAGAATGTGCTCCTTTGGCGACTGGGTGGCTCTTTCCGACGTCTGCGACGTTACCACCGCTAAGATGCTTGCAAGAGAGGTTTCCGACGGTATCATTGCTCCCGGCTACGAGCCCGAGGCTCTTGAAATACTCAAGGGCAAGAGAAAGGGCGGCTACAATATCGTTAAAATAGATCCCGATTTTATCCCCGCTGAGGTTGAGAGAAAGCAGGTATTCGGTATCACCTTCGAGCAGGGAAGAAATAACTTTGAGATAAACCGTGAGCTTCTCACCAATATCGTTACCGAAAATAAGGATATGCCCGAGTCGGCTATCCGTGATCTTATCGTAGCACTTATCACCCTTAAGTATACCCAGTCCAACTCTGTTTGTTATGCGATAGACGGTCAGGCAATCGGTGTAGGAGCAGGTCAGCAGTCCAGAGTTCACTGCACAAGACTTGCAGGCGGCAAAGCGGATACTTGGTTCCTCCGTCAGGCTGATAAGGTTCTTGACCTTCCTTTCAAGCCCACTCTCGGCAGACCTGACAGAGATAACGTTATCGACGGCTACATTAACCAGAACGAAGAGGACGTTTGTGCAGAGGGCAATTGGCAGAAGTACTTCACCGAGCGTCCCGAGCCCTTTACCAAGGAGGAGCAGAGAGCCTACCTCGATACTATCGACGGTGTAGCTCTTGGCTCGGATGCATTCTTCCCCTTCAGCGATAACATCGAGCGTGCGAAGAAGTCCGGCGTAAAATATATTGCCGAGCCCGGCGGCTCGATCCGTGACGACCTCGTCATTGAATGTGCTAACGGCTACGGTATGTCTATGGCATTTACCGGAATGCGTTTGTTCCACCATTGATTGCCAACGGCAATCATCGTTTCCTGAGAGATTCTCGGGAAATATATCGAATTTGCATATCTGTTTTGGTAAAAAATTCGATATACCGCTAAAACGGTAAGAAAAAATATGAAAGGCTGTTTTTATGAAATTAATGGTTGTCGGTGGTGGCGGCAGAGAGCATGCCATCATTAAGAAGCTTAAGGAAAATAAAAAGGTTGAAGAAATTTTCGCCTTGCCCGGTAACGGCGGTATGGCAAAGGATGCCACCCTCGTTAATATAGGTGCTAAGGAAATTGATAAAATAGTTGAGTTCGCAGTAGAAAACAAGATCGACTTTGCGGTCGTTGCACCCGACGATCCCCTTGTTCTCGGCTGTGTTGATGCTCTTGAAAAGGTCGGCATTCCCGCATTCGGACCAAAGGCAAACGCCGCAATAATCGAGGGCAGTAAGGTATTCTCCAAGAATCTTATGAAGAAGTACGGTATTCCCACCGCAACCTACGAAGTGTTTGAGGATGCCGAGGCGGCTCTTGAGTATGTGAAGAGCTGTCCTATCCCCACAGTAGTAAAGGCGGACGGCCTTGCTCTCGGTAAGGGCGTTATTATCGCAACCGAGAGGGAAGAGGCAATCGATGCCGTTAAGTCCATAATGCAGGACAAGAAGTTCGGTGCATCGGGCAACAGAATCGTTGTCGAAGAGTTCCTCGAGGGCCCTGAGGTATCGGTGCTTGCCTTCACAGACGGAAAGACTCTCGTTCCTATGGTTTCCTCCATGGATCACAAGAGGGCTTTGGATAACGACCGGGGACTTAACACCGGAGGAATGGGTACTGTTGCTCCCAACCCCTATTACACACAGGACGTTGCCGAGGAATGTATGAAAACCATCTTCCTTCCTACTGTCGATGCAATGAATAAGGAAGATAGAGAGTTCAGAGGCTGTCTGTACTTCGGTCTGATGCTTACAAAGGACGGCCCCAAGGTCATCGAGTACAACTGTCGCTTCGGTGATCCCGAAACTCAGGTAGTGCTTCCTCTTCTTGAGACCGACCTTCTTGAGGTAATGATGGCTACCGCCTCTCAAAACCTCGATAAATGTGAAGTCAAGTTTGCAAATAAGAGTGCTTGCTGCGTAATTATGGCTTCTAAGGGATATCCCGAGAAGTACGAAAGCGGTTTCGAGATCACTATTGCACCCGAGGTTTATGACAATGTTTACGTGGCGGGAGCAAAGCTTGACGGTGAGAGACTTCTTACCGCCGGCGGAAGAGTTCTCGGTGTTACCGCTGTTGCCGACAATCTTTCCGAGGCTATCGAGGCAGCGTATAAAAAGGTTTCGGGCGTATCATTTGCAAGTGCATTCTTCAGAAAAGATATCGGCGCTCGCGCCCTTAAAGCAAAACAAAACGTATAAGAGGAGATATTTACATGGTTTATCGCATTTACGTTGAAAAGAAGATAGGGCTTGACAATGAGGCGAGAGCTCTTCTTTCCGAGATTCGCACCTTCCTCGGCATTAATTCCGTAGAGAAGGTAAGACTTATTAACCGCTACGATGCTGAGAATATTACCGAGGAGCTTTTTGAGTATGCTGTCGGTACGGTATTCTCCGAGCCTCAGCTTGATAACGTTTTCCGTCAGGTTGAGAACGACGGAGCGGTGGTATTTGCTACTGAGTATCTGCCCGGTCAGTTTGATCAGAGAGCAGACTCTGCGGCACAGTGTATTCAGCTCATTTCTCACGGTGACAAGCCCACCGTTATGAGTGCTAAGGTATATATGCTTTATGGCAAGATCTCCCAGGATGAGGTTGCCAGGATCAAAAAGCACGTTATCAACCCCGTGGAGGCAAGAGAAGCATCTCTTGCTCTTAAGGACACCCTTCGTACAGAGTATGAGGTTCCCACTTCCGTAAAGACACTCAAGGGCTTTATCAAGCTCGATGAGGCAGGTCTTTCTGATCTTCTTAACGAAATGGGACTTGCAATGGATCTTGACGACATAAAGTTCTGCCAGGAGTACTTTAAGACCGAGGAACGTGATCCTACCATTACCGAGATCAAGATGATCGACACCTATTGGTCTGACCATTGCCGTCATACCACCTTCCTTACAACTGTTGACAAGGTATCCTTCGAGGACAAGCTTATCGAAGATGCCTTTAACGATTACATTAAGTCCAGAAGCTTTATTGAAAGAAAAAAGCCCATCAATCTTATGGACATCGGTACTATTGCCGCAAAGTGCCTTAAGAAAATGGGTAAGCTTGACGGACTTGACGAGTCCGAGGAGATCAACGCCTGCACGGTTAAGATCACCGTTGACGTTGACGGAGTAAAGGAGCCTTGGCTTCTTCTCTTCAAGAACGAGACTCATAACCATCCTACCGAGATTGAGCCCTTCGGCGGTGCCGCAACCTGTATCGGCGGTGCTATCCGAGATCCCCTCTCCGGACGCTCCTACGTTTACGGTGCTATGCGTCTTACCGGAGCTGCCGATCCTACAAAGCCTCTTTCCGAGACGCTTGAGGGTAAGCTTCCTCAGCGTAAGATCGTTACAACTGCGGCAGCAGGATATTCTTCTTACGGTAACCAGATCGGTCTTGCAACCGGTATTGTTGATGAAATATACCACGACGGTTATGCTGCAAAGCATATGGAGGTCGGTGCTGTAATTGCAGCAGCTCCCGCAAAGAACGTACGCCGTGAGGTACCCGCTCCCGGTGATCTTGTCATCCTTCTCGGTGGCAGAACCGGACGTGACGGATGCGGCGGTGCGACCGGCTCCTCCAAGTCTCATAATCTCAAATCGCTTGAAAACTGCGGTGCAGAGGTTCAGAAGGGAAATGCTCCCGAGGAAAGAAAGCTTCAGAGACTCTTCCGTAACCCCGAGGTCTCTTCTATGATCAAGAGATGTAACGACTTCGGTGCGGGCGGTGTTTCGGTTGCTATCGGTGAGCTTGCAGACGGTCTTGATATTGATCTGAATGCAGTTCCCAAGAAGTACGAGGGCCTTGACGGTACCGAGCTTGCAATAAGTGAGTCTCAGGAGAGAATGGCTGTTGTTATTGAGTCGAAGAATAAGAAGAAATTCCTCGATCTTGCCGCTACCGAGAACCTTGAGGCAACCGTAGTAGCTAAGGTTAAGGCTGATCCCAGGCTCACCATGAAGTGGAATAAGAAGACCATAGTTGACATCAGCCGTGAGTTCCTTAATTCCAACGGTGCCGAGAAGCATATAACTGTTGAAACACCTAAGATCAAGGATTATAAAAAGGCGGCTCCCGCATCCTTTGCCGAGGGTATGAAGAGCGTTGCTCAGGGACTCAACACCTGCTCCAAGCGCGGTCTTTCCGAAAGATTTGACTCCACCATCGGTGCGGGCACGGTTCTTATGCCCTTCGGAGGAAAGTATCAGAGAACGCCTATTCAGGCAATGGTACAGAAGGTCTCCGTAGAAAAGGGCCATACCGATCTTGCTTCTTATATGTCTTGGGGATACAACCCCGATATATCCTCATGCTCTCCCTACCACGGAGCATATCTTGCAGTAGTTGAGTCGGCATCCAAGCTTGTTGCGACAGGTGCTAAGTTTGAGGACGTTTATCTCACCTTCCAGGAATACTTTGAGAAGCCTATGAAGGATCCCAAGAGATGGGGTAAGCCTCTTGCCGCACTCCTTGGTGCGTATAAGGCACAGATGGAGCTCGGTATTGCCGCTATCGGCGGTAAGGATTCTATGTCCGGATCCTTCGAGAAGTTGGACGTTCCCCCCACTCTCATTTCCTTCGCTGTAACCACCGACAGAGCGGATAACGCTATTTCTCCCGAGTTCAAGAAGGCAGGTAACAAGCTGGTTCTCCTTGCTCCCGAGTATGATAAGGACGGCCTTCCCGTAACAAAATCTCTTACCGATCTTTACGATACCGTAAACGGACTTATGAGAGAAGGCAGAGTATTCTCAGCTTACACTCCTACCGTAGGCGGTATTGCCGAAGCTGTTCTTAAAATGGCTATCGGTAACGGATTCGGCTTTGAATTTGCTCCCTCGGTCAATTTTGCAGATCTCTTTGCATATAATTACGGTTCCTTCCTTCTCGAGGTAGGAGCTGATGAAAAGCTTGGCAGTATGATCGGTACAGTTACCGAGGAAAAGAGCTTCGTGCTTGGTGATGAAAAGCTTTGCGCAAAGGAGATCGTAGATCTTTACGAGGATAAGCTTGAGAAGATCTATCCCTGCAACGTTGCATCTCCCACTGATAAGATTGAGAACGTAAGCTTTGAAGCTAAGTCCTGGAGTGCTCCTTCCGTTAAGGTTGCAAAGCCCAAGGTTCTTATCCCCGTATTCCCCGGCACCAACTGTGAATACGACTCTGCAAAGGCGGTAGCCGATGCGGGTGCAACTCCCGAAATATTTGTAATAAATAACCTCTCTGCTGAGGGCATTAAGAGAAGTGCGGAGACCTTCGCAGAGAAGATCGCCACCTCACAGGCAATCTTCGTTCCCGGAGGCTTCTCCGGTGGAGATGAGCCCGACGGCTCGGGCAAGTTTATTACCGCTTTCTTCAGAGGCGAGGCTGTCAAGGCGGCAGTAACCGAGCTTCTTGACAAGCGTGACGGACTTATGTGCGGTATTTGTAACGGATTCCAGGCTCTTGTTAAGCTCGGTCTTGTTCCCTTCGGTAAGATAATAGATACCGATGAGACCTGCCCCACCCTTACCTTCAACAATATAGCTCGCCACCAGTCTAAGATCGTAAGAACAAGGATCGCATCAAATATGTCTCCCTGGCTCTCGCTTACGAAGCCCGGCGAAGTCTATAACGTTCCGATCTCCCACGGAGAAGGTAAGTTCCTTGCAGACGAGGCGACTATCAAGAGACTTATCGAGAACGGTCAGATCGCAACTCAGTACGTTGACGAGTGCGGTAATGCTACCTACGACGTTCAGTATAATCCCAACGGATCAACTCTTGCGGTTGAGGGTATTACCTCTCCCGACGGACGTGTATTCGGTAAGATGGGACACTCCGAGCGCGTAGGCAAGGATCTCTATCGCAACGTAGTGGGCGATTATGACATCAAGATGTTCAAGTCTATGGTTAAGTATTTTAAGTAAAAACAACAGTAAAGGTCGGTTTTTGTAAACCGACCTTTACATAAACGGTGTGTTTATGAAAACTTCAAAATATAAAATGTTGGATTATGTAACTAGATTTCCCGAGAATTTTGACGAGAAAGAAAGCTATCCCCTCGTATTTTTTATTCACGGTGCAGGCAGCAGAGGCACAGACATCTCTAAAATATCGGATCACACATTTTTCGTCGATACCGCTCCCTTTCTCAAAGGGGCTGTTTCTGTATCGCCTCAGTGCTACGCCGATTCATGGTTCGATATCTTCGAGCAGCTTCTAGACTTTATCGAGAGTGAGATTGCAAAGCCCTACGTTGATAAGGACAGAGTTTATCTTGTAGGTGCCAGCATGGGAGGTTATACCACGTGGCAGCTTGCGATGGCTCGTCCCGATCTCTTTGCCGCTATAATTCCTATCTGCGGCGGCGGAATGTACTGGAACGCCGCAAGGCTTAATAACGTATCCGTTTGGGCATTCCACGGCGATATTGACCAGACTGTCCACCCCGAGGAAAGCATTAAGATGGTAAACGCTGTCAACAGAAACGGTGGAAACGCGCGCCTTACCGTCTATCCTAATACCGGTCACAACGCATGGACGCCTACCTTCACAGACCCGGAGGTTTGGGAGTGGCTTCTCTCTCAAAGAAATCATACCTCCCATAACCGAACTGAATTTAATTCTACCGAAAGGTATGGATAAACAACAAAGCTGAGATTATTGCAATTATCGCATTAGGCTCAGCTTTTTTATATCCCTAAAAAATCCTTTTAAAATTTTTTGGTATAGATAAGGAAAATAGGGGTATTTATCTTAAGTATGATAACTTCGGCAAGTTTTCTCGATAATACTACTCTTGATTAATAAAAAATGCACTCAACAGAGCAAAAAAGCTTTGTCGGGTGCATTTTTCTATTTTTTAGGCATTATTTCGGATAGATCTCTGATCAATAGCCAATAGCCTTAATTTTCTTATACATTTCCTCGGCTTCCTCGTTGTTAAGGAGTCCGGTCTGCATATGGTAGGTAACGGTCTCCCCCTTGTTAAGGAATCTGGACTGACCGTTTCTTCTGCAATATGACTTGCCAAGATGCTCGCTGGTTGCGGGAAGCACCATACCCATAGTGTCCTCGTCCTCGGTTCTGGATATCCAGCGTATGCCGTAGGGAAGCTGGTCGGGATTGTGAATAACAAAGGTGGAATGACCGCCCTTGTCGTACTGCATAGTGTATGCATTTCCGTTCTCATCGGCGGTGTAGTTGCATTTGAACACTATCTCAGGGCGATAGCTCTGTCCCTCGGCACCTACCTTATCCATAATGGAAGGATCCTTGTCAAGAGCACTGAGATAAGCATTGGAAGCTGCTGCATCCTCTGCCGAGAAGTAATCATCGGGAACCTCGTGGTTTACCTTTATCGACTTCCTGTCGGCAGTGTATTCGAGAGTTGCACCGTTTATCGGACGGTGGTTGATGTGGCAAAGGTAATAATACTCAAGAGGAACGTCCTTGTTGTTGGTAAAGCTTACGCCGATATCAATAATTGTCTTACCCTCGTAGATCTTAACAAGAGGAGAAAAATCGTAGTTGAGAGCATAGCAGCTCTTGTGAGTGTAAACACCGGACAGACCGATGTATTTTCCGCCCTCGTCCTCACCTGTGACAACGTAGACCGTCTGATACTTGCAGATAGGAAGCTCGCCGTGAGGAATATGATCATCCTCTGCGGTGGGATTGCCCATGGCAGTAAGTCCGCAGTGCATAAGGAAGCAGCCGTAGGTCTCATGGAAGCATTCCTTAGCGGCAATAGGCTCGTCAAAGATAGTCTTCATGGTCATCTCATAGCCG
>JAZRMT010000182.1:0-16188 GCA_045647805.1 Eubacteriales bacterium | reverse complement strand
CCATCAACGGCAGAGATATCGCAGATTACTTTGGTCTTGAGACCATGAAGCTCATCGTTAACCAGCCCTTCGGCGTTACCGAGACTGTTGGTAAGTTCGACATCGTTGCAAACGTTACCGGCGGCGGCTTCTCCGGTCAGGCAGGTGCTATCCGTCACGGTGTAGCTCGTGCGCTTCTCTCCGCAGATGAGACCTACAAGCCCCTTCTTAAGAAGGCAGGATTCCTTACTCGTGATCCTCGTATGAAGGAGAGAAAGAAGTACGGACTCAAGGCTGCAAGACGTGCACCTCAGTTCTCGAAGAGATAATTTCGACCTTTGGTCGATACAAAAAATGCTCAACTACGGTTGGGCATTTTTTATTATCTCTTACAAACTGAGGTGCACGTCAATGAAATCTGCCTATGGCAGAATAAATCCATCATAGATGGATGAAATCGCTACGCGATGAAGTCCGACTTCGTCGGGTTGTGTTGGCAGATTTCATTTCACCCGAGATTTATCTTGGACTTCATCTGAGCTAAGCGAAGACTTCATCCAAGCAACGCTTGGACTTCATCACCATAGGTGATTTCATTTTTTCCTTCCATAACATCATCTTTACATTTAACTAGAGCAGGAGAAGATCCTTGTAAGGTTCCCTAATGTATAAGGCGGTTTGAGTGAAAGTTCAAGCCGTCCTATTTACTTTTGCTCGATTTCGTGATATAATCTAATAAAATAATTTGAAGAGGTTGTGAAAGTGGATAAAGACAAAAGTTTGGTAATCTCCGATATCGCAAACATGCTTTTAGAAGAGAACGAAACTACCGCTAAAGAAATAATCAAGAAAGAATATCCGCATACATACTTTGAGATTGAAAAACGCACCTACACTATGGTGCAAAAAATGAATCAATTTATCCGTGATGGTTTTATTGATAGGTACACAGGCAAAAAACTTTTGAATCCCGGAGTTTTGAAAATAATATCTCATTATTTGCCCGATGAATTTCCTTATCATCCTCATTGGAAAATGACCGAAACGCATATTGCGTATTGGGAATTGATCCCAACATTAGACCACATTTATCCTATTGCAAAAGGCGGACAAGATGATGAAAAGAATTGGGTTACAACTTCAATGAAAAACAATTCTATCAAAAGCAATTATACGATTGATGAAATTCATTGGAGCTTGTACCCCGAAGGTGATATCTCTGATTGGGATGGTCTTACAACGCTTTTTTTCAAATTAGTTGATAAAGATAAGAGTTTGCTTGAAGACGGATATATAAGAAGCTGGTATAATGTTTCTAAAACCTATTTCCATAACGAGGTAACAAATGAATAACTATGACAAAATATTACTGTTTAAGCAGTTGAATCGCAACACCATTTTAGAATTGGAGCTTTTCTATGAAGTATTAGAGCAATGTGGTGCGTTAAAAACAAATTATCACGAGTATATGACAACTGCTCCTATAAATTGTGATGAGGAATTACTTCGGGTGCCTACCGCTGATTATGAGCTATGTTGTGCCCTACTTACAATGTTATTAAGAGAAGACTACTTTAACAACGGAAGTTTTGACAGACGCCAACGTCGTGGGCAGGTAAAACCGATTGTAGAACGCATTATTAATCTACTTACACAAAAGACTCAACCACATATTTCGGAATTTTCCGAAAAGGCTCTTGATTCATTAAATGGGTTTTATGTTTATGCTCTTGTTGATCCAAGGGATGATAAAGTTTTTTACATTGGCAAAGGCACAGGAAATAGAGTTTTTTCACATGAAATTGAAAGTGGAAAATTAAATGAATCCGGAAAGCAAAAATTACAAAAAATACGAGAAATAGAAAAAGATGGTTTCTTTGTGAAAAGATTGATTGTTAATTGGGGATTGAGCGAAGACGAAGCTTTTATTGCCGAAGCAACGCTTATAAATTTACTGAATTACATCACATCATTTCAACTCACCAACGAAGTTTCGGGACATCATGTGCACGAAAGTTTGACAGCAGAAGAATTTGAATTGCAGTATGGTGCTGTTCCGTTGGAAGCAGAAGATATAAAGCACAGTATTCTCGTAATCAAAATCAATAAACTTTATCGAAAAGATATGAGCCAAGCGGAATTATACGATTCCGTAAGAGGCTTTTGGAATGCTTCGCTAAAATCTATCGAAACAAGAAAAGTAGAATATGTTTTCGGTGTATATAACGGACTTATAGTTGCTGTCTATAAACCTGATGAATGGCATTATGGTTATGAAATGATTGATGTTCCCCAAAGGGATATTTTAAAAACCGAAGATTACGAACGACTTAAAAAACGTGTATACTTTATATGCAAGGACTATAGCGTTCTTGATGAAGATGGGCATTTTTATCTTAATAAGTCAATAGCAAATTTAAAGGTTAATCAATCTGCTCAAAACCCTATTACATACTTGTCTCCCGAAGACAAGTAATAGCATTCAAAGGTTGGTGCAACACTTTATCGGGCGATACTCACGATATCAAACGGTGTTCTTAAAACTCGAAGAGATAATTTCGACTTTGTCGAATTTGGCTGTCTCAAATTTGCATTTGAGACAGCCATTTTTTCATTATTTACAGTATTTTCAGAACACGCATAGCTATTCCGAGTACGTTTACCTCGTTTACGATTATGTCATCCATAGTGGGATTTTCGGGGTGGAGGATATATTTTTCGTTCTCATAGTCACGGTA
The DNA here is from genome assembly GCA_045647805.1 of Eubacteriales bacterium. Taxonomy (GTDB): domain Bacteria; phylum Bacillota; class Clostridia; order Oscillospirales; family CAG-272; genus UBA1740. Next base: position 13,471 of record JAZRMT010000182.1, on the reverse strand, counting down.
AAATCTTTTCAGCGTTGCCTCTGCCTCACCGGTTATCTCGTCAACTATCATAGCGACAACGATATCACCGTCGTCACAGGTATTCTGACGCTTGACGTAGACGATGTCTCCGTTGTGTATTCCCGCTTCTATCATAGAATCACCCTCGGCAACAAGACCGAAGTACTCCCCCCTTGCCATAGATTCGTCAAGAGGTATATAACCTCTTATATCCTCCTCGGCAAGAATCGGCTTTCCGCAGGCAACACGTCCTATTACGGGCATCATATATGGCGTGTAACTGTCAGACGACGTTCTGAGGCTGTATCTGCCACGACGCCTTATCAGCCCCTCGTCTATAAGTCTGCTCACATACTTTGAGGTGGTTGATTTCGCCATTTTAAAGGCTGCAGATATTTCAGACGTGGTAGGACTTGTTCCGTTCTCCGATATATACCCCTTGATATATCTGTAAATTTCATACTGCTTCTCATCATTTCTATGGCTCATATGGGATCTCCTCTATATTGACTATTTCTTCTATCGGAATTACTGTGCCGTCCTCAAGAATAAGACGGCGCTCGTATTCATCAATCCGCGACGCTCTTCCCTGCCTTGTGATATAGGCACCGCCGTTTTTTCTTTCATCTTTAATAAAATAGGTCACCGAAACACGCAATTCGCCCTCCGATTCGCTGATCAACCTGAGCTTTGCATCAAGCCGCTCGATCTCGTACTCGTCAAGCTCAAGTCTTTTTTCGGTAAGCCTTGCCGCTTCATATACCGATGCCTCAAAGCCGGTAAGCGCCGCAAACGGTGCGAACTGAGCCGCTCTGTCTGTAAGTGACATTTGCGGATGCTTTACTGAGGCTCGCTTACGCATATTAAGAATACGCTCATATCTTTCGTTCACGCCTTATGACCGCCTATCTGAAGATTACGCTCTATCGTAGTGGCTCCCTCTTCAAAATTCATTCCCTTCAAAATTGCGTTTTTACCGTGACGGCGTCTGATATCAATGAGAGCCTTCTGGGCTCTTTTCTCCTTGGCATAAGCGGTACGCCTCTGTGCCTCGAGCTCCTCTTCCCTTGCTGTATTGCAAAACAGATCGAGCTGAACAAAGCGCTTCTTTTTATTCCGAGCAGACTCACTTACAAGATTATTTGCACAGATATTTATACGGCGGACTTGCAGATGCTTATCCACTATTTTATCATACAGTTGCAAACATAAGTTTACAATTTCCATAGTTGACGAGGTATATTCCGGAAAATTCACAGTTCCGTGAGCGTGCTTAGGTACCACTCTGCCGTAATGATCTATTACTACCTCGCCCTCATATCCCGTGCCGTCCTTTGCGACGTTATCCACGTCATAACCAATTGTTAAGGTTAGCTGATTTGTGGCTATTCCCTTCTCCACCATATCAAGCACCAAAAGATCGCACATCTCCCTGGTTATCAGCCTTGCACCCGATGCACTGTATGCACACTGAAGCACCTGCCCCGTGCTAAGACTGTTTGACAATGGCTTATAGCTCTTTATGCTCTCCATTGTGCAAGGCTCGCAGCCCCAGGCATGGTCTATAAGAAGCTCTGCGTTAATACCGAAAAGTCTATACAGAAGATCCTCGTTTTCAATAGACTTAAGAGCGATATCCCCCATAGTATACATACCGTGTGCGGCAAGCTTTCTTTCATAGCCTCTGCCCACTCGCCAGAAATCCGTCAGCGGTCGATGCTCCCAAAGCATTCTGCGATAGCTGTTCTCGTCAATTTCCGCAATACGTACTCCGTTTTTATCCGGTGAAAGATGCTTGGCAACGATATCCATTGCCACCTTGGCAAGATAGAGATTAGTGCCTATTCCCGCAGTAGCGGTTATTCCGGTTGCGGACAGAACGTCGTGTATTACCTTCTCGGTCAACTCTCTGGCAGTCAGTTTATACCTCCAAAGATAATGTGTGACGTCAATAAACACCTCGTCGATAGAATAGACGTGAATATCCTCGGGGGCAAAATATTTCAGATATATACCGTATATTTTCGTACTATATTCGATATAAAGTCCCATCCTCGGGGTTGCGGCGATATAATCAAGTGCAAGGCTGTTATCCGAGCGAAGTATGGTATCGTTATAGGTTGAGCTCACAAGACGGCGGTGCGGTGCTGACCATCTTCTCGCATTATTAACCTGATTTACCTTGGAGATCACCTCAAAGAGCCTTGGTCTGCTCGGCACTCCCCACGCCTTCAGACTGGGGGAAACCGCTAAACATATCGTCTTGTCGGTTCTTGAGGTATCTGCAACCACAAGATTGGTCGTAAGAGGATCAAGCCCTCTTTCCACACATTCTACGGAAGCGTAGAAGGACTTGAGATCTATTGCTATATACTTATTATCCATTGACGCCTCCTTATAGCACTACGAACTCGTATTCGTAGTTATATTATATCACTTCCCTCTCGGTTTGTCAATGTCAATTTTTGGATTGATAAAATAAAAAACCGATCGGGGCAAAAAGCTTTGATCGGTTTGAAAACTATTTATTTTATGGCGTCAAAGAAGCGATCCTTGAACTTTCGCCACACTGCCGGATGCTCCACGTTTACAAGGTCATAAACTTCAAGATAAACAAGCGCCATAAGAGCCATGGCGTTAACATCGCCTTCGGGAAGAGCCTTTCCTACTATTACGTTATTGGAACAGAGGCTACTGCAGTCCTTTGCGTAGCTGTAACCTCCGTCAGACTTCTTGAATACGTCCATTTTATTCGCGACGTTAGTTATAAGCTCGGCGAGATTGCCCTCGAGCTTTGCTTTAAGCTCTGCGGGAATATTATCGCCAAGTCCCTTGATTATAGGCTTCATTGCTCCAAGCGGATTCCAGCACTCGGCGGCACTGCCGGGAGTATATTCACGGGTAAAATCAATTACCTTATCGAGAAACACCTCGTAACAGGGATATTCCTCCCCGATATCGGTGAAGCTTCCAACCAACTTCAAAACTCCGTTTACAGCAGTCATATTAAATTCACGCTCAAAGGTTCCGTTCTCGGGATTCTGCTTTGTGCGAAGCCATTTTGCAAGAACCATTTCATAGCCTGCTCCCTTTATCATAGAGCCGGCAGAGGCGATATCACTTCCCCAAAAATAGCTGTTGGGGCGGCTTGCTACAAGGTAATCGAGCCATTCGACAAAGCTCTCTTCGCTGTCATAGACAGAGTCGGTCTTATTCTTCTGTGTTGCGGACGATGTCGCCTCCGCCTTCTTGTTTTCGGCAACACGCTCGGCAGGAGTTTTGTACTTGGGCTGTGCATTAAGGTCACTGCGAAGGCAGGAGGATGCAAAACCTGTATTACGCTCCTTTTTTGCTCTGTCGACTATTTCTCTGTACTGTGGATCGTAAAAATAGCCGTCCGCCTCATCCTGTCTTGCCATAAGATATGCCTTCGATTTCTCTCGGAACCAATCCGGCATATCCCACTTTCCGTCAATGAACTGTATCATCCCCAACCTCTGCATAATGGAGATAGCTTGGACTATACTCTCGATATCCACCCAAAACTCATCGTTATCCCTTGAAGAGGCGGCATAGTAAAAGCCTCCGCTCTCCTTATCGTAAAGCGATGCAAGCCAGTCCACGGTATCAACCGAGAATTTTGAATCGATAAGTGTCAAGGCAGCTCTAAGCTCGGGAGAAAGCCGGTCAATACTTTTTTTCATAGCATATTACCTCAAATTTTAATATTCGCGATATGCGGTCTGTGATCGGAGGCTATTATTTCGGGAATATCCGCCGTGACTACCTCTATGTCGGGAGAAACGAAGATGTAGTCGATCTTTCTATTTGGGAAATCCGAAGGACAGCTCAAAAGAGGCGATCCAAAGAGATCCGCTGTATCCTTCATTCTGGCTCTTATAGGATCAAGGAGAGGCGAATCGGGATCAAGATTAAAGTCGCCCATAAGTATGCACTTCTCGTCCGCAATATTAGCTAAAACCGTATTGACCGCATTCTCTGCCTCATCGGGATTGAGTCCAAAGTGAGAAACCAAAACGGTTATTCCGCCCTCAAGCGTCGCCTTCAGCACGCATCTCGTTTCGTAATAGCCGTCGTAAAGGCGAGTGAAGGGATCGGGGATAAGTATGCTCTCCGCCTTCAATATCGGATGCTTTGATATAAGGGCATTACCGTAGGGGCCAAGCGGAAAATCTATTGCCTTGGCAAAGAAGTGATAAGGCATATCGGTCAAGGATGCAAGAATGCCCGTCTGATCGGCATATTCATCCACCTTGCCGACACTTCTCATTTCCTGCAGACCGACGATATCCGGATCAATCCTTTTTATGGCACCCGCCATAGTATCAAAATCGATTTCCTGCTTTAGATAATCCAGGCAATGCTGGGTATTGAACCTCATTATTTTCATAAAAAACGCCTCGCTTAAATATCAAACGTGTAATCAACCTTGATATTTTCCTTACCAGGATTCGGAATATATTCGATCTTCTCTATTTTCTTTTCGGGATAGGGGTTCTCGTAAAGATGCTCGAACAGGTTGCCGTCCTTCGTCTTTATGGGAAGCGTGGAATAGAGTATCTCATAGAAGTTTTTCTTGATAGGAGAATTAAACGAGCCTACGTTGGTACCGAACTTAACGGGAAGTTCTGCGGTTGTGCCGTCCGAATAGGTCACAACGTAATGACCGAGGACGTATATTTCGTCAACGATAAATCTGCCGCACCAGAAGGCGGGAGAATCAATTACGTGATGGGCTGCGTGACGAACCTTTATGGGATTCTTAACGTTTAGGTTATGCTTTCTGTAAAGCTCGGTTATCGCCTTACTCTCAAGTACATCTCTGTCGGAATCATCATAGGTGTCACTCCAAAGGGCGTAGCCCGTGGTAACGAGAGCGAGATACTGTCCGTTCCTCTGCATATATTCCTCGGCATTCGAGCCCCAATTGGAAACAAATCCGCCCTTTATGCCGCGGTTGATCCTGCGGCGGAAATGATCGCACCTCAGAGCCGAGAAATTACCGAATACTACGGGGTAATTCCTGGAATGGAACTCATCGTCAAGATGCTCTCCGAATTCCCAATACCAATGAATGTAGGTAACCCCCTTCGGCATTTTGTCGGCACAGTCGTACATACTGGGAATGCGGAATTTTACTCCGTTGCAATCGTGCTCCTCGTACCAGCCGCCGATCCTTCTGCCGTCGGGGAATCTTGCCTTAAGAAGCTTTTCTCCCCACATCATCGTCTCAACACCCTTGGATGCAAGATACTCACTGATAACTCTTACGTCCTCGGCAAAAATAGAGGAGTTGCTCTTCCCTTTACACTTATCACAAATTCCAACAGAATAAAACTCGTCGTGGCCGATATTGATCCTCTTAGGTTCAAACACCTCGATAACCTCGTCAAGAATATCGAATGCTACCTTATACGACTGAGGATTAGAGGGACAATAGGTGTCGGGATACGGATCGTTCTGCCTCTCTGCAAGCTCGGGATATGCAAGGCAAATGTAATCCGAATGGCTTAGAGTGGGACACTCGGGAATTATCTCAATTCCTCTGTCAAGGCAATAATCACGAAGCTCACGGCACTCATCCTGGGTGAGGTAGGAGCCATCTCCGTTTTCGTAGTGAATAGAATCCTTGGCCCATTGCTGGCTTGCCTGAATATCCTCGGATCTGCCGGAATATTTACTGCATTCCTCGCAGAATTCTATCCATTTCTCGTTGATCTTGGGGTGGCGCTTATATTCCATAGCACCACCGACCTCGAGGATGATCTTATTGTACTTATAATAGACGATGAAGTCTATCATCTTCTTAAAGTCCTCGAATGTCTCTCGTCCCGGCATATATACACGGTATCCTCTGATACTGCAAGCGGGATAATCGTAGATGAGTGTTTCGGACAGCTCTCCGTCGGATGCCATCTGCATAAGAGTAGATGCCGCCCTGAGGAATCCGTCATACTCGGTAGCATATATCTCTGCCGTTTCTGCAAGAGAAATTACGTATTCCTCGGGATCTGCGACTATTTTTCTCTTTCTTTCTATCTTTTTCTTAACGTCGTCGGGAATTCCGAGAGAAAACGTAAGGCTCTTACATTCAAGGGTATCCCCGTCACCGCTCCCTCTTAAAGAATCAATGCAGCTCTCAAGATAGCCCTTATATCTGCATTCCGGGATGACTACCTTGGTGTTTTTCGTAATTATCAGCGGATTTTCGCTTATCGACTTTGGTGTTATAAACATAGCGTTCTCCTTTGCTGTCTGTTATTTGGTAATGGAGGTCGGCTCTCCACCTGTGAGAGATACCGAATCGAGGGCAAAACTGCCGACAGAGCCATTGCTCGTAGTCATCTGCATCTTTGCAATATTCGTTGCAAGCTTTCCCGACCACGCCGCCTCGGTGGACGTACCGAAGTATTCACCGTCAACAAATATTACCGCCTGAATGTTTCCGCCGCCGGGATTGACAAACTCGATTCTGAGGTCAAACCATTCACCGGCAAATTTTCCGCTCACGGGATTTCCAAGCGTTCCGTAGCCGTACGATGCACCGAGGCCGGAATTATCATCTATTCTCAATGCTCCGCCCGAAGAAACAGAATCCTGATTAAGATTAATTCTGTGTATCTGGTTTCCGCCTTGGTCATAGAAGATGAGATAAATATTACCGTGAGACAAATTAACGTTAATCGCGGTTTCAAGGACAACGCATTCGGAATCTGCACCGATACCCGTTGCCTTTACCACTACGGTATCCGCACCGCCCGCACTTGTTTCTACTACCAAAGCCTTAGAGGAGCTATCCTCGGAGATTTGGCACTCTTTGATCTTCGCAGAGGCACCGCCCGATCCGAGTACAGCAGTTACAGACGAGGGCAGATTTCCGCTTGTACTGTTCTCAAAGGTGATGACCGACTTACCGTCCTCCACATTCTCGGAATTTATACTCACGGGAATATAGAGCTTACTCAGACTTTCAAGAATTATATCATCAACAGTTATAGGTGCGACACCGAAAAGGGCGGATATACGGCAGAAGGCTATCTCGGAAAAGGCTCCGCCGTATGAGAGGCTTGTGATAGCTGCCACATTACCGTTAAGTGACAGATGAATTATCTCCTGCGTGGTAAAATATTCGATGCCGAGGATGACGTCCTTACCGCAATCAAAGGTTGCGATAGCAGTTTCATAAACACCCGTCTTTGTAACCTCATAGATACCTACCTTGCCGTTAAGCGAACGAAGCTCGTATACAAGAACCTCTTTTCCTTCAGTGTCAGTAAAAATGATTCTCTTTCTCTGCTCCGACGTCGAATCGGACAGATTAACCGTGGCTTCAAATACCGTTGAATTCACGGTTTCACTCCGCTTATTCAAGGCAACCTCAACGTAGCTGCCGACAGTTTTCAAGACAACGGCGTTATCACCGCCCAAAGCACCTACTGTTGCAGAGCCGCCGACTGTATAATTTTTATCAGATGAATCAAAATCAACGACAATTCGGTCCTTTTCCGGCTTTGCCGCCTCGGCGAAGGATGCTACGCATTTTTCAAATTTAAGGTTGTCTATTGCAAGATTAAAGCTTCCTTTTGCATTATTTGCAAACTTAAGTTTACCTACGCTGTATTTTTCGACACCGGTATTCGTTACCGAGCTCATTGCGACAAGCTTTCCGTCAACGTAGATAAGAGTTGCTTTTTCGGATTCGTAGAACTCAATTCTTAATTTAAAGCTTACTCCTATTGGGAGCTTTAGGTCACCCATGGGCGAGCCGGTTGTGCCGTTAGGAGCCTCGTGTATTTTAAAGTAGGTCTCACCGTTTTCGTTTACTGCGACAAGATGGAAGCCGGTAAGCTTGTTTTCGTAATATCCAAGCTCGGTAAACATAAGCGACAGACTGGCACCGACGCTTGCCAAGTCGAAGCGAATATCAGCCTCAAATACACTGCAATCCGCACCGCCGATACGAACGTTACAGGGGATATCGGCAACAAAGCCATTTGAGCTGCCGCCGCTTATCAGAAGCTCCTTTCCGCTCTCGTTATCCGAGATAGAAAGACTGTCATCCCCATTATTGACGATAAAATCGGAGGGATAATTCTCGCCGCTAGGAATATCCTCAAAGCCGTATATCAGCTCTTCCCTCTCGGGAGAGTCAACGTTTATCGGAGGTTGATTATCCGGATCGGTGTAGGGGATGTAGGCGTTACTGTTTTTTTCCGCAAGCATATTGTCAAATAGCACGGTAATAACGCCGGACTTCATAGTCATTATTTCAGTATAAGGATAGGTGGAAGACGGAACTCCGACGCCCTCCTTAATCTTTGTGCCGTAGTAGTCGTAATAATTGTCGCTGACAGCGATAATTTTGCTGTTGAGGTACACCTTTATTCTTACTGTGCTATGGTCTCCGGTATAGTATTCTACACGCAGATTGAACCATTCACCGTATGCCATAGAGGCACATAAGTCAACGTCTATTTTGTTTGAGTCTGCGGAGGAGGAGTCGAACAGATGTACTCTCTCACCGTCAAGTCTCAGACCGAGCATATAGGATTCGCCCATATATATCTGGCAAGCGTAGCCTGCATTGCCCGCAACAACGCACATATCCGTTTCAAAAACAAGGCAGTTTACACCGAGCGACATACTGCCGGAGCCGACACGTATCCTATCGTTACCGCCGCTCTTTGAATCAAGCTTAAGAACGTTGCCATCGACATTCTCTCGAGGATCGTCTATTACCGTGATCTCTCCGTCCGAGGCCGAAGTAGCATTTACCTCGGTGGGAGCGTAGCCAACATCGTCGTAATCAAAGCTTATCACTTCTCTTTCGGGCTCGGGATTTTTGATAACGGGTGTGAGATTTTCTAGCGTATCAAAGAAGGTATAGAGCTCGGCCTTGCCGTAAAGCTCGGGAACGGAAATTTTAAGAACCGAAAACATTCTGTCGGAGGTATCAAGTCCGCCAATGAGCGTTGCGTTTATGTCCCCCTCGTTTGTTCCCGGAACGGCAACAGGCATTCCGTTACTTGTATTCGAAGATCTATCCTGGAGATAGGAGAAGGAGCCGTCAAGCTTTCTGAAAAGCGAAAGCTTGAGCATAGTTGCTCTGATTGCGGCAGGTGCATCAAGTAGGAGGGTGCTTCTGAGTGCTTCTACCTTTTTTACACCCTCGGCCTTATCCGAAACACAGCTGTTGAGATTCTTAATAAGATTCTCTATGGAAAACCAAATGTTATAAATATCAACTATTCCAACCGGATTCTCATCCGAGTAGATAGCCTCTATTGCAGTCTTTGCTGCCTCAGTTGCATGGGGGAATTCCTCTCCCATGGCGGTATATATTCCGCTGATCTTCAAAAGGCCGTTTACGCCTGCATAATAGGAGTATCTTTCGTCGGATTTATCTACCCAATACCATACTCCGTTATCGGGATTCTGATTGTCGTTAAGGTACTGTATAAGTATTTCGCAAAGTGAATAATCCGCTCCCTGCTCCTTAAGCTGCTGATCTCTGAATTTTATCTCATTGACCTGAGAGGAAAGTTCACTTCCGAAGCCGTAGCCCCTGTCATGAACGTTACCGGCCTCAAGATACGCACGGAAGCTCGCCTCGTCAACGAGTGCGGGAGAAACGTAGGAATTGGAGATAAGAATTACCGAGGACACAGCGGATACAGAGCTTCTCGAGGACAGGCGTCCTTCAAGATAGGCAATGGATGCGGGAATGACATTTCCGTTTGCATCAACTCTCGTACCGTCAAGAAGCATTCCGTCTCCCTTTGCACCCGTAGGGGTATCGTAGGTAGGACTAGCTCCAAAGGCCCTTAAGCAATGCAGGGCTCCGGAAAGGTCTCTGGCACGGCGTTCTACCAGCTTATCTGTGGTTATCTTGTCCCACTGAGGATGATAGAAATAACCGTTAGGGTTTTGAAGAGGTTTTACAAATGCCACGATCTGCTGCTTCATCTCCTCGGGAAGACCGCTAAGGCCGCCTACCGATTCAAGCACGCCGCAACAAGTAAGGAATGTAAGTGCCTGGCTGGTGCTCTCGAGATCGGGAAGATAGCCTTCGGTGTTTCTAGCCGAATTAGAGTAATAGAAGCCGCCTATTCCCGGATCATATAGATTGGCGAACCATTCAATTACATCTCCGCTCATAAGGTTGAAGTAATCCGAGATCGCCCTGCTAATCTGTGTACGAAGCTCGGGATCCTCGATTCTTGACGTACCTGCCTCAATTGCGGCACTTCTCACAGCAATCTCAAGCTCTCGCTGATACTCAACCTGATCAACAACCGTCTGATAAAGCGTTCCGGCCTCGACTATTAGCTCGTTACGTCCTAAAACATAATTTTCAATAAAACGGTCTATGGCGTATTTTGCACCGATATCCAAACCGTGCTTTCCCTCATCGAATGCGAGAGCAACAGAGGTACCGTCGGAATAGATCAGAATACGGATCTGGTCCTCCTCCTTATCCATTCTGGAAAGGTACTTGTATGCACTATCCGAAATAGCTCTGTCAGCTCTTCCCAAGACTATTTCTCTCTCGGATGCCTTAAAGCTATCGTCCACAAAGGTGGCACTTGTTTTTTCCTGAGCATCAAGCTCGTTAGTGAGCTCAAAGATCGTCTCTCCGTAGGCTGAACCATAGGGAAATACTACCTGATACGCAACTTCGGTATCCTCTTCTCCGTCACCGCCGTTTACGTCACCGTCACCCGAGCCGTTGTCGTCACCATCGCCCGAGCCGTTGTCGTCATCATCGCCCGAGCCGTTGTCGTCGCTCGTATCATCCTTTTTATCGTCATCATCACCTTTATCGGTTTCATCATCGGTGACTTTATTTCCGTCGGAGTTATTACTCTGTAAGACACATCCGCCAAGCATTAAAAGTGTCAGAGCTAAAATGCAAATTAAATACAAAAATCTTTTCATTTCTTTTCTCCGATCTGCTTAATATCGTTTTTCGACTTTCGGAATTTTAAGGGTGTGATATTTTTGATTTTCTTAAATACCAATCGAAAATAAACGTCGCTTCCATATCCAACCTTACGGGCTATTTCATTAATACTCAGTTCGGTTGCACAAAGCATTTCACAAGCCTGCTCTATCCTTTTTCGGTTAACGTATTCGCTGACCGCGCATCCGTAATGCTTTGAAAACAGACGGTAGAGAACGCTTTTTGAAATATTGGCTCCTTTCGATATTGTTTTTACCGATAGGGGCTTATCAAGATTAGAATTTATAAATATTTTAACTCTTTGAAGAGTTTCATTCGATGAGGGCTTTATCATATTTGAAAGAATTACGTGCTCGCAGAGCATCACCGCAAGGTTGATAACGCTGTCAAAACGCTTCTTGTCATAATGAGGAACGTTTAAATAGCTCTCCTCAAGCTTTCGGACGTCAAGCCCAAGATCCGAAATTCCTTTTGCAACCTCGGAAAAAGGCTTTTCTCTCAGGCTGAAAAAGAAAACGTAGCCCACAGTGCTGTTTTCGTAAAGGATAGGTGCGGCAATATTAACAAGCCCGCCGTGACAAACGTGAAGCTCCGGCTTACCCGAACATCTGCATCTATCAAGAAGTATTTCATCAGAGGCAAGACAACGTTCTCTTCCGCCTTCGGCACCTCTTATTGCATGGCAATAGGGATTCCATTTCGTGCTTTTCACCTTAACGTCCGAGAAGCTGCTTGATATTATATAAATTCCTATTCCGGTTGCATGGTAAAAATCGTCCGCAACCTTCTGAAGCTTTTCTATATCAAAATCAACGTTCATACCCCTCACCTCCCATTTCAATTTTACTATTCAGCCTACAAAAAGTAAATAGTTTTTCTCAAAGCGGGAATATATTTATTTTTTTAGGGAAGTATAATTTTATTTTAGATGCAATGATTTCCTATCAAAATATACCAATATGGTGAAGAGTGAATGCCGTGACAAAGATTGTAAATGCAGAAACCAAGGTCGTCCATACAACGAGCTGACCTGCAAGTGCCGAATCTCCCTTCATTTCCTGCGTCATAGGCACAGTGGAAACCGCAAGCGGCGTTGCGAAGAGAGCAACAAAGGCGGCGTAATGTGCCCCTGTGAATAGGCCACGGAAGGCGAGGAGTGCAACAGACAAGCCAAGGAGAGGTACGATAACCGTTCTTGCTGCTACACCGTAGATGATCTCACGCCGCAATTCCTTAATCGCAGAAAACTCGAACTGTGCTCCAAGAGAAATAAGTGCAAGGGGAGTGGCAAGTCCCGATAGATATTCCAGAACCTTCATAATCGGTGTAAGGCTCGAAATTCTGAAATCTACATCAAAATTAACAAAGAGAGCTCGGATTCCAAGGACGACGACACCGAGCATTATTGCTCTGATAAGTGGGTTATTGGCTATGCCGATAAGTATTTTTTTCGGGCTAACCTTACCTCCGTCCTTATTAAATACCGTAAGGCTGATTACTGCAAGGATATTGAATACCGGAATAGTTACCACAGACATAAGGGCGGCAACGATCTCTCCCGCTTCCCCGAAAAGGGCTCCTGCAAGAGGCAGACCTATTAGTGCATAATTTGAGCGGAACGTCGCCTGTAAGAGTACACCACGGCGTTCATTTTTCGATGTAACTGCCATTACAATGGGAATTGCAATGAAAAAGGCTATTATGCTGAAGGCAGCCGCATATAACACATACCAGAAATCGAAGCTTGAAAGATCTTCTATTTTATATACGTTCAAAAACAGCATTACAGGGAGAAAAATTCTAAAAACTATCTTATTCAGCTGTTTCGCAAAATCGAAGTTAATAAAGCCCGCTTTTTTTAATATGTAGCCGATAAGCACCATAATAATGATAGGCAAGACTGCATTGAGAGAGAAGATTAAAGAATCCATGTTTATTTCCTTTTAATATTTATATTAGTATTGTAACATATATTTTTAAAATTTGGAAGTTATTTTTTAAAAATCTAATAAAAACCTTTAGCACCATATCACGTAAAATAGCGTGTACGGAATTGATTGCGAACCTACTGCGCTTCGCGCTAGGCCGAACTCTGTGATAGGCAAAACAAAAAGCACCCACACGGGGTGCTTTTGTTTTGGCCTACCCGTAAGGAGCGTAGCGACGGATTAGCGAGCTTGCGAGCGTCTAGGATTCGATAGGGTATTCACCTTTGGTGAAGATTTTTCACCTTGCCGCTGTTCAGCAAGCTAACAGCGCTCTGCGGCTCAAATGCGAACCTACTGCACTTCGCGCTAGGCCGAACGCTGTGATAGGCAAAACAAAAAGCACCCACATGGGGTGCTTTTTGCTTTGGCCTACCCGATAGGAGCGTAGCGACGGATTAGCGAGCTTGCGAGCGTCTAGGATTCGATAGGATATTCACCTTTGGTGAAGATTTTTCACCTTGCCGCTGTTCAGCAAGCTAACAAGTCGGATCGTAGCCAT
>JAZRMT010000181.1:0-25771 GCA_045647805.1 Eubacteriales bacterium | reverse complement strand
CGCCTTCACCGGGAGGGGGAAGCTCGCAGTCAGGGATTATCCAATCACATTTTCCTACTGTTGCCATATCAGAAACCAAGCTCTATGATGCCTTTCTTGAGGTAATCGGTGTAGCTTTCGCATCCGTCAGCCTTAACAGCTGCGCCCTTCTCCCAACGGCAACCGAAGGTGTCGCCCGAGATGAAGGTGTCGATCTGGAAGGTCATGTTCTCCTGTAAAGGATAGTGAGTGGAGGTCTCCATCCAGGGAGCCTCAACCTCGATCATACCGGTACCGTGGCAGGGACCGTAAACGTAGTTTGCCTCGTAGCCGGCATCCTTATAGTTCTGAAGGAACTGCTTAGCAACGTCATCAGCATAAACGCCAGCCTTGAGCTGAGCCTCAGTCCAGTCGTGCATCTTGCGGCAGAACTCAACGAGCTCACGTCTCTCGCCCTCAAGCTTGCCCATACATACGGGAAGTCCGATAGAGGGAGAATAGCCGTCGATCTTAGCGGAGAGGTTAAGCTGAACGATATCGTTCTTGCCGATCTCTCTGTGTCTGGAACGTGAAATAGCGTGGCGGGTGGATTCCTCGGAGAATACGTACATGGGAAGTCCCTCGTACTCTGCACCGTTCTCATAGATAACTCTCTGAGCAACACCGACCATCTGAAGCTCGGTTACACCGGGCTTAAGACACTTGATAACCTCGTCGGTAGCCTTCTCGATGATGCGGAAGCCCTCACGGATGCAGGCAAGCTCATTCTCGGACTTGATCTTACGAAGCTCAACCATTATGTCGTTGCACTTAGTGATCTCAGCCTTGGGATAGGACTCCTTAAGTCCCTCATAGATCGGAATGGTGCACTCAACGTAGCTACCGAGACCTATCTTGATGTTCTCACCGGTAACACCGATAGCCTTGAAAACATCATTGAAGGTGGAAGCCTGGAGCTCGGGGTAAGAGGGATCTGCGGACTCACGGAACTCTCTGAGAACGAACACCTTCTCGATCTTAGACCAGTCCTTACCGAACACTGCGGACTCGGGACCAACGAGAAGCGCTGCGTCACCGTTTGCTGAAATAGCTACGCCGGCTCTCTCGAAGAGAGGCCAGAAGCCGGAGAAGTATCTTGCGTTAGCATAATCGCTCTCGGTGGAGCATACGAGCATAACGTCAAGGCCCTTAGCCGCTACGAGCTTAGCAGCCTTAGCAATTCTCTCCTGATATTCATAGTCCGGGATACAAATTCTTTTCATAATATTATCTCCTTTTTGACAATTTTTTACCATTGTAATAATTTTATCATATATTTCCAAATTTGTCTTTACAAAATAGTAAATTTATGGTATAATATCGTAAAAACATCATTTTCGGGAGAAAATACACTTTTATGGAATTCGTTTTGAAAAATTTCAAGAAGGAAATTATTGTTTCAAGGCTTGCCAACATACATTATTTCGAGTTTACCAAGAACTTCCACACTAAGGATGACAGCCACGACTTTTGCGAGCTTGTTTACGTTGACAAGGGCAAGATAGATATCACCTCTCAGAACTATACGGGCGAGCTTACGACCGGATCGCTCATAGTACATAATGCAGGAGAGAGCCATTCGCTCACCTGCGACGAGGAGATCGCCCCCAATATCATTATTATCGGATTCGAGTGCTCTTCACCCGAGATAGACAAGCTGACACATTCTCCCCTGCTTCTCACCGACGAGCTTCAAAAAATGATAGCCGAGATAATTAAGGAGGCGCGAACGGTTTACCTTCCTCCATACGATATTCCTAACCTTAAGGATATGAAAAAGAGGAAGAGATTCGCCTTTGGCGCGGATCAGCTTATCAAGAACTATTTGCAAATATTCCTTATCAAAGCGGTAAGGCTGGCGGCGACTATTGAGGATTCGGGCAAGGAGGAGAGAGGAGGCGTCGGCTTCGCAAGAATTTCGGAGATAAAGAAATATATCGACGAAAACTTTGCTGAGAAGATCGCCGTTGAGGAGCTTTGCTTCTTATTCAACACCAACAAAACCACCCTTTCCTCCGAGTTCAAAAATGCTTACGGCAAGACGCTTATCGACTACGTAAACAAACTGAGAGTCGATTATACGAAAAAGCTTCTCGCAGAGGGCGGTTACTCACTTACCAAGATATCCGAGCAGCTTAACCTTTCTTCGGTTCATTATCTGACCGCACTGTTCAAGAAGCATACGGGCATTTCGCCTACCGAATATCTTAATGAAATTAAAAAATAGTATAAACAACAGAGGACGAAGAATGCTAAAGATCTTCGTCCTCTGTCGTTTATACGAAACATTAAATCAATACTCGTCCTCTTCGTCCATCCGTATGGCGTTGGCTCTCGCTTCGGCAGCATAGGCACCGATCGTTTCGGCAAATTCATCCGAGCATTCGATGACTATCTCCGACTTCTCGTACCTGGAACGGCTTATAATTCGATAGGTCGTCTCGGGCTTGAAGGTGGGGACGTAGATATATTTTCTATAGTCGGTAGGCGTTTTGTGCGCCTTTCTTTCCTCGGCGGTTTCACGCTCCACCTTGACTATATCCGAAAGTGCAATACGGCAGAGTGTGGATGCACGCTTTCCGACGATCTGTCTGATTACAAAGAGAGGAGTTCCTTCGGAATCAATAACCACGTCATAATAATACTTTGATCCGAGATACTTATTGTAAAAGAAGATAGCAACCGTAACCGAAACGAGCGGAATGAAGCCTATTAGTCCGCTCTTCTCAACCTCCAGCGTGCGCATAACAAAATATACGGCGGTGCCGAATACGAAGAGCGTAAGGAAGGTATAGAAGGATATTTTTGCCTTATTATTGGTAGGCTTGGGATGTACAGAAATTTCACGTATCATTAGGGCTTTTCACCTCCCGAAAGGTCGTAATCCTTAATAGAATAGAATTCCTCGGTGGCATCAAGGATCATTACCTTGGAGTAGGGGGCTTCTTCCTTCTGTCCTTCTACGAAGATCTCAAGCACCATCCAATATCCCGCTCCGCCGTCGGTAAAGTCAACTCCGTCAAAAACGATCTTGCAGTAGTCGTACATAACGAAGGTCTTCCACTCGGTGACAGATGCCGTCTCAACAAGGCTGTTAGAGCCGTTTGCCGAAAAATCAAGCTTGCTCAAGCGGAAGGAGAAGATACCCGAGTCAAGCTCGGTGTCCACAGGGAGAGAAAGCTCCTCCGACAGATCGTCGTAGAGATTGCGGTTCAGGCGAAGACTGATCTGAAGCTGATTAGCACCCGGGATGAAAATGAGGTGATCGCACATAAAATTGGCATCCTTTTCATCATCGTAGGGAGCCTTAAGAGTCTGCGTTTTGGCACCGATGTCACCGTCCTGCTCGTCGTAGTAGGCGGTAAGGATATCATTGTAGTAGATCTTCTTCATATTCGAGGGGTAATAATTAAAAATGATAAGGCGAAAGGCGAGAAGTCCAACAACCGAGAAGACCAGCACCATCGCCACGATCTTTATCGCGGTGAGGACTTTGCTTTTTTGTGGGGGCTCGTCTATTTCGTTATAGTCGCCGTAGCGTTCCATATCGTCCATAGTAATCTCCATTTTGAAGGTTTTATCCACTTAATTATATAATAGTAAACAGAAAAAGTCAATTACAAATGGGGATTGTTTATATTTTTTTAAAAAACGACTACCTCTCGGAGGGAGTCAAAAAAGCGACCTCCCTTTAAACAAGGGAGGCTAAGCGGTGAAAAATCAAATATCAAACATTTATTGGCCTTAATAAATATCGTCTCTGCCGAGGTAGAGATCACGCTTTTCCTCGGAGGAAAGCTCGTCGATGTCCATTCCTTTACTCATTGCGGTCCAGGCACGGTTGGGAACGGGAGGATTAAATGCGGGGAGAGCTATGCCGGGGGTGTTGACGCCCGAGATAGCACCGGGAGCATCCTTGCGGTAATCCTTCAAATTATCCTTACCGGGGAGACTGTTCTGAGTTGTGGTTTTCTTGTTTTTTTCGTTGTTTTCCTTCATTTTCCGATTTTCCTTTCTTTTGGGCTTTGCCCTTGCTGCTAGTATTAGCCTACTACGGTCAAATTATTTATTCGTCTTGAATTTGAAGTCGTAATGTGCTACAATAGAGATAGAAAAGCTTTTTGGAGGCAAAATGAGGATCATTAAAAACGGACGAATCAATGAATTCATTGATTGGCATGACACCGACGGCAACATAATAAACGCAAGCGACGGCGGAATAATCTTCCACGATGGGAAATATTATCTTTACGGTCAGGCACTGAGACCTCTAGGCTTTGATACCGAGGGACGGGGCGGACAGGTGACCGAAAGAGGCGTTGTAATGTATTCCTCTTGTGACCTTGTCACCTGGAAATACGAGGGAGTAATACTCTCGACCGAGGATAAGGAAGACAGTCCCTTGCGTCCGCCGATGAGATTTGAGAGACCGAAGATACTATATAATAAAAAGACGAAAAAGTTCGTTCTTTGGTGCCATTATATAAAGTTCCCCGGAGATCACAGCTTTGGCGAAGGGGGCGGTGAGGCAGGCGTGGCGGTTGCGGATAATGTCACGGGGCCTTACAGATTTCTCGGAACTCACAGACCGATTGATAACGGCGGCATGGTAAGAGACTGCACGCTCTATGCCGATGAGGACGGCACCGGTTATTTCATATACGACAGGGACGAGACCTTCGATCTGAAAACGCGCTGCATCCACATAGTCAAACTCACAGAGGACTATCTGCATACGACCGATGAATATAAAAGGATTGGTGCTATGTATAGAAGAGAGTCACCGGCAATATTTAAGAGGGGCGACTATTATTACATGATCACCTCCGATATGACCGGCTGGGAGGCAAACAAGGCAAAATATTTCAGAGCGAAAAGCCTTATGGGCGAGTGGGAGGATATGGGCGATCCTTATATTGGAGACGTTCAGGAAAACAGCTTCTTCTCCCAGACCACCTACGCCTTTATCCCCGAGGGCGATAATACGGTGATACATATAGCAGAGAGACACAACAGAGAGAATTTCGAAAGATGCTCGTCAATATGGCTGCCGATAGAATTCGACGCTGAGGGGCGGTTGTTTATAAAATACAAAGAGGAAATAGACCTTGATGCTTTACAATAATTTAAGCTCGTATTTTAGAGAAAAATACGGAAAACGGCTCTCGAAAATCTGTATTGACGGTGGCTTTAGTTGCCCTAACCGTGACGGGGGGTGCGGTGTTGGCGGCTGTATTTATTGCGGAGACAGAGGTGCCGGTGAGCATATTGATCCCGAGGTAAGCATTCGGGAGCAGGTAGAGACCGCCCTTGCCTCTGCAAAGGTGGGGGAAGAGTTCGTCGCATATTTTCAAAACTTCACCAACACATACGCAGACATAGCGACTTTAAAGGAAAGATACGATGCGGCACTGATCGACGAGAGGATAAGAGTTTTAGCAATCGGCACCCGCCCCGACTGCATTGACGAGGAAAAGGCGGCTTTGATAGCCTCATACAAGGAAAGGCTTGACGTGTGGGTGGAGCTTGGTCTTCAAACCTCAGACGACCGAACCGCAGAGTTAATAAACAGGGGATATAAGAGCGAGGTCTGCAAAGAAGCAATCGAAATTCTGAACAAATATTCGATACCTGTTGTCATACATTTAATAGTCGGGTTACCCGGTGAAAGTCTCGAAAATGTAAAGAATACCGTTCAGTTCATCAACAAATTGCCTGTTTGGGGAGTGAAGATCCATTCGATATACGTTATGAAAGGAACGAAGCTTGCTGAAATTTACGGGCAAGAAAATTACACTCCGCCGAGCCTTGAGGAATACGCCGAGGGGGCTGCCTATATACTTAGTCATATCAACCCCGAAATTATAGTGCACAGAGTTACGGGGGACTGCCCGAGGGATATGCTGATAGCTCCCGATTGGAACAAGGACAAAAACGAGATCATTGCGGCAATAAACGCCGAAATGAAAAAAAGAGCCTTGAAGCAAGGCTCGCTGTATGAGAATTCAAGACTCTAACGATTAAATGTAAAAAAGCCTTCCGCGGAAGGCTTTTTTACATACGTAGGATTATAATACGTTAGATGTAACGGTTCTTGTGTAGAAGTTATAGTAAATACTCTCGCCATCACTCTTGAACTTGAGAATATCCTCGGAAAGCTCGGGAATAGAGCCGAGTCTTCCCTCGGCGTAGTCGGCAAGGCGCTTCTTACAGGATCCGAGACGGTAAAGAAGTCCGCCGAGTCTTGCGTGATGCACCTCAAAGCCGTAAGGCTTATTCTCCTTCATCCACTGCTTTTCAAAGGTCTTTATGAATACGGAAAGAGCCTTCTCCGTATAGGTGTAATCCTCTTTTGCAAGTCTAAGAAGTTCTGCCTTGTCGCCTGCCTTGTACGCCGCTCTGGTCTTCACTCCAAGCTCGTACTTATAGCGAAGCACGTCGCAAAGAGATGCGAGAGTATCAAATACGTAACGATAGGCTCTCGTCTTCTTGCCTGCTTCTCTGATCCTTTCCGCATATTCTATATACTTCTCTCCCTCTCCGAGCTTTACGGTAGAGTCAAGGAAGCCGACGAAGGGATCTGAATAGAGCATATACTTACAGGGGCAGATCGCTTTATAAGGATCGTTTTCCTCCCCTTCGGGAATTGCAACGCAGTTAGGAAGATCGAGCGATTTGAACTCGTCAAAGCCGATGCCGAACTTCTTCAAGAATCTCTCCTTGATAAGCGCCTCGTCATAGTTGCCTCTTGCCATCTCGGCAATCTGAAAGAGAGCGGGAATAGCCGAGTACTTTGAGCATTCCGCACCGTTATCTCCCCATAGGGTGACGAATATATCATTGACCTTGTACTTCTCGCACGCCTTAAGCGCCTTCGGAGAACGGACGAGCGAGTAGTTGTTAAGAGGAGCGAAGCCGCCCCAAGTCCACACGCCTCCCGCAAACCAGGTCCTCTCCGAGAGCTGGGCGTGATTGTAAAGCATATCGTCGTATACACTCTCCTTTGCGCTATAGTAATCCCAATATACGGGAATAACGCTCTTCGGAAGAGCCTCGATGTATTCCTTAGGTACCTCTTTCTTCTCTATATAGTATTTATCGTCGTTCCACGCGCGGAAGTACATATCCGACCAGATCATAAGCTCGTAGCCATGCTTTTCTGCGATCTCAACCACACGGTTAAGATGCCTCTTCATAAGAACGTCTACCGTTTCATAGCCGTATTTATCAAGATGCTTTCCGCGTCCGAGCATATGCGCCTCATCCATTCCGACGTGAATGCGCTTGGTCTTGAAGCATTCGGAAAGTGTCTTAAACATATTGTCGATGAACTCATAGGTCTTATCATCGTCAACCATAAGAATACCGGGAGTATCCATGGGATATACACCCCATTTTTCAATTGTTGCAAGGTGAGCAAGGGTTTGAATACAAGGGATTATCTCAATACCGAGCCCCCTTGCGTACTCATCCATCTCGCGCATCTCTTCCTTCGAGTACCGTCCTCTCATATAGCCAAAGAAGGGCTCGCCATCAACCTCGTAGGTATCCTCGGCGTAGAGGAACATACAGTTGTAGCCCATTTTCTTAAGCACCTTAAGAAAATCCTTAAGGTTATCCATATTCATTACGGCGTTTCTCGACACATCGAGCATTACGCCAAGCGACTTTTTTCCCATTTTATTTCTCCGTAAAAAAGATTTTGGGAGGAGCATCTGCTCCTCCCCTTTATAATAACATAGCTTTAAGCTAAAGTCAATATTTTTTCGCTTTTACACAATTTTTTCAAGCTTTTTACGGGTTATATACTCTTCTTTCAAAATTCATTTTCAAGAAGGCTTCCCTTTCGTTCTCGAATTCTCCGACACCAACGGCGGCAAGCATCGCTGAGCCGACAGCACCCGCGGACTCACCGTTGATTACGGTTATTTGCATACCGATGGTTTCAGCTATTATCTTAGAGCATACCGCAGAATTGGTTATACCGCCTATCATCGTAATGCTTCCGACACAGAAGCCCATTTCACGCATCAAGGAGAGGTTATTCTTAAGCATACCTGCGGCGGCTTCAATTATAGCCCTCGCGATATGACGAGGCTCTTTGCCCTCGGCAAGCGTTACGTCGGAATCCGAAAGCTCTAAGGAAAGTCCTCCCGCGCCAAGACTTGAGGCACTTGCCAATGCGTCAAAATCCTTAAACGATATATCACCGAAGAACCTGCGTCTTGCCTCGTTTATCCTATCCGTTACACTGGCAATTGATTTCATTACAAGATAGGGGGCACCGGAAAGCAGGAACCTGTCAATAAGCACCGGCTTACCTTCGCCATGCTCCCTCGCTTCGATAGGAAAAAGAGTTACCCAAGATGTACCCAGAGAAAGAAGTACATTTCCTACATCGAAAACGCCTGAGCCAACAGCCCCCGCGGGATGATCGAAGCTACCAAGGGTGACCTGACAGCTCTCGGGAAGGAGAAGCTCCTTCGCAATCTCCGGCTTTATTTTGCCGAGTGAAGTGCATTTCTCCATAAGAGGAGGAAGCATATCCTCGGTGATGGAAAGCTTACCGAGAAGCTTTTTATTATACACACCCGCTCTTTGGTCGCAAAGGTCGGATGGTGTTGCTAGAGAATGAGATATTCCGAGCCTACCCGTGAGGGTAAAATTCAGATACTCTATACTCATTACAAAGGTCTTGACACGGGAAAAGATATCCGGTCTATGCTTTTTTATTGCGGGAATGTATGCCCCGGGGAAGCCGAGTCCGATAGGCCAGCCGATAAGATGCCTGAGCTCCTTCTTTTCCTCCTCGGAATAGAACTCCGAAAGATCATCCTTATCTATTTTGGTCTGCCAGCCTATTATGGGAATAATCGGTTCCCCATCAGAATTAAGGGCGGTCATGCTACCTGCCGCACCCGAGGAGCATATTGCCATAACCTCACCGTCCGCATCGGCCGCAAGCTGCTTTATAGCCGAAAAACAAGAGCTTATAAAGTTCTCGGCAGACATGAGCTTCGCATCCGCCTTGGTGTAATACTCAAAGGAAACGGTCACCGTTTTCTTCACTACTCCGTCAAGAGAAAGAAGTGCTCCTTTCACACCGGAGGTACCAAGATCCAGACCTATGAAATATTTTTTAGCCATAAATAAGCCTCTTGGAATTACCGTACATAATATCCTCGATATCTTTGTCAGTAAGCTTCATTTCAGCGGCTACCCGCTTCAAAGCCCTGAGCTGCTCGTAGATCATTATGGTTATATCGTCTCTTTCCTCTTCGATAAGACCGTCAACGTTAGAGCCGTCGCCATAGAAGCCCTTGGGAACTACGTTACAATAGGTTCCGTCCTCAAGAACTATGCGGTACATACGCATATAAGCTATGGGCGCGTCGGTACCAAAGAGAAGTCTTTTCGTTCCGCAAGCCTCAATGCACGCCTTGATAGCGTCGTCGCAAAGATTTGCAGTGAAATCGAATACGAGATTCTTAGTATTCTTAAGAGTGTCAAAGGCATCGCCGAGATCCTGTTTTGAATAGGCTCTGCCTATATGAGCAACCACAAGCTTAAGATTCGGATACTTCTCTTCTATTTCCATTATCTGAGCAATATTAAGGGCATCGCGAAGTCTTTTAGCTCTAGGTATATGAAGCATTACTATCCAGCCGTTTTTGTTTGCTGCCTCAAGATGAGAGTGAGGAAGGAAGTCGAAAATTCTGACCTCCGAGGGTGGGATGTAATCTGCGTGGTTGGTAAGATAAGGCTTAAGACCAAGAAGTCCGTGACGTGTCATCTCTTCCTCAAGGAAATCCGGTGTCATAGCGTAATCAGAACGAAGAAGTCCCGGAAGTCCGAGCCTCTTGCACTCCGCACCAACGTAATCGTTACACATCTGTATATCACGTCCGCAAGAACCGAAAACAAGAGGAGTAGCTTCCTTACCGGGATAGAGGGTTTTGAAATGTCCGAGCATCTCCTCAACCTCAACGCCCTTGGTCTTGATAAAGGACGTCCACTTTATTTTCTTTGCAGGATCGGGTTTCGTTCTTGTGCTGACACCGTATCTCGGGAAGGATTCCTTCCATACGTGAGTATGACAATCAATGATCTTGTCGGGAAGAAAATCCTTCAGTTCGGTATCATAGACGTATTTGTCGTAGTCGTTGTAATTGAATTCGTTCATTTTTTTCTCCTTAAATAATCACAGTATCAAGCCCGAGAAGAGCTGCGAAGAATTCCATTTCCGAAGCGGTCGCACCGTAGATGAAAAGGCCGTGGTGAGTTGCGCCCACTCTTGAAAGGTCCTCGAGAAAATCAGCGGTAGAGGATGACGGCTTCATCCAACCGCGTATACTGTTCGGGAAGTTATCTTCCTCAACCGAAAGCATCTCGCACTCCGAAGCAAGAAGCAAAAAGTCATCTTTTTGTCTACTGATATTTACGTATACGCCTTTTCCGCCCTTCATCCGAGTGTTTGCGGAGTAGGCACATGTATCAAAACCGTATTTATTCTTTTTGCGTGAAAGGGTGGGCTTGGTATCCGCGATCCTATAATTGGTTTCTCCCATATGACTTAAGAAGAGAGTATTATTCTTCCAATCGGGGCAGAAGATTTCAACGAAATTAGTTTGCTCATACCCTTGGAGGAAGGCACCGACGAAGCTGGCAGTGAGAGTGTCGCCCTCTCCGGCATAGCCTATTCCCTTCTCCATTCCCTCGCATGCGGCGATGAATGGCATTGCGGGGAGGCCTGTTACGGCACTGAAATTAAGAGTAAAGGCAGACGCACACTTGTCTTGGAGCATTTTATTGACTGCGAGCTTCGATCTTACGTTTTCACGGTATTCCGCATCGTCAAAGTCATCGCATTTTACATATTTTTCAAGATCCTCGGAGTATGTTTTTTCGATCTCGGTATCGGTAACCTTGGCAGAATAGCTTCTCATTTCCTCGACAGATGGACGAATAACCTCAACGCCAAAGCGGCTCTTCATCTCTTCGTCAGAGATTAAGAAGTCACCCATCCCCTCAAAGGGATCTCCCATAATTACCGTCCTGAGACCGGAAAGCTTTTTTGCAGCTATGGCGGCTTTGACGTAGCCTATGACACGGTCGATAACATCGGACTCCTCATAGTGTCCCGCGGCAATCGCATAGGGCTTTTCATTTCTGGAAAGCATGCTGCACATATCCATTACACCGTGAATTCCGTGATTGTAGGAAATCTCACCTGAGGGACACTCGGGAGTAAATTCAAGAGTTTCCGTAGTATCGAGAACTACTATCGGAAGGTCGGTTTCGGTAAGAGCTTTCACCGACATAAGAGAGGGTGAATATGCCATATGAAGGGTGACTATCGAATCAACCTTTGCGTCCTCAAAGCTCTTGACTGCCGAAATAAATTCATTTTCAAGACGGCAGAAAGGCGAGCGAACTACCTCTATTCCCTTTTCCTCGAATTTTAGTGCAATATTCTCGTAAAATGCCTCGAGGCGAGGGCGAAGCTTCGGAGAATTATCATCGTAAAGCTTTATGTATAAGGGTAAAAGTCCTATTTTCATAGATTATTCTCCAATTATCATTATTTGTACTGTTCTCTCGCGTGCTCTGGTCTTGTCAAAGTCGATGAAATAAATAAAGCCGTACTCGCCAAGATCCATCGCACCGCCATCGACAACGATAGTCTCGCTTCTGCCGATAATAGAGGAAATAAGATGAGCATCAGTGTTATGACATCCTCTTGCATCCTCACCGTGCTCCTCTGCAAATTTAAGAGCCTTGGGCCCGGGATGAAGGTACATTCCCTCTTTTCTCTGAGTAGGAATGATCTTTTCAAAGGACTCAAGCAGATCCTGCTGAAGAGTCTCAAGTCCTGTCATAGACATATCAAAAGCACACTCCTGAGTAATTACTCCGCAGGTGGTGTGATGAGAATAGACAACGAGGATTCCGTCCTTGATGCCTGACTCGGCAAGAGCATCCTTGGCGAGGGCGGTAACGTTGTGGAAGGTACAGATCTTATCGTTCGACTGAACCTTATACTTTTTCTTGAATATCATTTACTTGTCCTCCGTTTTTATTTATTCTGCTTTTTAAGATCATCTGCCGCTCTTCTGGTAGCTCCGATCATTTCGTCGATCATGGCAATTGGATCTGCCGCGTTCATTATTCCCGAAGCGGCACCCGCAGCCTCGGAGCCCGCCATGATAAAATCGTATACCTGCTGTCCGTTGGTTATACCAGCAGCCTGCTCAACAAGAATGTCGGGGTATATTGCCTTAATAACTTTGATCGACTCCTTGACGTACCCCATATCGCTGACACCGGCTCCGCTTCCGCCGATAAGCTCGGTGGGCTCGGGATTGATTATATCGGGATGAAGCTCTGCTATCGCCTTTGCCTCGGCAATAGTATCTGCACAGGCAAAGACAAGCATATCCAGCTCTCTTGCTCTGTCAATAGTCTTCTTGATCTGAGGAAGCGACATAGGCTTCTCACAATGGTTTACAACTACGCCCTCTGCTCCCGCCGCTCTGAGTGCCTCGGGAAGCACGTCTGCCATTCCTCTACCCGGGCGAAGGGTATCCATGTAGGGGGCGAGTACGATAAGATTCTTGGTATTCTCGACCACACGGCGAATCTCAACGGCAGGACAAATGAAAAGCACGTCAATGTCGTACTTCTCCGCTGCCTTATCTGCGGCAAGTGCGTATTCAAGCACCTTATCACCGTAGATGTAATTTTTTGTTCCAATTTCAAAATAGGGTGTTCTTATTTGTCTTTTCAAGGCTCTTCTCCTTAATTGTAAACTACTTTATTATAGCAAAAGTTTTGCCGTCAATCCATACACCGAGCGGCTTTTTAATGGTACATTTATGCTTTTCAGTTTAATTATAGCAACGAAGGATTTGATTGTAAATAGAAAATTTCCATATTTATATGTAATTAATTTAGGTCTTTTGACACGCCCTGTATACCTGTTGACATTTTTTACTCCTTGTGATAAAATTTTATTAAAACAAAGGAGGATTTTCTGCTATGAAGCTAAAATTTGACGTTAAACATGACAATCATCCCGACCCCTTTGTATTTGAGGACGGTGGAAAATACTATCTCTACCCCTCCACAGCATTCGGTGCCGAGGGAGTCAGGGTTTACGTTGCTGACGATCCTCTCGGAGAGTGGAGGTATGCGGGCATTGCGGCAAAATTCGAGGGAGCGACTAACTATTGGGCGCCCTCCGTCATCAAGTACGGGGGAAAATACTACATATACGTTTCCTTCGAGCGTGCAGAGAGCCATCAGTTTATGCATGTTGCACAGTCCGATTCTCCGCTAGGGCCCTTTAAAAACGAAAAAATGCTCTACCGCGAGTTCTCGATCGACTCGCACGCGGTAGAGACAGAGGCAGGACTTTTCCTCTTCTTCGCAAAGAATAAATACAAACCCGATTACAAGGGAGAGAGGATAGGCACACGCATTTTCGTCGACAGAATGCTCGATCCTTACACTCCCGAGAATAAGCCCGTCGAAAAGGTGGTTCCCGACTTTGACGAGGAGATATTCACTCCTCAGTACACCGAGGAAAACAGATGGCATACGATAGAGGGCCCGTTCTGGTTCAAGGAGGGAGAATACCAGTATCTTACTTACAGCGGCGGCTGCTACCAGGACGACACCTATCACGTAGGCTACGCGGTTGCGAAATCAGAAGAGCCCGACCTTACCAAGGTAGAATTCAAGAAGGTCACAAAGGACGGAAAATTCAATCCCATTATCATCAAGAACGATTTTGAAGAGGGCACAGGGCACCACAGTATGATAAAAAAGGACGATGAGTTCTACGCCTTCTATCACGGCAGAGATCTTGGAGCATTACCGAAAACCGAGACTTCGGAAATCATTCCCGTAGATAAAGATATAGAGGTCAAGGCAGCCGAGGGATACAAGGAGATACGCACGGCAAGAGTCTGCAAGGTTCAGGTTGATAACGGCACTTTGATGACGGAAATGAAGGAGACGGCGTTTTAGCCGTCTCCGCTTTTATTAGTTTTTCCTCTTTAGTTTTCTGTACTGCAAGGGAGAGATGCCGTATCTTTGTCTATACTCCTTAATGAAGTGAGAGACCGTGGCATACCCCAGTATTTCGGATATTTCCTGCACGGAAACATCTCCGTATTCAAGATAGGAGCGAGCCCTTGCGAGCCTTAAAGACATGCGGTAATCAAGCGGTGTCATACCCACCGAGCGTTTGAACTGCTTTCTGAAATACACCTCGCTTATGGCATACCTCTTCGCAAGAGCCGCAACGGTCGGAGTATCCGAAAGATGCTCCGCCATATAAAGCATAGCGTCGGCAATATAATCCGGAATCGGATCCCCCATAGCAGAGGATGAAAGACAGGAGAGTATTTCCATAAGTATTATTCTGTTTTGTATAAGAGACCGTAACGGATCCGGACTTAAGGCACGGTGAAAAAGAATGTTGAGCGCCTGCCTATCCGCCTTATGGAAAATCTTGATCCCTTCGGAAAGAATGATCGGCTCCCCATCCTCACCGTAGAGAAAGAAATTTATTCCAACCGTATGAGCCCTCTCGTCTTGAAAATCAAAAAGATCCGCCCTATACTCGCTGCCGATCGGGGTATATACCACGTCACCGTCTGTTGCCGTGACCGTATTCCCCTCCTTATCTGTATAGGTGATCTTGCACCCATCTAAAAGGAGAAATAAATTTTCTCTCTTCGCCGCTCCTATGCATTGAAAGCTTTTTGTGGTGCGCCAGAATTGCTTCAGCGCGTTCACAAACACAAGATTAAAATTTTCCCTTAAAAGCTCCTCGAGAGTACAATGCCTCATTTCTTTGTCCTCCGCTTTTGTATACATGATTATTATATCATATTTTATCTGCCTTTTGCAACGATTTTATTTCGGAAAACGATACTTTCACATCGGATTATACGTATTTTCAGCCTCGCTTCTGTGATATAATGTGAACAAATCAGAAAAAGGAGATTTTAGAATGAAGCAAACCGACTGGAAAATTATTTATACGAAGTACGAAGGAATTACGGCACGAGCGGTGCGTTTTCTCTCCAAAGAAGCGGGAAGTTTTCTGATCCGGGAGTGCGGCTTATATAAGATTCACGTTTTGCCATGCGAAAAAGAGGGATGTGAGGTTTCGAAAAATGCGTTTTTCGTCGGATGCTACGATGAAAGCCGGATTATAAAAGGTCTTGTATCCGAGGATGAGATTCCCACGGAAGGATTCCTTGTAAAGGTTACAAAAAATCCGAAAGACGAGGAGGGCAGATTTGTGATCCTTACCGCGCGCTCGGAGGCTGAGCTGTTTTATGCCGCCGTCAGCTTTATTGACGACTATATTCCCAAATACGCCCCCGCTTGCGGATCAAACCGAATGCCCGATCTGATTTTCGACAAGCCGCTTACGGAATGCTCCTATACCGAGAAGCCCGACCATAAAACAAGGAGCATCTTTACCTGGGGACACTCGATCAACGATTATCGGCTATACCTTGACAATATGGCAAGACTGAAATTTAACGAGCTTGTTCTCTGGAACGATTATATTCCGTTAAATATCGAAGACATAATATCCTACGCTCACTCCTACGGAATAAAGGTCATTCTCGGCTACTCGTGGGGTTGGAAGGAAATTGATAAGACGGAGGAGATAACCGCCGAGAGTATAAAGAGGGTGAAGGACTTGGCGATCTCCGAATACCGTGACAGATATCTGCCCGTTAATTGCGACGGAATCTATTTCCAGACCTTTACGGAACGCACGGATCAGCTGGCAAACGGCAAAACCATAGCCTCCATCGTCACGGAAATGGTCAATGATGTAGCAAGCGAGCTTTGGAAGATCAATCCCGAGCTTCGCCTTATCTTCGGTCTGCACGCTACGTCGGTAAAGAATCACATGAATGAGATAGCAAGGGTAGATCCGCGCGTTGAAATTTTGTGGGAAGACTGCGGCGAGTTCCCGTTTAACTACGCCACCTCCGTAAAAGACGAAAATGAATACCTTAAGACTCTCGAATTTGTAAAAGAAATTCTTCATTTGCGCGGTGGAGCCGGGGTTGGACTTGTTTTCAAGGGCGTAATGATGCTTAATTGGCCAACCTTCGTATATCAGCGCGGCCCATACGTTATGGGAGAGAATGCGCAAAGGATTGCCCTTCACGACAGGGAAGTACGCGCAAGCTCCTGGAGAAAATTTTCGGCGGATTGGATCGAAAGCGGCAGACGGGCGGCAGAAATGCTGAGGTTTATTAACGAAAACAAGCTTGGCGAGGTCAATATGTGCCTTGCAGGCACCTTTGACGGCGGTATTTACCTTCCCGTTGCCCTTACCGCGCAAATGTACCGAAGCCTTGACGAAAATTATCAGGAAATCCTCAGAAATGTTATGCAGAGATCCTGCATTACCTTCGATTAATTAAAAAACAGTCCCGTCTCCATGAGCAGTGGAGGTAGGATTGTTTATTTTTTTAAAATTCGAGCGTTCTGCCGTCGTAGGAAACGAGAATACCGTACTCCTCTACTCTCTTAGCAAGTCTTTCGTAAAGGGGATTTCCGTTATGAGAAAAATGGTTGATAACCTTCACGGTAGAGTCATTTATCGCACCGATAGATCGAAGCCTTTCAAGTACGCGAAAGTCATTTTCGATACCCATGTGATTACCCGTGTCGGCTATGGGAATATCAACGTTAGTGCAGTCGAGAGAAACAAGATCGAAGACGAAGCCCTTTTCCTTTAAAAAGTCAAAGGTCTCTTCATAGAAATACCCCGTATCATGGGCATAAAGAAGAGTCTTCTCTCCCTCGATGATGTAATTGAGTGCACCGCCGCCCGGTGCGTGCCTTGCGGGGATAGCGGTTACTTTGTAATCACCGAGAGTGAAAGTCTCAAAGGGCGAGATCTTTACAACCCTGACCGTAGAGTATTTATTCTCGGCAAGCATTTCGTAAGCCGTGCCGCCAGCGACGACAGTAATCTCCCCCTCTCGCATATTGTGAGAATACGCTCCGCCCCTCATACGAAGATCACTGAGGTAAAGATGATCCTGATGGGCGTGGGTGATGAGAATATACTTAATTCTGTCGCCCTCAATATTATTAGTAAGGAAGTGATGATAGGTGTCAGCGGGCAGGTCGATCAGAAGATCGTCGCCTATTATCGTCTGGCTTCTGGTGCGGATATTCTTACCGCCGAGGACTCTCGCCTCCTTGCAATATTCACAATTACAGAATATTGCAGGAAATCCTTCTGCGGCGGCTGTGCCAAGATAGGTAAGCTTCATTTGTCTCCTCCGATTCAGAATTTTTCTACAAAAGACTTATCATCCATCAAAGCCATTATCATATAGAAACGCGGAATATGGAATGGGCCCTTGAAGATATTACCCTTAAGTGTCGTAGAAGGTGTGTTATCATAGTGAAGATATCCGTACCACTCGCCGTGATCCTTATCTACAAAATACTTCTCGGTATATTCAAGAAGATTTTCGTACTCTTTTAGGTATTCCTCGGAGTCAAAGAGCTCTGCGGCAAGACGAAGTGCAATCATTGCCTCGCACTGCGGCCACCAAAGCTTCATATCCCATTCAAGGGCGGTGGGAGGATATCCGAGGCAATCGGTAAAGGCAATTATGCCTCCGTGATCTTTATCCACGCCTATTTTAAGTGTCTTGTCGATTATCTCTCTTGCCCCATCGAGCAATCCTTTGTTTTTGGATATCAATCCCTCCTGCATCAAAAACCATGCACATTCAAGCGAGTGACCGGGATTTATTACTCTGCCCTGAGGGATGTTTTTGAACTCTCCCTCGATGCTTACTGACTCGAGAAGTCCGTATTCGGTGAGGAAGCCGCCCGAAATTATCTCCTCGGCACATTCACGGGCTATCTTGTCGTATTTTTCCGCATTTTTCGCCCCGCTTCTCATAACCGATGCAGTAGAAAGCATTATCATGATAGGAGAAAGAGCCTTCATACGAAGATTTTCGGGATTTATCTTCGGTGGATTTTTTCTGATACCTACAAAGCATTCGTAAGCAACGTCAAAATACCTTTCTGCGGTCTTAAGAACCTCTTCTCTGCCCGTTGCCTTATAAAGCTCCATAGCACCGATAGCTGCAAAGGTCTCGGAAAAATAATATCTCCTCTTCTGAAGCCCTCTTCCGTCCTCGGTGACGGTGAAGTACATTCTGCCGTCCGTGTCGGTACATTTTTCAAGGAAGGAATAAATCTTCTCGGCGGCAGTAAGGTACTCGCTTCTATTCTCTATAACGTTATACGCCTTGGAGAATACCCAAAGGGCTCTGCCCTGGAACCATACGCTTTTTTCTCTTCCGTAAATTTTTCCCTCTCGGTCTACCTGGGTGAATATTCCGCCATTCTCCTCATCCACCATGGGAAGCCAGAACGGAAGGATGTTCTCCTTGAGCTCTTTTCTGAAATTCATATCGTTCTCCTTATACAAAATCAACGTAGTCGGGCAAGACGGCTTCGCTTGCCATTTTTTCATAATCGCCCTCGGTATTCCAAAGCATCTCTGCATACAAGGCGACGGGATACGGAATACGTTCCTCCAGCATACCGTCCTCGACAAGCGCATTAAGGCTCAGATTGCCTTTTTTCGCCTTTGCCATTGCGGCTATGACCTCATAGGACTTCTTGGCGGTGGCAAGCCATGCGGAAAGAACGTAACGCCACCTGTCCTTCTTACGCTCTATCCTGCCCGCCTTGAAGCGGTCGGTGCCTACGCCTATGGCAGAAGGGCCAAGGGGATGCTTGAAGGCCTTCCAATCCAGGCAGGTGAAGCCCTTTGTGACCGCACCGAAGTTTTCGTCATCACCTCTCAAGCCAGCCGCCTCGAGTATAAGCGAAAGCTCTTCGTCAAAGTCTTTTGTGATCTTCGGCTCATAAAGGAACGGAACGGCTCCGAAGTCCTCCCAAACTATTCTGATCCTCTTATCTACCTTAGCAATAACATCCAAACGCTTTTTGACCGAGCTGGCGTGGAGGCCGAACTCTATAAGAAGCTCCGGATACTTTTCATAAAACAGTGCTGCGGTGTTATTAACAAAATCGGTAACCGCCTCGGCAACAAGGATACCTTCTATGTACTCTTCCTCAAGCTCGGTGACGGTCTGGAAATATATGCCGTCTATATCGAGAGAGGAGTACTCTTTTTCATACTTTTTAAATATCTCATCACTTTTGCCCGCAAGGTCGGAAAGCGAAAGCTCTTTGCACCTCTGATCCCAGCCCCATGAATAGCCGAGAATTATCTTTACACCCGAAGCGTGGGCGTAATCTATTATATCGGAAATATTGAAGGGAACATAGTCGTTCCACATTATCAGGCTATTCATCTTAAGCTTTACCATATTGTCGATAAAGCCTCGGTAATTGTAAATAACGTGTCCCCAGCTCCAGATACCGCGCTCGGCAACCGAGGGGTGAGAGGTGTGGCGGAAGGACGGGAAGGGATCGTCATAAATATTGGTGTCCTGCAATCCCGGATGAGCGTACTTTCTGAAAACGAGATACTTATTGTAGAAGTCCACGGCTCCGTAAAGAACTCCGGAATCATCATATCCCTCGACAAAAGCCTCGTCGCCCTCAACACATATATAATATTCTTCGGGATGAGCCAGTATTTTGTCCGAGCGTTTTGCTATTTCGGGATTCGAGCTTTTTGTACCTATGTAAAGATAAAAGGCATCCGAAATATCCTTTACACCGTCAGAGGAAAAGCAGGTAGGATACTCGCAGGTGAGCTCCAAAAAGAACTCGCTCAAAAGCTCTACCGCACGCTTTTCTATCAGAGAAGGATTGCACGAATGCACGATCACGGTTTTTTTCACAACAGTCTCCATTCCGTCGCAAAGGCGACCTTTTATTTTTAATAAATTTTCAAAAGTATTTCTGAAATCGGATTTTTCCACGTAAAAACTCCGTTTCTGATTCTATTGTAACATAGAGCAGTTGAACGGAGTTAGGACTGTATTGACTTTTTTTATTTACTGAGTTGACTTTTTTGGTATTCTGACGGCGAAACTCCGACGTAATGCTTAAATCTTCTCGAAAAATAGGAAAGCTCCAAAAAGCCTACCTGCTCCGCAACCTCGGAAATACTCATCTCACCTTTCAAAAGCAGCTCCCTCGCCTTGGATACACGGTACATAGAAAGATATTCAAGGAAGGAAACTCCGAAGACCTCACGGAAGATACGGCAAAAATAGCTTTGTGAATAAAACAGCTCCCCGGCAGCATCCTCGGAGGTTATCCGCTCCGAATAGTGGGCTGAAAGATATTCTTGGACCTTTCGGGAAAAGCTAGTCTTTTTTCCGCTTTTGCTTGTCTTTTTTATCAATCCTTTCTCTTTAAGGACGGCAAATATAAGTGAAACGTAGGCAACGCTTTCAAATAAAAGTGCGTCCGAATTACGTTGAACAGAGGAAAACAGCTTTTCAAAGTATTCGGCAATTTCCGCAGTTACCTCATCAGACATGCAAAAATGCTCGGGAAGCAGACTCTCGCCCGAAAGAAGCTCTGAGGAAAGCATCCTGTCGGCGACAAGCGAAAGATCAAAGCAAATACACCTTTGGTGATAGGCACTTTTACGATCGGCTTTTATTGAATGGACGTCCAAGGGATTAACGAAAAGAAGTTCGCCCGCCTTTACTCGGTAGCTTCTGTCGGATACGTAGATATCCGCCGCTCCCGATTTTAGATACAAAAGTTCTATTTCACCGTGAATGTGAGCCGACGTATCGTAATGATCTGCATTCTCGCTTATGGCAATGGGAGCAATTCCGTACCTTTTTCTGAATGAGTCGTTATACATTATACCGCCTCCTTTTTTGTTATTATATCACGGTCGGACGTTTTTTTCAAGTGCTGTCGGTTGACATTGATAAAAATATGTGTTAAAATATCTCCGTAAATTATATTGAAAAGAGTTTTTTTACCTTGAACGAAACGAAAAAAATATCAAAAGACTTTACCGAGGGAAGTATTGCCAGAATGGTTCTTCTTTTTGCGCTTCCCTTTATGGCGTCAAACGCTCTGCAGGTTCTATACAGCACCGTTGACATGATCATAGTTGGAAAATTCGTAGGCACCGCCGGACTTTCGGCAGTATCTCAAAGTAGCCAGATTGTCAATTTTGCAGTAATGATATGTCTTGGATTTTCTAACGCAGGTCAGGTTCTCGTAGCTCAGGCATTGGGAGCGAAAAGACGAAAGGAAATGAACGATATTATAGGTACGCTCTTTACCTTAGTGATAATAATCGCAGTCGGCTTTTCGATCTTGATGATAGCTCTCAGCTCCCCTATACTCACACTAATGAACATCCCTGCCGATTCGAGGGATATGGCGATGGACTATCTGATAATCTCTTCCGCAGGTTTAATTTTCACCGCAGGATATAACATGGTTTCGGCAGTTCTTCGAGGAATGGGCGATGCAAAGAGGCCCTTCATATTTATACTTATTGCATCGGTGGTAAACCTGGTGTTAGACCTGATTTTCGTAGGCCCTCTCGGTTGGGGCGTCGCAGGAGCTGCTTGGGCTACCATAATCGGTCAGGCGGTGTCCTTTGTATTCTCTATCATATATCTTTACAGAAAAAAAGCGGCATTTGGCTTTGATTTCAAAAAGGAGAGCTTTGTTCCGCAGAAGAGCTACACTTCAAGAATAATCAAGCTGGGTACACCCATGGCGGTTCAGTCGGGCTTCATCAATCTTTCGATGCTCTTTGTAAACACTATGATAAACAGTGTTGGACTCGTTGCTTCCGCAACCTTTGGAGTAGGTGTAAGAATTGACGATATAGTCAACAAAATATCCCAGGGAATTATGTATGCAGCCGTTCCGATAATCGGTCAGAACTACGGTGCAAAAAAGGATGACAGAATCAAAAAGACTGTTTATTTTGCCCTGCTTTATTCGGTATTATTGACGATTTTGTTTATGATACTTTACATTTTCCTTGGAAAAGAGTTGTTTATGCTCTTCTCTGACGACCCACTCGTTCACGATATGTCATCTACGTTTATCAAGGCGATCCTCTGGATGTTCCCTGCTTTTGCCATTATGCGAGGCAGCGGAGCCTTCATTCAGGGAATAGGAAACGCTAAGATGTGCATGATACTTGCAATGCTTGACGGAGTTGTGCTCAGAATCGGGCTTTCATGGCTATTCGGCTCTCTGCTCGGTTTTGGCTTCTACGGATACGTTCTCGGCTACGGTCTTGCTCCCTACGGATATGCGATCCCGAGTATGCTCTATTTCCTCCTTGCAAAATGGTATACGCAAAAGAAGACGGCAAAGGAAGTAAATCCGTCTTAGCCCCGATATTAAAAGCAGAATAAGGGAATTAATTAAAATGAAAAATTTTCTTTTTTCGATACTAACGGTTATACTCTGTCTTTCGCTCTTTGCTTGCTCGGTGGGAGAAATACCCGATATAGAATACTCGAGCAGGATCAAAATTTTCTCGGGCTCTATGGGACAAGCCGTGGTGAGCGACGACGAGAAGACGGTAAAAAGCATTACGGATGCGGTCAACGCTCTCGAAACAACGACCAAGAGTCACGAAAAGATCGATGGCTACAAGTTTGAGCTTCAATGGCTTGACGAAAACGGCTCGGTTATCGAAACGCTCAGAGTGTACGGAAAGGACGAGATCGGCTACGGAAATTGGATTTACGAGGCAGATTGCGGTGAGCTTCTGGAAATTCTCTCGGGCGTGCCGATGCCGTTATCCGAATAAAAAAATCAGGCTGTCAAAAGCGCTTAAATCACAGCGTTCTTGACAGCTTTTTTATATTTTAAAAATACACGTACTTTTCTTTTTCATTTACTACGAGGGATATTCTGTGATAATCGTTGGTAAGAATAACGTCAATTCCCATATCGAGAAATTTCCTTACTTCATCAGCATCATCCGACCAGAAAACGTTACAGATAATTCCGTTATTATGAGCCTTTTCTATCATTTCGGCATTGAAATAGGGCTTGTAGAGCTGAACCTTTTTGCATCCGTACTTTATCGCACGGTCAACTATTTCCCACATTCCGTCACTGCCACCGCAGCAACGGAGAATTTCGGGATATTCTCTCTGTAACCGCTCGAGCAGGGAGTCACTGCCGCTCATAAAGTATACGTACTTCTCACAATCGTATTTCTTTATAAGTTGAACGACCTTATCAAGATATTCAGGCTTCTCCCCCTCTGTTTTCAGATGAATGTTCATTACGCAATGGCAGGCAAACTTATTAAGGATATCCTCAAAGGTGGGAATACGCATTCCCGAGAAATTCTCGCCTCGCTTTATTCCGAAATCGAGCTTCAAAAGCTCTTCGAGAGTATATTCCCAAACCTTTCCCGTTCCGTTTGAAACCCTGTCGAGAGTAGAATCGTGAATAGACACGACCTCACCGTCCTTGGTGAACCACAGATCGAATTCGATCTCCTCGGCTCCCATTGCGATCGCCGCACCGAAGGCGGGAAGGCTGTTCTCGGGTGCCACGGTATTAAAGCCTCTGTGAGCACAGGTTCTGGGATAAGGCATTACCTCGTCGTGACGGACAATGGCACTGCCGCCGGGACGGTATTTCCACGGTCTTCTTCCCTTTTCTATGTACTCGTAATGAGCTGAGGGAGGATTGCCAAAGCCTGCAGGCTTATAGTATTTTGCAAAAGGATCGATATCTACCGTAGCTATTCCAACACGGCTGTAAAGATTTGTAAGTATCTCTCCGGTAGGTGCAACTACCATTGAGGCGCCGCCAATATCCGAATTTTCATCCATAGATACGGAGGAGCGGATAACGTATGCATTGGTGTTGTAGGCAAGGTTCTGCGACAATATGGCAAGGGCTCGGTGGGTGTCACTGCGCTGATGCGAGCAACCGATTATTACGTCCACGTTCTGCCTTGCTATGTTGGCAAATGCTTCGTAGAAATAGAAGTCGTAGCAGGTAAGGAAGGCAAAGCGAATGCCCTCGATCTCAACCACCGTCGGCTCGGAATGTTCAAAGCTGTACTCGCTGTCGAGCCGCACCTTAGTTACCTCACCGGGTGTCAGATGCTGCTTAAAATACTTACCCACAAGTCTTCCCTCTCGGTCGAAGGCAAATGTAGTGTTTCTTCCGTCGGGGCTCTCATCATAGGAACGAGCGTTAAGGAATAGGATAGCGTTGCAGTGCTTTGCTGTTTCGGAACCCTTCTCTAAGATCCTCTCGGTAAATTTCTTTGACGAGATATCGGCATCTTCTCTCGATCCCGCAAGGCAAGGAATGTCGCACGCCTCGGGTAAAACGATAATATCCATGCTCTCGTCGCATTCGTCTATCAGCTTAAGCTGCTGTTCGAAATAATAATCCGACTTCGAATAATCGGTTGAATAGGCAGGCTGAATTATACAGACCTTCATAAAATTATTTCTCCTTATTCCGACTTTACTTTACAAGAGCATTCCAACCGTCAACAAGCTCGTGAAGATCTTCGGTTTGAGGAGGAATTTGCGGTAATTTGACCTCGAATACCCAAGGGCCTTTATATCCCTTTTCTATAAGCAGGTCGGTAAGAAGCTGCCAGTCGGTTATGCCGTCGCCGGGGAAATTGTGCCTTTCCTCCACTCCGTCGTAATCAGAGAAATGAGTGGTTACAACGTACTGACCAAGCTCCTTTACAAAATCGATATTACTCGACTTGATAAAGTGATTGTTATCAAGGCAGATGCCAACGTTGTCTCTTCCCACGTTCTCCATTATGTAACGCATCTCCCTAATACGGTTCTCGGGCTCATCGCCCCCGCCGCCGATGCAGGATTCAAGAAGAGTCTCTACGGCGACAGTAATTCCGTAGGGCTTGCAGAAGTCGCAGAGCTTCCTCAAATAGTCGAGAAATATATCCACTCTCGCCGCTCTCTCCTCCATAGGAATGCGCAGGCTTCCGTGAAGGATCACGTACTCGATCCCCATATCGGAAAGATACTCTATCTGCCTTTTCGTATACTCAAGAGTCCTCTCTCTTATTCCCTCGTCGAAGGAATAGGGCGCATGCATATAGACACCGTTAAACCTTTCACCGTTGAAGGGAATATGATAGGTGCGCATCTTTACCCCATATTTTTTGCATAGAGCTTTGACATTATCGGTGTTTTTTTCCCAAACCTCGAATGCCCCCTCAAGGTTAAAGTCTGCTCCGGTGCAGTATTCGATGCAGTCGAAAAGCCCGCACTCAAAAACGCACTCGTAGGGCCCTTTTATCGATATTCCCAACGGCCTTTTCACTTCAAAATTCTCCTTCTATGAACGTCTTTAGGCAATTTACCCTTCTCCGTTTTCGCCACCCGCGAATTAAAGGTTATAGTACTTCTCGAACTCTGCGGGGTGAGGGATCTTAGACATCTCGAGGCACTCTGCCCTCTTAGTCTTAATGAAGTTAGCTATGAGCTCCTTCGGGAATACGCCGTCAGCGGTTAGATAATCGTTATCTGCCTCAAGTGCATCAAGAGCCTCGGGAAGCGACGTGGGAAGTCCCTTAAGCTTAGCCTTCTCCTCCTCGGGAAGGTGGAATAGATTGAAGTCGTAGGGTCCCCAACCCTCGGCATGAGGATCTATCTTATTCTTTATTCCGTCAAGGCCCGCCATAAGGATAGCCGCATAGCAGAAGTAGGAAGTCGGAGGCCAAGCGGTCTTAGGA
>JAZRMT010000180.1:0-41522 GCA_045647805.1 Eubacteriales bacterium | reverse complement strand
TCATAAAGCGGTCTGTGGTTCTCAAATTCAATAGAGCAAAGCGAATGAGTGATGCCCTCGGTAGCATCCTGGATTGGATGCGCGTAGTCGTAAAGAGGATAAATGCACCACTTGTTGCCCTGTCTGTGGTGATTTACGTGAACTATTCTGTAAATAGCGGGATCGCGCATATTCATATTTGAGGATGCCATGTCGATCTTGGCTCTGAGAGTTTTTTCACCGTCGGCAAACTCACCGTTCTTCATCCTCTCAAAGAGATCGAGGTTCTCCTCGGGAGTTCTGTCTCTATAAGGAGAATTTTTACCAGGCTCGGTAAGAGTTCCTCTGTACTCACGCATCTCTTCGGCGGTGAGATCACAGACGTACGCCTTGCCCTCCTTGATAAGCTTTACAGCATACTCATAGCAGAGATCAAAATAGTCAGAGCCGTAGAAAACACCGCCCGTAGGAGTACATCCGAGCCAATTCAAGTCCTCATAAATAGACTCAACGTACTCGTTATCCTCCTTGGAGGGGTTGGTATCATCGTAACGGAGGTTGAACTTACCGCCGTACTTCTTGGCAGTCATTGCGTTAATCCAGATAGCCTTAGCCGAACCGATGTGCAGATAACCGTTAGGCTCGGGAGGGAATCTGGTATGGATCTTAAGCTCGGGATTTTCTCTGAGATCCTCATCAATTATGTCGTGAATAAAATTACTTCTTAATTCTTCCATTTTAATCTCCATTCTGTCGCCTATCGGGCGACCGCACAAATATTCAACTAATTTTCGGTACCGCCGCCAAGGCGGCATTTTGGAATAAGGCTCCAAAATGCGAAAATTTGAGGCGTGAAACGCACTAAGCGACAAATCAGATGGTACCGAACTTTCACGCTAATATCCTCAAAAATCAGATTGTGTAATCTTTTTTAAATTCCTTAACCGTAGTAGGCTCGCCATGCCCCGGATAAAGAAGTGTATCGTCCGAGAGAGTCTTAACCTTCTCGATAGACGCGCGAAGATCGGAGTAGCTACCGCTCGGCAGATCCCACCTTCCGTATCCTCCGCCGGCAAAAACGGTGTCACCTACAAAGGCCAAATCCCCGATAAGATAGACCGAGGAGCCCTTGGTGTGTCCCGGCGTATGCATCAAGGTGACCGTCTCATCACCGATGGTAATGCTCTCTTTGTCGGAAAGTCCACGAATAGCTCCGAAATACCCTCGCTTCTGTCCGAAAAACAGATCAAAGCAATTAAAATCGGGATCCGACGGGCCCGAAAGCTCCTCGGAACAGATCAGTACCTCGCCGCCAAGACTTGCCCACTCTTCAAGAAAAAGAATATGGTCAAAATGCGAATGCGTCAGCAAAATATACTTAGGCTTCGGAGCATCCTTTTCGGGCGGTGTGGACGGATCTATAACCAAATACTCGCCAAGAGAGCTTACAATATAGGTATTAGCCCCATAAGGGTGGCTTTTTTCAAGCATTTTGACTTCAAACATATACCTACTCCATTTTAATATGTTATAGTATAACACAAAGCGAAGAAAAAGTCTAGTATTTTTAACTTTATTTTTATAAATAACATAAAATATTATTGGGTGAAGGCTTCTGCCGACGTCCAATAATTCTATAAGGAGCCGTAGCTTGAATCGGGTAATCATCATCCTTTCGGGCGATACCAACGCCATAAAGGCAAAAAAAGCGCTCAAGCAGAATAAAATCCCCGCAAGGATCGTCGCCGTTACAAGTAAAGACGACGGCTGTAAAAGAGGAATCGAGATCTCCGAGGAGGACTTTTTTACTGCCGTTCTGACGTTAAAAGAAAACGGATTAGAGTTTGAAATAAGCTAAAATGATATACTTGGACAATGCGGCGACGACCGCAAAAAAGCCGGGAGCGGTATATTCGGAGCTGAATAGCTTCATAAAATACGGTCAGGCAAATCCAGGAAGAAGCTCGCACGAATTATCCCTCGCCGCCTCGGAGAGGATATACGAAGCAAGAGAAGCGATAGCAAACCTCTTTTCGATAGACGATCCCGAGCGTGTCGTATTTACCTATAATGCGACCTATGCGATCAATCTGGCACTAAAAACAACTCTCCGAGAAAAATGTCACGTTATCATCTCGGACGTCGAGCACAATGCCGTGATCAGAGTGCTTGAAAAGCTCAAAGTGACAATAGGGCTTGAATACAGTGCATTCAACTCGGATGAGCTATCCGAGGAGAGCCTTGATCAACTTGTAAGAAGTGATACAGTAGCGATAGTGTCTTCCCTTGCTTCAAACGTGGTGGGAAAACCGATAGACGAAAGAGTTCTCTCTTCATTTGCAAAAAAAAGAGGATTGAAGCTCATTCTAGACGCCTCTCAGGCGGCAGGTCACCGAAGAATAGACCTTAAGAAAAATCCCTGCCATATTTTATGTGCTCCCGGACACAAAGCACTCTTTGGACTTATGGGCTCGGGCTTTTGCATTTTCCAGGACAAAAAACGCACCGACAGTTTTATTGAGGGTGGGAGCGGAAGCGACAGCTTAAGTCCAACAATGCCTATTCTGCTTCCCGAGGCTTACGAGGCAGGAACACTGGGCACTCCCGCGATAATTGCACTCGGTGCGGGTGTAAAATACGTTATGGAACGTGGCGAGGAGAATATCGAAAAAAATCTTGATGAGAAGTGCTGCGGGCTTCTCGAAAGACTGTTGAGCATCAAAGGAATAAGAGTTCTCGGATGCGGCTCGGGGATATTATCCTTCATAAAAGAGGGGTATATTCCCGACCTAATGTGCCGCGAATACGACAGACGCGGTATTTGTCTGCGTTCCGGACTGCACTGTGCCCCCGAGGCTCATAAGAAGCTCGGAACTCTTGATACGGGTGCGATCAGGGTATCACTATCCGACCTGACAAAGAAGTCAGAGCTTGACGCATTTCTTCGGGCAACAAAAGAAATCCTCTCATAAGTAAAAGCAGAGCCATGGAAACACCCGTGACTCTGCCTAATTTTATATATACTGTTTTAACTTTTCTATTAATTCTGCTTGGTATCTCGAATAAGCTCTGCCATCACAGGATACCTTTATGTCAGCGTATTTTTCAAGAAGAGGAACTCTCTCGTTGTAAAGATCCTCCAGAGTCTGACCTTCTCTAAGAACGACGCCTCGCTTCGAAAAATCACCGAGCCTCTCCTTAAGGGTTTTGAAGCTTATATAAAGATAAACGACAATTCCCTTCTCCTTGAAGTGCTTCATTGCTTTTTCGTAATAAACCGCACTTCCGCCCGGAGCAATAATTACGTCATCGTCCTCGATGGAAAGAAGAGTTTCCTCCTCCAGCTTCTTAAAATATTCAAGCCCATTTTCGTCGATTATATCCTGCAAGGGCTTACCGACGTTCTTTTCAATAAGCTTGTCTCCGTCGATAATACGCATTTTAAATTTTCTTGAAACGATCTTGCCCATACAAGATTTTCCGGAGCCGGGCATGCCAATAAACGTGATAGTCATTTAACTTTGCTTTAACCTCTGTTAATCCTTAGCTTTTTCCCTCTGACAGTCTGTAAAATAGCAGGCTCACCGCCCTCAATAATAAGGCTAGGGCCGACTCTTTCGTCTAAAAGTGAGGAAGAATTCCCCTCGCACTCGATAAAAACAGGGTTATCCGAATTATTGATAACCGTTGTAAGAGCCACCGTTTTATCAAATCTGGAAAAAACAAGAAGCTCATTTGTCAGAAGGCGTAACTCAAATCCACCGTCACGGTAAATAGAGTTACCTCTTCTTATTATACCGATTTTT
Organism: Eubacteriales bacterium; assembly: GCA_045647805.1. Taxonomy (GTDB): domain Bacteria; phylum Bacillota; class Clostridia; order Oscillospirales; family CAG-272; genus UBA1740. The sequence continues at coordinate 37,737 of JAZRMT010000180.1, read as the reverse complement.
TTGAAAAAGTCAAGTATTTTGAGGTTTTCTTTTCCATGAGGATAGGGCATTCTATTAAAAGGATCGTGATAACCTTCAAGTCCTGCCTCGTCTCCGTAGAAAATTGAAGGTATTCCCGGTAGGGTTGCAAGAGCGGTATAAGCAAGAAGAATTCGCCTTTCTCCTATTTCTCTTTCCTTTTCATTGAGCCTTTCTCTTGAAAGCTCGGAATTTGACCTTCCCTCACCCCTCTTACCCGAAAGAAGTGTAATTATCCTCTCGGTATCGTGCGAGCCGAGAAGGTTCATAAGGCTGTTTCTGATTCTGTGCGGACAATTGTCGAAAAGCTCTGTCAAGGCATACCGCAAAGCCTCGCTTTTTCCCAAGCACAAAAATTCGATCATCCCCGTCCTTAAGGGATAATTCATAACTCCGTCAAGCTCACTGCCGAGGTAGTAGGATTTTCTTTTCCCATAGGCTTTTTTATTCGAGCCGTCCTCCCACACCTCACCAACAAGATAGGATTCGCCATCCTCGCAGAGTTTTCTCTTGATACCGGAAATAAAATCATCCGAAAGCTCGTCGCAAACATCAAGCCTCATGCCGTATATCCCCATTTTTCGGTACTTATCCATAACTCCGTCTTTACCGAGAAAATATTCTCTGGAAGAGGGCTTGTCGGGGTTTATTCTCGGCAAAATATCAATTCCCCACCAGCAGGTGTATTTCGTTGGGAATTCCTCAAATTCATACCAATCAAAGTACTCCGAAGACCTTGACTGATATGCACCGAGAGTGTCGAATCTACCATACCTGTTGAAATAAATACTATCATCCCCGGTATGGTTAAAAACTCCGTCGAGGATTATTCTTATACCTAGTTTTTTGGCATCTTCTATAAGCCGTTTTAACGCCTCGTCACCTCCAAAGCAGCTATCAACCTTCATATAGTCGGAGGTGTCGTACTTATGATTTGAAGGAGAATCAAAGATCGGAGAAAGATAAATGATATTTACCCCGAGGGATGCAATATGACCAAGCATTTTTCTGACACCGTCAAGACTTCCGCCGTAAAAGCTATTGTTTTTAAGCGGAGCCCCCTTATATGGCGGATACTCCGGGATTGCATCCCACTCGCCATCGTACAGAACTCCACCGTCTCTGACAAAAACCTCCTCCCCGCGGCAAAAGCGGTCAACAAAAATATGATAGATTATGCCGCCAAGGGCAAAGCTCGGGCTTTTGAATTCAAAATTTGAGACGGTAAGCTGGATTTTATTCTCTTCCTTTGTAAAAACGATCTTGTCAAAAATCCTTTTCGCATAAAAAGCACCGCAGTCGGTTTTTAGCTCGAATTTGAGAAAATAAATACCCCGCCTAAGCTCGTTTGCCAAAATTTTTACACCGTATTCGTCAAAGCCGTGTGTCAGTCGGCAAAAATCAAGCGCATATTCCCTCACCGCATTGCAATTTCCGTCCGAATAGACCGCCAAGGATACAGAAACGGCTCCAAGCGACCTCGGAACTCGGAGAGCAAGTTGGAATTCACTGCCCTCAGTCGTTGTAAGAGAGGTAGATTTAAAATCTCCGGCTTCAAGCAGGAGCGAGCCGTCCGAAGAACCCTCGCAAAGACTTAAATATTTTCTAAGGCTCATTTTTTCAAATGCTCGCTTACGGGCTTTGCACCCCAGATATCCTTTGCATATTTTTTTATACTTACGTCGGAGGAGAAAATTCCGCTTGATGCAGTATTTATAAGCGATTTTTTCGCCCACAAGTCCTTATCATTATAATCTAGAAGCGCTTGCTCATAACGGCACATATAGGATTCAAAATCAGCAAGGCACATAAAGGGATCGGCAACACCGTATCCCGAGCCGGTGAGATAATCCGCAATGTGAGAGAAGTCCTGACCACCTATCGGGCTGTAAAGTCGGTCTATTACCCTTCTTAAGCGTGTAGATGAATGGAGATAGCTCTGAACGCTGTACCCCTGACGCCAAAGCTCCTCGACCTCACTGCTGTCTAGTCCGAATACGTAGATGTTATCTCTGCCGACTGCTTCGGCAATTTCTACGTTTGCGCCGTCCATTGTTCCGATGGTAAGCGCTCCGTTCATCATAAGCTTCATACATCCCGTACCGCTGGCCTCCTTGCCCGCTAATGATATCTGCTCGGAAAGATCTGCCGCAGGAATAAGTGCCTCGGCTATACTTACGTTATAGTCCTCGGCAAACAGTATTTTCAGACGATCCTTTGTAACAGGATTTGAATCAAGCTCCTTTGATAGATACCAGATAAGCTTGATAAGCCTTTTTGCCATAACGTAGGACGGAGCCGCCTTGCATCCGAAGATAAAGCATTGCGGGGTAATATCCTTGTTTGGCTCGGACAAAAGATCGTTATAAAGGGAGATTATCTTAAGAACGTTCAGAAGCTGACGCTTATATTCGTGCATTCGCTTTATCTGGACGTCAAAGAAAGCACTCCCATCAACACTAAGTCCGCTTCGCTCGTATATAAAGGATGCGAAACTCTCCTTATTTTTTCTTTTGATATCGGATATTTTTTCTAAGGTTTCCTTGTCATCCTTAAATTTTAACAGCCCTACAAGCTCCTCTGTATTTTTACGATAGCCTACCCCGATCCTGTCGTCAATAAGCTCGCAAAGCAGCGGATTAGAGTTGAGGAGCCATCTTCTGTGAGAGATTCCGTTTGTAACGTTCTTGAATTTCCACGGAGTGTCCTTGTAAAAATCACGGAACACCGTCCTTTTCAAAATATCCGAATGAAGCCTTGAAACGCCGTTTACCGAATGAGAACCGACAACCGACAGATTTGCCATTCTGACCTGATTATAGGCGACGATCGACATTCCGGATATCCGCTCCCAATCGCCGGGATAGCTTTTCCAAAGGTCCTCGGTAAATCTTTTATTTATTTCATTAACGATCATATAAATTCTGGGAAGTCTTACCGAAAACAGATCTACTCGCCAGCATTCAAGTGCCTCGGGAAGAACGGTATGGTTCGTGTACGAAACGGTCTTGACCACAATTGCCCACGCATCCTCCCAGGAATAGGAATAAACGTCCATAAGAATACGCATAAGCTCGGGAATACAAAGTGCAGGGTGTGTATCGTTTATATGAATAGCCGTGTTTTTTTCAAAGTCTTTAAGACTTCCGTGCTCGGCAAGATAGTCGTTAATTATCGACTGAAGCGATGCGGAAACAAGGAAATACTGCTGTGTAAGACGTAAGAGCTTTCCTGCATCGTAATTATCCGGCGGATATAACTGCTTTGTGATCTGAGTTGCATCCTCCTCGGTAAGCCCTCGCAAATAACTTCCGTGTGATGCTCCGTGGTTATCCGAAAGCACACTCTTTGCTCGCCAGAGTCTTACAGTATTAACGGCATTGTTTCCCTCGCCCGGCACAAGAAGATCGTATGGGACTGCCTTGATCTCCTCGTAGTCGTAATTTTTTATACACAGTCTGCCAAAGGCCCATTCCTCCTCAATCTTGCCTCCAAGCCTTACCGTTACGGTCTTATCAGATCTGGGTACAAGTCTTACACCGCTCCTTGGTATCCATTCGTCGGGAAGCTCAACCTGCTCACCGTCTACAAGTCTTTGCTTAAAGAGTCCGTTCTCGTAAAGAAGAGAAAATCCGCCTGCAAAATAATCAAGATTACTAAGCGAATCCATAAAGCAGGCGGCAAGTCTGCCAAGCCCTCCGTTTCCAAGCCCGGGATCGCATTCCTCGTTATAAACTCTTTCAAAGGAGCTTCCGTACTCGGATAGAATTTCGCAAAGATCATCGTAGATACCGAGCGTGAGTGCATCCGACTTAAGGGCTCTTCCCATCAAAAATTCCATACATAAGTAGTATATTTTTTTGCTCGAGGAAGCCTTTGCACGCCTCTTGAAATCCTCTCTGTATGAGAGCATGATATCCTTGATTGCATAGCTTACCGCATGGTAAAGCTGCTCGTCGCTCGCCTTCCCGGGATCAATTATCCCCCTTGTAAAAAGCTTTGCCTCAATCCTCTCTCGAAGCTCCTTTTTCTCAATTTTTTCACCCCCGTATAGGGATTCCGAAAAACCGTTGTTTCTTATCATCATTTAATCTCTTCAATCTGTTATTTTTCTATAAATCCGTATATATTCTTCGGCAGATTTATCCCAAGTAAATCTCGATTTCATCGCACTCTCTACCAATTTGTCCCATTCCTCTGCTGAACCGTAAAGGCTGACAGCCTCCTTTACTGAATAAAGAAGCTCATGGGCGTTGTAGTTATCAAAGCGGAAACCGTTCGCCTCATCTTGTCCTATCGGTATGATCGTGTCGCAAAGTCCTCCGACGGAGCGTACTACGGGAATTGCTCCATAGGAGCAGGCAATCATCTGCGCAAGTCCGCATGGCTCGCTTTTCGATGGCATAAGGAAAATATCCGAAGCGGCGTATAGCTTTGCCGAAAGACTTCTGTCAAAGCGAATGAGAGCCTTGAAGTTTTCATACTTGAAATCCTTTTCTATGAGGCTTCTCTCATAGCAGGACTCACCCGTACCCAGTATTACAAAGTTAATTTTTTCGGATAAAAGCTCGTCTAAAATATGCAGAACAAGATCAATTCCCTTTTGCGATGCAAGCCTCGTCACCATTACGATAAGCGGCCGCCCGTCCTCGTCCCTCATTCCAAGCTCGGAAAGAAGTCTTTTTTTGTTTTCAAGCTTCCCCTCCTTGAAGTTCTCCCTTGAATATGCTTTATAAAGCCCCTTTGCGTTTGTCGGAGAATGGACAGAATAATCTATACCGTTTATTATTCCAACCATTTTATCTCTGTTTGCCTTGATTACCCCCGAAAGTCCGAATGCAAAGAAATCGTATGATAGCTCGTTTGCATACGTCGGGCTTACCGTGGTAACGAAGTCGGCGGTAAGTATTCCGCCCTTCATAAGATTTAGCGAACCGTCAAGCAGCAAAATATCCTTGTATTTCTCATCAAGACCAAATACGTCACCGAGGATATACGGATCGTATTTTCCCTGGTATTCAACGTTGTGAAGGGTGTATACGGTTCTTATACCCCCGAGGGCTTTGTTATCCTTATAGAGCGTTTTAAGATAGACTATGCTCAGTGAACATTGCCAATCGTTTGCGTGAAGTATATCGGGAATATCTCCCGAAGAAAGAATATACTCGATCACCGCCATAGAAAAGAATGCAAAGCGTTCTCCGTCGTCATACTCTCCGTAAAGGTTAGGTCTGTCAAAATAATAGCTGTTTTCTACGAAAAGGTACTCTACGCCATCCTCCTTCAAGCCGTAAAGTGAAAAGCCGGTATTACGCCAACCCAGACGAAAGGAAATATCCCTGATATGAGATAGCCTTCCTCTTGCACACTCGTTCATGGTCTTATAAAGCGGAAGAATTACCTGTGTTCGGTTCCCTTTATCATGAACAGCCTTTGGCAACGAGCCCATAACGTCGCCAAGTCCTCCGCTTGACGCAAAGGGTGTGGCTTCGGTGGTTACGTATAAGATATTCATCAGATTTTTCTCCCCTTTTGAATATAGAATGGCATATTTTCATTGCCCGAGAGCATTACCCCATCGGATACTTCAACCCTTTTATCTGTTAAAACACAATTCACCGTTGCCCGTCTTCCGATCCTTGTATCTCTAAATAGAATGGAATTCCTGACCACCGCCCCCCTTTCTACCGTTACACCTCTTGAAATAATCGAATTAATTACCTCTCCTTCGATTCGGCATCCGTCGGCAATCATAGAGGAAGAAACCCTTGCGGAATCCGAATAAACAGTCGGCGGCGAATTGTTCACCCTTGTGTAAATGGGTGCATCCTCCGAAAATAGCAACGACCGCCTTGCCTGGGGGCTTCGGCAAAGCTCCATTGATGCGTTATAATAATCGAGAAAGCTTCCCACAGCGGCACAATAGCCCTCGTGTCTGTAAGAATAGTAGCCGGATTTGCCTCTGTTCTTAAGAATAAGTGAGGTAAGGCTCGGCAGACCGTAGCCCTCAGCCTCCTCGATAAGTCTTCGTAAATATTCGGTTTTCATAACGAAAATTCCAAGGGCGAGCTCGTTATTGCGTCCGTTGTAGCCCTTTCCCAATGAAATATCGGTTATTTTCCCCTCTGATGAGGATAAAAGTATTCTCGGATGCTTGCTCGTGAATCCCCCGTCTATTGACTTTGTCAAAAGCGTTATATCCGCACCAATTTTATCATGCGACTCTATAACCGAGCGGAAATCCACGTTAAGAACGGTATCCGAGTCTGTCATAACCACGTATTCCTCTTTGAACTCGTCTATATATGCCTTCATGCTCCGCAGTGCCTCCATATGAGTGGAAAACATCTTCACCTCGGAGGAGAATGCGGTCTGGAAGGGCGAAATAAAGTTTATTCCCGACCTTCTTCTTGCAAGATCCCAGTCCTTTCCGCTCCCGATATGACGAAGCAAGGAGCGGTAATTGTAATTTGCGACTATATTTATATTTGAAATGCCTGCATTTGTCATATTTGAAAGACAGAAGTCAACAAGCCTGTATCTGCACGCAAAAGGAATTGCCGCAACCGTTCTGTCACTCGTAAGTCTTGATAATGTGTTATTATTCAGGCTGGAAAATATTATTCCAACAGCACTTTTTGCCATAAAAATCTCCCTTCTTCCGCTTGTGGCGGCTTCTCCGCTTCTTAAACTCTGCTGCCCGAGGCTATTACCGTAATATCTCCGTAAGGTGTATCGGCTTCACCGACAAAGGCTCCTTCGGAAATCACCGAGCATCTGTCAATAATCGCTTTTTTTACGACGGCACAACGCTTGATTCTTACGTCCTCCATTATCACCGAGTCCTCAACCGTTGCCCCCTCCTCGATTATTACTCCCGGAGAAATTACCGAGTTGATCACAGAGCCGTATATTTCCGAGCCCTCCGATATAAGAGAGGAGCAAATACTTGCACCGTCCCCGATAAACTGCGGAGCTCTTGCTCGGTTGTTCGAATAGATTCTGAAATTAGGATCGGCAAGATCAAGGCTCGGTTCTTCCCGAAGCAGATCCATATTGGCTTCATATAAGGAGGCGATCGTTCCAACGTCCTTCCAATATCCAAAGAATTCGTAGGAGTACAGCCTCTCACCGTTATTAAGAAGGTTTGGAATTACGTCCTTGCCAAAATCCTTTGATGAATTTTCGTCCTCCTCGTCGATCTCAAGATACTCAAGCAGGGTTTCGGTGTTGAAGATATAAATTCCCATAGACGCCTTATTGTTTTTCGGCTTCTTCGGCTTTTCTTCAAACTCGGCTATCCTGCCGTCCTCCTCGGTATTGCAAATTCCAAAACGGCCCGCCTCCTCGATAGGAACGGAGATAGTTGCGACCGTACAGACCGCCTCCTTCTTTTTATGAAAATCGAGCATCGACTTGTAATCCATTCTGTAAATATGGTCGCCCGAGAGTATTAAGACGTATTTCGGGGAGTATTTTTTTATAAAGCTTATATTCTGATATATGGCGTTTGCCGTACCTTTGTACCAATCCGAGCCGGAGGAACCTTTGTATGGCGGAAGAACGGCAAGTCCTCCCTTCATTCTGTCAAGATCCCAGCTTTCACCGCCTCCGATATACTCGTTGAGCAAAAGCGGCTCGTATTGAGTAAGCACTCCGACGGTGTCAATGCCCGAGTTTATACAGTTGGAAAGCGGAAAATCAATTATCTTATATTTACCGCCGAAGCTGACGGCGGGCTTTGCCGTCTCCTTTGTCAGCTCATAGAGCCTTGAGCCCTGACCGCCTGCCAAAAGCATGGCGACACATTCCTTTTTCGGATACATATTACCTCCAAATTAAATCGTTATTTTATTTACGCCCTCTTTTATTACGGCACCGAAAAGCGGCGGGATTGTCAGCCTTGCAATTTTTCCGTTTTCGCTTTTCTCGTAGAAAACAGCTATTTCATCCCCGGGAGTGCTTTTAAAAATCACACCTACCTCCTCGTCATCGGGAATATAAAGCGAAAGCGTTTGGCTTATCCCGGAGAAATTAAAGACAAAGGTCAGCCCTTCGCCCTCAAGTGAGTATCTTCTGAATGCTATCGAGCATTTTTCATTCTCGTCACAGCTTATCCAAGCGAAGCCCGAGGACGAAAAATCAAGCTCGTACATCGGTGAATTGCTTAAATAGAAATGATTAAGAGCCCTTGTGTATTCCCTGAACCCATAATGTGTCTCATAATCTAGCATAAACCACTCGAGCGAGCTTGCAAAATCCCATTCTCTGAACTGTGCGAACTCACACCCCATAAACAAGAGCTTTTTCCCGGGATAGCTCATCAAAAGGAGCAGTGCCGCCCGATATGTTCTGAACTTGTCCTCATAAGAGCCGAATATCTTTCCGATCATTGAAAATTTGCCGTGAACGACCTCATCATGGGAAATGGGCAGACAGTAATTTTCGCTGTGAGCATACATCAAGGGAAAGGTGAGTGCCGAATGCTTTTCGCTTCTGTATAAGGGATCGGTTTTTAAATAATCAAAGAAATCGTTTGCAAAGCCCATGTTCCATTTCAGATTAAAGCCAAGACCTCCAAGGGATACCGGAGCAGTAACACCCGAAAATGCTGTGGATTCCTCGGCAATCATCAGAACATCCGGAAATTCCTTAAAAATAGCCGAGTTCAGCTTTTGAAGAAAGGCAAACGCCTCCTTGTTCTCGTTAGTTCCCTCCTCGTTCGGAATCCATTCGCCCGGCTCTCTGTCATAGTCAAGATACAGCATTGATGCCACCGCATCAACTCTCAATCCGTCAATATGGAATTCCTTGATAAAATACATCGCAGAGGAGATGAGAAAGGATTGTACCTCCTCTCTTCCAACGTCGAAAAATCTTGTTCCCCAGCTTCTTGATTCCTGCCTGTCATGCCCTTGATACTCATACAAGGGGTGACCGTCAAACTCATAAAGCCCCCACTCGTCCTTCGGAAAATGAGCCGGTACGAAATCCATTATCACTCCGATTCCCGCTCTGTGCAAGGCGTTTATAAGCTCTTTTAGCTCTCTTGGCGTACCGAAACGGCTCGTCGGTGCAAAATAGCCTCCAACCTGATAGCCCCAAGAGCCGTCAAAGGGATATTCTGTCAGCGGTAAAACTTCAAGATGTGTATAACCCATTTTCTTAAGATAGGACGGAAGCAACTCTGAAAGCTCCGCATAGCTGTAATAGGAGCCGTCATCATGGCGAAGAAAGCTGCCGAGATGCATCTCGTAAATATTTATCGGCTCGGCAATATAGCTTCCTTTTTCCTCTCTGACAGTCCTTTTTCGGTGCATAAGCCAGGAACTGTCGTCAAAACGGAAATCATCCTCAAGGTAAATTACCGATGCGCCGTCCGCACCTCCTCGGGAAAGCCTTGCAAAGGGATCGCCCTTATGCCGAGTGCCGTTCTCCGAGATCACAAGGAATTTGTATGCCGAGCCTTCCAGCGACTCCTCGTTTACAATATCGCACTGCCATAGCCCCGCATCGGTCGTTCTTTCAAGCTTAATTCCCCGCTCCCACCCGACAAAGTCGGAGATAAGCCTGACCTCGCTTGCCAAGGGAGCCCATACTCGGAAGGAGTATTCGTATTTGTCCTTTGAACGCTCAAGAGAAACGCCAAGGTATTCGTAAGAATTAAAATTTGTTCCCTGATGAAAAAGAAATTCTGCTTCTTTGTCTCTTTTCATTTTCGACCTCATTTTTTCACGGATAATATTTTGTCATTTCACAAAAAGAAAATCAATGCGGGATTTTTTCCGTAATCGGTAAATTTTGTCTGTCAGTAGCTCCGACTTCCTTTTTCTTCAAAATTTTACAGTATATTACTCTGTACGGAAACAGAATTATATAAAGAAGCAAGCCCATAATAGATAAAATTCTGTTTATGAGAAATAAAACAATTCTTGATAGACTGCTTGAAACAAGAAATCTCGTCAAAAATAGCGATGCAAGCGATAAAACCAGCGTATAAACCCTTACAGAGCCGTCAAGTGCATAATATGAAAGAAGAATATAACCAACGGTGAAAAGCACTATTAAAATTATAATCAATGCACTCGAAATACCTCCTCGTGCCTCGGTTGTAAGTGCCGAGGGCTTGATTGGCTTGCCTTTTGGCATAAGGGCTTTTGCGAGTGTCAGCCTACCGTTACTTAAAAGTGTTGACAAAAGCGAAAGAAAGCATACCAAAAAGGCAAAAAATCCACCGTAAATGAGCGAAGAAAATATAGATGCCAAAAGCTCATCAGCCGAAAACCAGATCATTTAAACAGCCCCTTGAATACTCCTTTTGATTGCCTTTCGTCACTGTAAAATATCCCGTTAATCCTTCCCGTGATAACAACCTCGCCAATTTCCTTGGTAAGACTCTCGATTTTCAAGTCCTCCCCCTCTACCCCGACTCTGCCAAGAGAGGTTGACAGGCTGACGTAATCCGAATCAAAGCCGAGTACGTTTTCAACTCCGTCAATCGTCAGTTTTTTTCTGTCCTTTAAGGAAAGAGCAGATTTTTTTACAATTTCATCATTCATATAAATCTCCATTCTGTCGCCTAGCGGGCGACCGCACAAACATTTAACTAATTTTCGGGACGCCGCCAAGGCGGCATTTTAGAATAAGGCTCTAAAATGCGAAAATTTGAGGCGCAAAACGCACTACACAACGTATTTGATGATACTGACCTTTCACGCAACTCAACTTAAAGCAAAATAAAAAAAACGCCACATACTTCATTACGAAAATATGTGACGTTTTTCAATTTTATGCATCGGATTCGGATATAACCTCGTACATACCGACCGATTCGCTTTTTTTGGTTGTCTCCCTGATGTCAAGAACTCTTACGGTTACCGACTTCTGACCGAATGAAACCCTTATTTCATCGCCGATCTTTACGTTGTAGGATGCCTTAGCGTTCTTACCGTTTACCGTGATTCGTTCGCTGTCGCAAGCATCGTTGGCAACGGTACGGCGCTTAATGAGCCTCGATACCTTCAGGTATTTATCTAAACGCATAATTAAGCGTTTACGAGATCCTTAAGAACCTTGGAAGCGGAGAAAGCGGGCTTCTTAGCAGAGTCGATCTTGATGGTCTCACCGGTTCTGGGGTTACGGCCTTCTCTAGCGGCAACCTCCTTAACCTCAAAGTTACCAAAGCCGATAAGCTGAACCTTATCACCGTTCTTGAGTGCATCTGCAATAGCAGCGAGAGTCGCGTTGAGAGCGGCCTCTGCATCCTTCTTGGAAAGATTAGCCTCTGCTGCGACTACATTTACGAGATCTGTCTTGTTCATAATATACATCCTTTCAAAATTTAATTTTTGAACTATTACAATTATAGCAATTTGTTTCCTAAATTTCAATAGACTAGAACATTTTTTTGAAAAAATGTAAATTTTTTTCGTCTAAATCAATATACATTTCAAGCGAAATTTGTATATTTTGCCATTTTTTTCAGAGACTTTCTGTTAAATACTCCCGAAATAAATGTCATACTTATGTAAAGTATTGCCACAAACAAAATTATTATAACGGTGGAAAGATCTTTATTTATCAACGGATCCAGCGCCATCTTTAGCGGAACTGACAGAAGAACCGAAATAAAAGCAATGACAAGAGGCGGAAGGGTTGCACCGATTATAGGCAGAGATATTCCTCTTTTTTTCTCGGCAATATACAAAGAAGTCAGTAGTGCCGCCATGTAAGAGATCACGGTGCCGAGGGGTGCCGCCTTAATTCCGAAATAAGGCTGAGATACCAAAAAGTAGCATATAACGATCTTAAGGCTGCTGCCGATCAACATTGAATACATAGGTGACTTTACCTCCCCGACAGCCTCGAGAAGCGAGTTGACCGTAAGTAATGAGGACATAAGATAAATTGCAGGGGCAAGTATAACAAGAAGCAAGGCACCGATTTCTATTGAGGTATTCTTGAAGATCAGTGACAAAACCTCCTCTGAATAAAACATAAGTCCAAGCATAACGGGTGAGGAAATAATAGAGGACAGTCTTAAGGAATCCTTAACCGCTTCGGACAAAAGCCCAATCTCCCCTCTTGAATGAAATCTCGAGAAAAACGGAAGAAAAGCAACCGAGATAGGACTTACAAGAGCAAGTGCTAAATTCAGCATAGAAACGGCAAGTGTGGTATAATTACCGTATAGACTTGCCGCCTCGGCTTCGGTATATCCAAGAGCCCCGAGCCTACGCATAATAAGTCCGAGATCTATTATATTCGTAAGACTCATCACCGCCGCACTAAGGGTTATGGGAATCGAAATTGAGAAGATATTCTTAAGAACTTCCTTCCTTTTGTAAGAGCCAAATCCGACTTTCTGCTCTATTTTATATTCTGTTTTCGAGTTTTTGTAAGAAACATAAAGATATAGCAAGCCAAAGAATGCTCCGAGGGTAACTCCTAGTATCGTCAGTGCTGAAACAAGCTCCGGCGAAAGTCCTCTCCTAATACCGATATAGGCGAAAATTAGACCTAAGACGAGTCTGCCCACCGCCTCTATTATCTGAGAAATCGAGATCGAAAGAAAACGCATATCCGCCGTCAACCTCCCTCTGATAACGCCCGCAACAGATACAAAAAACACAGAGGGTGCTACTGCGATGATCGTAAAGACGGATCTTCTGCTTCCTATCACAATTGAAAGAAGAGGTGCAAAAATTATCAGTGCCGCCGTCATTACACCGCCGAAGATAAAGAATGCCGTAAGAGCAAACCGTACCACACGCTCACTGTCTACCTCGCCACGCTCTGCTCTTGCCCTTTCGGTCAGTATCATAACTGCCTTAGGAACTCCTGCGGTACAAATTATGTAAAAGAATGAAAAAACGGTGTAAGCCGAGTTAAAATAACCCATTCCCTCGTCTCCGAGATAGCCCGAAAGCGGTATCTTGTAAATTACCCCAAGCAGCTTGACGATAAGTGTTGAAACGGTCAGAAAGAAGGTTCCCTTAATTACACCGCCGCTAAAATTTTTATTTTCCGTCCTCATAACTCCTCCAAAATAAAAAAAGAGATCTACTAGATTATACTTGCAGATCTCTACATTTATTATTATAAAAGTAAGCTTAGGAGAAAAATTCAAAAATTTCCTCTCTCTGCTTTTCCCCTCTTTTTGCTCTGTCCTCACTTTCAAGATACTCATAGGGGTATTTCGGACGGAAGAGTCTTTTTATAAGATATTTTCCGGGGGTTTCGGGATTTTCCTTAACAAGCTTCGTAACCGCACCCGCACCTACGGCAAATATAGACTGAACCTCCTCCATCATATAGACGTTGTAAAGCCCCTCGTGTCCTTCGAGCGAGAAGCCCACGTTTTCAAGATTTCCGACGGTGTTCTTCTGTCTATACATATAGTATGGCTTATAGCCTGCGAATTTTGTCTTAAGCTGGGCATATGAGACGCATTTCGCCGCATCTCCGCCCGTAAGCGAATAAACGCCCGAATCATTCTTGAGCGCATCCGACGCCTTCTTTACGCAGAAGGTATGAACGGTTATATTGGTAGGCTCAAGCTCGATGACCTTGTCAACCGTCTCGGAGAAGTTCTTGAACTCATCCCCGGGAAGCCCTGCGATAAGGTCTACGTTGATATCTCTGATACCGCTCTTTTTCGCAAGCTCGAAGGCACGGAAAAAGTCCTCGGTGGTATGCTTTCTTCCGATCTCGTGAAGAATATCGTCGTTCAAGGTCTGCGGATTTACGCTTATCCTTGTAACGCCCTGCTCCTTGGCTACTCGGAGCTTTTCCTCGGTAATGGTATCAGGTCTGCCCGCCTCGAGAGTGAATTCGAGCAGAGACGAGGTATCTATACGCTCGTTGATCTTGCCGAGAAGCTTTCTAAGCTGATCTGCGGAAAGGGTTGTCGGTGTTCCGCCGCCTATGTAGACCGTACTGACCTTAAGACCGAGTCGCTCAAGCGTATCAAAGGTATCGTCAAGGTCGGACAGCACCGCAGCCAGATAGTCGTCTATCATTGAAAGGAGTCTCTGTGTAGTATATGAAACGAAGGAGCAATATGCACACCTGGACGGACAGAACGGGATCGACACGTATATAGAACAGGTGTCCTTGGACATTTTTTTGATGATCTTGTTCTCACTCTGAGCAACAGAAACCGCAAGAGAAGCCTTTTGAAGATTAAGGAAATACTCGTCTCTCATAATCTTCTTGGTCTTCATAACGCCCTTACCGCCCGAAAGAAGACTGCCCGCAATTTTAGCAGGACGAACGCCCGTGAGAATTCCCCAAGGGGGCGTATGACCGAGAAGCTCCTTACCTGCCGCAAAAACCGCTCTGCCGACTGCGATAGCCTCGTGGGAGGCAATTGTGATCTCCTCGTCACGTCCTACCGACTCGGTTGCCTCGCATATCTTGTCGTTAAGCTTTATTGAAACGTATGCGGAAACGCCCTCCGTCTCATTTTCAAAAACCTCAACCGCAACCTCGGGAACACCGTCCTCCGGAACCTCGTCCTCACCGAAAGTGGCACCCGGGAAAAATACCATACAAAGCGTTTGAACGTAATAGCGGTTGATATTACCATTAATCTTTAAAATCATATGAATTTATCCTTTTTTAAGGAGTACTCGGGAATCCATAACTATTGTAACGGGCCCGTCGGTAATCATTTCGGTCTGCATGTCGGCACCAAAAACCCCGCTCTCTACCCTTCTCACCCTTAAGGAAAGCTCGGACTTGAAAACCTCGTAAAGACGGTTTGCCTCATCGGGAGCAGCACCGCCAAAATAGTCGGGACGGTTGCCGTGAGCATAATTTGCAAGGAGAGTAAAATTCGATACAACAAGTGCCTCTGCGTCAATATCCTTTACCGAAAGATTCATTTTATCATTTTCATCGGTAAAGATGCGGCACTTGGAAATTTTCTCGGCAAGAGCCACAGCATCAGCCTCACCGTCCTCACGGCCTACGCCGAGAAGGATATAAAGCCCCGCTCCTATCTCACCGGAAAAATTTCCGTCTGCAATTACCTTTGCCGATCTCACCCGCTGTAAAACTGCGATCATATATACCTCGTAAATCAGTTTGTAAAGTTTCTCTTTACCGAAACTACTTTCGGTACAGAGCGAAGTCTTGAAACTATGGAATCGTAATGAGAGGTGCTGCGGCATCCGACAACGATATTTATCGCCACCTCCCCGTTCTTGCTCATCTGAGTGTTGATTGATGAAATAGACACCTTCATATCCGCAAGCGTCATGGAAATACCTGCAAGAACACCGATTGCATCCTCTGCAACGATCTGAATAGCCGCCTCGTAGGTCGTAGGACTCTGGGATTCCTGGGATTCCCACTCCGCCTTTACCCATCTTGCAAGGTTGTCCTCGTTACGTCTGGACTCAATTACGTTAGGACAATCCGCCTTGTGGACCGAAACGCCAAATCCCCTGGTAATAAATCCGACGATCTTATCACCCGGAAGAGGATTACAGCACTTGGCAAACTTGATCTGACAACCACGCTCGCCGTCAATTATAATTCCGCCGCCGTTCACCTGACGTTTGCTGTTTGAGAGTTTAAACTTGGAAAGCTCCTCCTCACGGCTGACGGGCTTTTCCTCCTCGGGCTTATAAATCTTCTCAAGCTCCTCCTTGATCTTAGGAAGGAACCTTTGAAGGGTGATACCGCCAAATCCGAGAGTGTTATAGAAGTCGTCGGCATTGTTGATTCCGACCTTTTTACCGATTGACGCGATTATCTCACCAAGGGTGTCGTCATCGGGTGAGAAGCCGAGCTTTCTTATCTCCTTGTCAACCTCGCTTCTGCCCAGCACGATATTCTCAGGCCGCTTTTCCTTCTTGAACCACTGTCTGATCTTACTGCGCGCCTGTCCGGTCTTAACTATCTTAAGCCAATCTCGGCTCGGGCCCTTGGAGGAGCCGGAGGTGATTATCTCGATAATATCTCCGTTCTGCGGAATTCTGTCGATAGGAACGATAACACCGTTTATCTTCGCTCCGGTCATCTTGTTTCCTACCGCAGAATGTATAGCAAACGCAAAGTCAATGACGGTAGAACCAAGAGGAAGAGATATAACGTCACCCTTAGGGGTAAAGACGAAGGTCTCGTCGTGGAAGATATCCGTCTTGAAGGAATGGATAAACTCGTCGGGATCACGGGTATTCTCATCCGATTCAAGAAGCTGTGCTATCCACCTTAGCTTCTCGTCAATGTTGCTGCCCGCCTTCTCACCGCTCTTGTATTTCCAGTGAGCGGCAATACCGTATTCAGCCTCCTCGTGCATCTGCTTCGTTCTGATCTGTACCTCGAAGGGGATTCCCGAATGACCTATTACCGTTGTGTGAAGCGAGCGGTAGAGGTTAGGCTTCGGTGTTGAAATATAATCCTTGAATCTGCCGGGAATAGACTTAAACAGCTCGTGAACAAGACCGAGTGCCGTATAGCATTCAAGCTCTGTGTCAACGATAATTCTGACCGCATAAAAGTCGTATATCTCGTCAAATGATTTATTGAGGGTATACATCTTTCGGTAAAGCGAGTAGACCGACTTGATACGTCCCTCGAGGGTAAAGTCTATCTTATTTTCGGTGAGCTTCTCCGAAAGTATCTTCTTTGCCTCTTCGATAAAGTTCCTGTTCTGACCGAACTTCTTCTCTATCTCCTCGTGAACCTCCTCGTATCCTACGGTATCGAGGTAATAAAGGCTGATATTTTCAAGCTCCTGCTTTATCCTCTGAATACCGAGACGGTGAGCCAAGGGGGCATAGATATACATCGTTTCGAGAGCTATTGCTCTTTGTCTGTCCTCCTTCTTGGCGGAAAGAGTACGCATATTATGAAGTCGGTCGCAAAGCTTAATGAATATAACTCTGATGTCCTTGTTCATTGCAAGAAGCATCTTTCTTATATTCTCGATATGCGCCTCCTCCTTGTCCGCAACCTGAACCTGAATGATCTTTGTAAGACCGTCAACAAGCATTGCGACGTCGGAGCCGAACATTTTGTTGATAATCTCGAGGTTGGTTCTGTCAGCACAGTCCTCCACCGTGTCGTGAAGAAGAGCGGCGGATATCGAGTCGGTGTCAAGACCAAGCTCTGCCACGATCCTTGCAACGGCGACGGGATGGCTGATATAAGGCTCTCCGCTTAAGCGGAACTGACCGGAATGAAGACCTTCGGCATACTCGTACGCCTGTTTGATCTTGTCCAAGTCGTAATTTTTTTCATTCTTCCCGAGATAATCGAGAAGCGAAGTCATCTCTGAATACATAATAATTACCCTAGATCACACGGCACTCACTGCCTGATCATCTGTGAACGCAGATGCCTCAAAAGAGTGGATTTATCAAGCATGGTTTTGCCGGTGGAATAATGAATGTTGAATTTATATACCTCATCTCTGATATCGGTGATATCAACGAGATTAAGCTCCTTTAAGACCATAACGATGACCTTAAGTTTAATATAACCGATATTCACTTCCGCATCCGCCTTGAACCGAGAGAGAATATCTCTGTGCGAGAGGGTGTCGATTCCGGAGCGGAGGGAGGAAAGCATCAGCTTATAAACGGCTGCGAAATCCTCTCTTGTTGGGATAACATCCTCACTTTCACGGAAGGGAGCGCCCGATCTGATCTCCTCGAATCTTGCCCTGTCCTTTCCGTCCTCGGAAAGCTGGCTTGATGCGATCTTGATATCCCTGATAATGAGCTGAACGCTCTCTCTGCCGCCCCATTCGTTAATGTCGATGTTGAACATTACGTCAACGCTGTCACCGACGTAAATACCGATATCCTTGGGAGAAACCGAGAAATACATAGCCGAAAGACTTCTTACACCGTCACCGAAGGAAATCTTTGTATGCTTACCGTCGCTGATTCCTGATATCTCGTTTACCGTTACGCCCCGAAGAACGAATACCGGCACAGGATTTCCGACACCGTAAGGCTCGAGCATCTGAATGCCCTTGGCAAGAGCAAGCGAAACATCCGAAAAATCGATCTCGCAATCCGCCTCCACGGTAGGAACCATATCCTCGGCTGTGAGATTATTCCTTGCATACTCGTTGATCTTATCTCTGAATGCCCGAAGTGAGCCCCTGGTTACCGAAAGACCTGCCGCCAGCTCATGACCGCCGAACTTTACAAGATGCTCCTCACAGTAGAAGAGTGCGTCAACAAGGTTCATTCCCTTAATACTTCTTCCGGAGCCCTTTCCAACGTCCTCGGGCGAGCCGAGCGTCCCCTCATTCCCCTCAAAGGAAACGAGAATCGAGGGACGGCAATACTTCTCGGTAATTCGCGAAGCCACGATTCCGATAACACCGTGATGCCAATTATCTCTGTCAAGAACGATGACGGGATTGTTCTCGATATCGTACTTTTCGATCTCGACGTACGCCTCGTTCATTATTTTGTTTTCCTCAGCCTGCCTCTCCTTGTTGGTTCGGCAAAGCTCCTCTGCGATCTTAAGAGCCTCTGCTCTGTTCTCCGTGAGGAAAAGCTCGACGGCAAGGCTTGCCGACTTGATTCTGCCCGCCGCATTTATCCTCGGCGCAATGGTATATCCGATGTAGCCCGAGGTGATCTTGTTTTTCTTTTTCTTCTGCTGAGTACGCTGCTGATCGCTCCTTGCAGAGGACGCCTCCATAAGAGCCGAAAGACCGAGCCTCGGATTGTTCTCGATCATGGAAAGTCCGTATTTTACAATAATACGGTTCTCCTCTTTAATGGGCATTACGTCGGCAATAGTTCCTATTGCCACAAGGTCTGCATATTTTTTAAACAGTCTTGCAGTTGCCTCACGCCTCGACCTGCCGAGAACACGCTCCTCGTAGGCACAGATAAGCTTGAAAACAACTCCGACACCCGCAAGTTCCTTGAAAGGATATGGACAGTCTGCCCTGTGGGGATTGATAACAGCCGATGCCTCGGGAAGATCGGTTCTGCACTCGTGGTGGTCGGTAATGAGGAAATCAATGCCGAGCCCCTTTGCATAAACAACCTCCTCGGTTGCCGTAATACCGGTATCAACTGTGATGATAAGACCGGTACCGCCCTCACGAAGAGTGTCAACCGCACCGTTTGATACACCGTACCCCTCCCCTGCTCTGTTGGGGATGAAATAATCTACCTTAGCACCAAGCTCCTTCAAATAAAGATAAAGGGTGCAGACGGCTGTAACGCCGTCAACGTCATAATCTCCGTAAACTGTGATCTTTTCGCCCGACTGTACCGCCCGTCTGATACGCTCGACACCCTTTTCGCAGTCCTTCATCAGGAAAGGATCGCAAAGCATCTCCGTTTCCATATAAACAAAGGATTTTGCGGATTCGGCATCGGTGTAGCCCCTGGTATACAGAAGCCTTGCCACAACCGAATCAATCCCCAGAGCTTCGGCAATTCCGGCGACGGCATTGTTGGTCTGCTCGGACCTGTCAGATCTTAAAACCCAGTTTTTCTCCTTCTTTTCGTTAGTGTTTTTCATTTATAATTAACCGTTAGCGGGACCGAAGTCCCCCTTCCATATTTATTAACATGCTTACCGCAGTCTAAGTTTCACCTGCGGATAAAAATGCTCTGAAATTTAATTAAAAGGCTTGTATTCCTTTATAAGCCGCATCGCAGTACGGATTCCGTCAACAGCGGCAGACGTGATTCCTCCGGCATAGCCGGCTCCCTCGCCCGAGGGATAGAGATTCTTATATCCCGTAGCAAGTCCAAGATCACTGTCTCTGATAATTCTTATAGGTGAGCTGGTTCTCGTCTCGGCACCCGTAAGGATAGCGTCGGGAGAATCAAAGCCCTCGATTTTTTTGCCAAAGGCGGAAAGTGCGCCCTTGATAGATTCTGTAACGAAGGACGGTAAATAATCCTCGGGAGAGGAAAGCGAAACGCCTCCGTCCATATAGCTCGGCATAATACGGGACGGCTCTCTTTTGAGAGTTCCCCGAAGGAAGTCGCCAACCGTTATGATCGGCGCACTGTAATCACCGCCGCCCGAGCTGAAAGCGGCAGTCTCGATTTTACGCTGAAACGCAATCGCACTCTCGGGAGTGCTGCCGTAGTCTTCCTTGAAAATACTGCACACCACCGCACTGTTGGAATTAACGGCGGCTCGGTCGGAATAGCTCATTCCGTTAACCACTACACCGCCCTGTTCGCTGGCTGCCGGAACGACCACGCCACCCGGACACATACAGAAGGTGTAAACACCACGCCTTTTGGTATCGTAGGAAAGATTGTACTCCGCAGCTCCGAGCTGTGGACTTCCTGCGAAATCACCGTAAAGAGCCTTGTCGATATCGGCTCTCAGATGCTCAATTCTCATTCCAACCGAGAAATTCTTACAAACTATGTCCATCTCTTCGGAAAGAAGCTCCTTGTAGGTATCCCTCGCACTGTGACCGACGGCAAGTATGAGAGCGCCGCATTCGATCTCACCCTTATCGGTGAGTACAGCCTTTACCTTTCCCGAGGAGCTGATAGGACGGATGAATTTAGTATGATAGCGTATTTCACCGCCGAGATCGGTAATTTTTTCGATCATCCTTTCGATTATGAGCGAAAGAACGTCTGTACCGATATGTGGCTTTGCCATAAATTTTATTGAAGGATCCGCACCGAAATCGCAAAACTTGCCGAGAACATAGGAGCAAAGCGGATCATTGATCCTTGTTACGAGCTTTCCGTCCGAGAAGGTGCCTGCACCGCCCGCACCAAATTGGATATTACACTCCGGATCCAGAATTCTGTTCTCGGTCAGCCGCTTAACGCTCGCCTTCCTTTCCGAAACAGTGCCGCCGCGCTCAAGTATAAGAGGACGGTAACCTCTCTCGGCAAGGATATATGCTGCGAACAGTCCCGCAGGGCCCGAGCCGACAACAACAGGTCTTGCCGTAAGTGCCGTATCACCGTGAATAAAATCAAGCTTTTCCTCCGTAAGAAGCTCATAGCCTGCCGAGCGAAGCTTTTCAGAGTCAACCTGCGAAAACTCTCCGCAAACGCTGACCGAATAAACGAAGAATATCTCACTCCGTCTTCTTGCGTCAACGCTCCGACGAAAGACAGAATACTCAAAGTGAGAGGGAGAAAGCCCGAGCCTTCGTATTTTTGCCTTTGCAACCGAAAACGCCTCCGAAACAGAGGCGTTTATTGGCAATTTGATATTGTTTACTAAGAAGAATGAGGAGCTCATATAAAGCCTCGTGCCGAATCAACGCAAAGCTTGATAGCGGCGGCGTCACCTTCCATATAATTAGCAAAAAGCCAAAACAGTACTGCGGCGGCAAGGCAGCAAACTGCTGTCAGTACTGTGCCAATCTTTAAATTTGAATTTTTCTTTTTCATATCTTCACCTATCAGCCCTCATCCTCACCGAGATTCTCGTGAACGATCTCACGCACAAGGAATTTACGCAGGCTTTCCGCCGTAAAATTACGGACAAGCTCACTCTCCTTGGAAACCGAAATAATGCCGGTCTCCTCGGAAACAATAACGGTTATAGCGTCGCTGACCTCGGATATTCCGACTGCGGCTCTGTGCCGTGTGCCGAGATCGCCGCTCAGTATGGTTCTGCGCGGAAGCGGAAGAATGCAGGAGGCGGCATAAATTCTGCCCTCCGAGATAATTACCGCTCCGTCGTGAAGAGGAGCACGGTTGTGGAATATGTTACGAAGCAGAGAGTCTGAAATTTCGGCATCAAGCTTTGTTCCGGTCTCGGCAATATCGTCAAGCTTAGTCGTTCTCTCAATAACGATAAGTGCGCCGGTACGCTCTACCGAAAGAATCTGAACCGCTCTTATTATACCGTCAATCGTGCGGTAGTGCATTTTTTTCTTACTCTCTCTTTCACCAAGAGAACGGATACCTCGGAGAGAGCCCGTACCAAGCTTCTCAAGCATATCTCTGATCTCCGGCTGGAAGATCACTATCAGTGCAAGAACACCTATCTCGAATATGGAGGAAAGAACGTAACGAACTGCGGTAAACTCGAATAGCGTTGCTAAAACAAAAATAATAAGGCAAACGCCAAAGCCTACTACAAGCGCCCCGACCTTACGGTTCTTGAAGAACTTTACCGCAAAGAAGAACAAAACCGAAAGAAGGAGGATATCAATCAGGTCGCTGAAAAAGTTAAAGCCCGAAAAAGCGCTTTTCACAAACGAAAAAAACGCCCCAATATTGGCAGAAGGATCAACTTCGCCTGCCGATAACATAAAGCTCATATCAAACCTCATGAATTATTATAATAAAAATCTATTAAATAGTATAGCACAGTTTTTTGTCGATTTCAATGCTTTTTATAAAAAAAGGAGAGGAAATTTCGTCAATGAAGAAATTTTGTATGTATTTTCGGTTTCTGTATTGACATTTTTTTAACGTTATGCTATAATTGTATCAGATGATACACTTTTTGAGAGGAGGAATCTGTTGGAGAACATTAAAGGCTTTATAAGTCAATTGTTTCTGTTTTCCGGTCTTACGGAAAAGGAGCTTGATGACTCGCTTAATTCCGTATGCCCCGAGATACTGTCTTTTCAAAGAGGAGACCGTATCTACTGCAAGGAATCGGATGAAAAAAAGATCGGTTTTATTTTCGGCGGGCGAGCCGAGGTAAGAAAGCCGAAGGGCGACGGGGGGTATTCTGTATTAAACCAGCTTTCCGAAGGTGACAGCTTTGGAGTTCTGTCTGTTTTTTCAAAGGATGAATTCCCCACCGAAATTATCGCAACCAAGAATTCCGAGGTGCTTTTCCTCGGTGCCGACGAGGTTATACGCTTGGTGGAAGAAAATGCAAAAATTGCAATAAACGTAATAAATTTCATGGCAGAACGCATTTCTTTCCTGAACAAAAAAATTCAAACCTTCAGCGGAACACGGGTAGAGGACAGACTTCTCTCCTATCTTAAAAGTAAGTGGGAGGCGGCAGGCTGCAAGGAATTTACCCTTAATTTCAAGAAATGCTCCGAGGCGATCAATGCCGGACGGGCATCTGTTTACAGAGCGATGTCCTCTCTTATTGAAGATGGCTCTATCAGCTATGATGATAACAAAAAAATTACAATTATAAAAGACGAAAGGAACTAAAAAAATGAAAAAAATTATCTCAGCACTTCTTTTACTCGTAACCGTATTCTCCTTGCTTGCTTCGTGCAAGAAGAACGATGACACGCAAATAAGAGTAGCCTATATGGCGGGCCCCACCGGTATGGGAATGGCTAAGCTGATCAGCGATAACGGCGGTGCCGACGCAAACGAGCAGTACGCTTTCAAAAAATATGCAAAAACTTCCGAGGTAATTGCCGATCTTAAGAGCAAGAAAATCGATATGGCATGTCTTCCCACAAACGAGGCGGCTAAATTCTACAATGAGGGTGTATACTCGGATATGCAGGTAATTGCTATCAACTGTCTTAACTCTCTTTGCCTTTTGACGAAGGATTCCGCAGGTATCAACTCACTAAACGACCTGAACGGTAAGGTTATCTACACCTGTAAGCAGGGTACTCCCAGAATCATACTCCAAAAGCTTCTTGAGGCTTATGACGTCAACGCGACCATCGTTTACGAATATACAAGAGATGATGAAACCGTCGAAACGCTCACTACTCCTCAGGATCTTCCTAAATTTATTAGAACAAATACGGTAGCCGACGTCATTCTGGCTCCCGAGCCCATAGTTTCCAACGCTCTTAACGGCATTGACAAGTACAAGGTCACACTTGATCTCGGTGAGCTTTGGGAAGAAAAGTTCGACTCGGACATCGCAATGGGCTGCTTAGTCGCAAGAAAGGAATTTATCGAGGAGCATCCGATAGCTGTCGAGAACTTCCTTGAGGCATACGAGGATTCGATAGACTATATGTCCGACGGTAAAAATCTTGACGCGGCGGCAGAGCTCGTTGTTGAGGCGGGTATTATGGATAATCTCGCCCCCGCAAAGAGTGCTCTAAGAAATCTTTCCGAGGCTCTTGAATATGAGGACGGTGACGACATGAAGGAAACTCTCGTCAACATTTATAAGGTATTCGGAAACAACGTTATCGGCGGAAAGCTTCCAAGCGATTCATTCTACTATGTCGAAAAGGACGATTGATCTGACTAAAGAAGCAGCTCTTGGCATAACGGTATTTATCTTCTGGATAGCCGTTTGGGCAATCGGTGCTTTAATTGTCGGGGACTCCTACTTTCTCCCATCTCCTCTTGATACTTTAAAGGCACTTTTCCTTCTATTGAAGGAAGCCTACTTCTACAAGGTGATTTTAGCATCTCTTTTAAGAGTTCTTTTAGGACTTTTTCTCGGCGTTTCGGTTGGCGTTTTGCTTGCGACGCTTTGTAATCTTTCATCCACATTGAGGAGCTTTGTCTCACCTATTATTTCGATATTCAAGGCAATGCCGGTCGCAACCTTCATACTCATTCTTTGGGTTATTATGTGGGGATCAAAGCTGACGGTCTTTATCGGCTTTATGATGGTGCTTCCGATAATCTATCAGAACACCCTTGACGGCTTTGATTCTATTGACAAGGGGCTTCGCGAGGCGGCCGTGATCTACGAGCTCTCGTTTTTCAAAAAATTAAGGCTCTTATATTTCCCTACTATTCTTTCCTACCTCGCCCCCGCCCTTGTCACTTCTATCGGACTTGCATTCAAGTCGCAGATCGCCGCAGAGATAATCGCCTACACGCATAATTCAATAGGTCAGTACATCTTCGATGCCAATTACAACCTGAATACCGAAAAGGTTTTCGCCTGGGCCGTGGTAATAGTTATATTCAGCATCTCTCTTGAATCCTTGACGAAATTCCTTGTAAGGAGGATGAAAAATGGCACTTAAGCTGATGAACGTTACAAAATCCTTCGCGGATAAGATAATTCTGTCCTCCTTTAGCTGCGAGTTTCCCGAAAAGGGCGTCGTAGCTGTTATCGGTGAAAGCGGAGTTGGCAAGACAACCCTTCTTCGCATGATTGCTGGGCTTGACAAAAATTACTCGGGAGAGATAATTTCGGGCGGAATTGGTAAAGTTTCCTTTGCATTTCAAGAGCACAGACTCTTCCCCACCGTATCAGCACTTGACAATCTTGTCTTGGTGTCATTTAAAAAATCCGATGCAGAAAAGGTGAAAATTTGCGAAAATATGCTGATATCCCTCGGATTTACGAAGGATGACACGAGACTTTTCCCCTCCGAGCTATCGGGAGGAATGAAGCAAAGGGTGTCGCTTGCAAGAGCCTTTCTCAAGGATTCTCCCATACTTCTTCTTGACGAGCCGACAAAGGAGCTTGACAAGGAAAATGCCGAGCTGGTACTTAATGAGATCGAAAAAGAAGGAAAAAAGCGGCTTGTGATCCTCGTTACCCACAGAACCGAGGAGCTGCAAAGGCTTTCGGCAAGCGTTATTGATCTCGGAGCCGAGAGAAACGATTTATAAATTCACTAAATCGGCAGAGCTTCGTAATAAATCAAGCAAAAACAAGATGTTTGATATTTTTTAGTGTAACTTCAATACCCGGGACGAGGAATTTTCGGATTCTTCGTCCTTTTTGTTAATTGGGGCTTTTTGTTGCGTAATCTTGTTTTTTGCAAAGCTGGAAGTTTTGTTTTTTTACTAAAATACTTGAAATAATTTTATTTTTATGATAAAATTATAAGGATGTGTTACAAATAACGCTTACAGGAGTTTGAAATGGCAGCAGACATTTCGCAAAAGATAAAGGAAGTTTATACAAAGCTTTCAAAAGGACAAAAGAAAATTGCCAATACTATAATCAACGATTACGACAAGGTGGCCTATCTCACCGCCGCAAAGCTTGGCAAGCTGGTCGGAGTTTCCGAGTCTACCGTAGTAAGATTTGCGGGAGAGCTTGGCTTTGGCGGCTATTCCGATTTTCAGAGAGCGGTTCAGGAGCTTGTAAGGATCAAGCTTACGCCCAATCAACGTATCGAGGTCACAAAGCAGCGTATCGGTCATTCCGACGTCTTGGAAAGCGTTATGGAATCGGATATCAACAAAATCAGATTTACAATGGAGCGTCTTGACCGCGAGGTCTTTGAAAGCTCGGTTGATGCTATTCTCGATGCCAAAACCATATACATTACCGGGGCAAGAAGCACCGAGCCAATCGCAAGACTGCTTGCATATAATCTTTCGATGATTTTCGACAACGTAAAATTCGTTAATCCCACCTCGGGTGCGGAGGTCTTTGAGCAGATGTATTCGATTAGCAAGGAGGACACTCTCATTGCCTTCTCCTTCCCGAGATATTCATCAAAGATCATTAATGCGGCAAAGTTTGCGGGCAACAAAGAGGCCAGAGTTGTCGTATTTACCGACTCGGATATCTCTCCTCTTTGCGAATTTGCCGACTACGTTATTACCGCACAGTCGGATATGGCATCCTTTATGGATTCCCTGGTCGCTCCTCTTTCGATCGTTAATGCAATCGTTGTAGAGATAACCAAACGAAGAGAGGAAGAGATCACAAAGCGTTTCGACTCTCTTGAAAAAATATGGGATGAGTATGAAGTCTATGCAAAACGGTGATTACAAATACGAACAGACAAAAATCGCCGTAATCGGCGGCGGTGCGGCAGGGCTTATGGCTGCGGGAACGGCTGTTTTGTACGGTGCATCGGTTACAATTTTTGAAGGACAGAAGATCCTCGGAAAAAAGCTTGCCATAACCGGCAAGGGCAGATGCAACGTAACGAACAACACCGACGTCGAGGGAATTCTTGCAAACGTTACCAAGAACCCAAGATTTCTTTATGCCGCCCTTAACACGCTCACTCCGTGTGAAACTATGGAATTCTTTGAATCTCTCGGTGTAAGGCTAAAAACCGAGCGTGGTAACCGAGTATTCCCCGAGAGCGACAAGGCTCGGGACGTTGTTGATGCCTTAAAGTCATATTCGGCAGGTGCGGACGTAATCCACGAGAAGGTTCGCTCGGTTCATAAGACCGACGATAGCTTTACTGTAAAGACCGATTCTATGAATTATACCTTTGACAAGGTCATCATTGCAACGGGAGGAAGATCTTATCCTCTTACCGGCTCCGACGGCTCCGGACATAGGCTGGCAAGGAATCTCGGTCATTCTGTGACAGCTCTTACCCCCTCGCTTATTCCCATTGAATCCGACGATCCGATCTGCTCACTGCTTATGGGACTATCTCTTAAGAACGTTAAGATAGATATCAAGGACAAAAACGGAAAAAGCCTTTACAATGATTTCGGGGAAATGCTGTTTACCCACTTTGGCGTAAGCGGTCCTGTCATTCTTTCGGCATCGGCACACGTAAAGGACCGTGATATTTCCGAGCTGACGCTTTTTATAGATTTGAAGCCCGCCCTCGACGAGAAAACTCTTGATGCAAGGCTGCTTTCGGATTTTTGCAAAAATACAAACAAGGATTTCATCAATTCTCTTTCAGCGCTTTTGCCGAGTAAGATGATCGAGCCCTTCGTCGAGCTTTCGGGTATTGATCCCAGAAAAAAGGTCAATCTCATAACCAAGGAGGAGCGTGCGGTCATACTCCGACTGCTTAAGGCTCTTCCCATCTCCCTTAAGGGGCTTCGTCCTATTGAGGAGGCGATAATCACCTCGGGCGGAGTCGAGGTCAAGGAGATCTCTCCAAAAACAATGGAATCAAAAATTCTGCCGG
This sequence comes from Eubacteriales bacterium, assembly GCA_045647805.1. Lineage (GTDB taxonomy): Bacteria > Bacillota > Clostridia > Oscillospirales > CAG-272 > UBA1740. The sequence goes on along the minus strand of JAZRMT010000180.1, from coordinate 10,025 downwards.
GTCTGTACTTTGCAGGCGAGATAATAGACGTGGATGCGTATACGGGAGGCTTTAATCTTCAAATTGCCTTTTCAACCGGATATCTCGCAGGAAAAAGTGCGGCAGAATGTTAAATTACGAAATCAGGAACGTTAATATACATCATTAAGGAGAACAAAAATGTTAAGAATCGCAATAGACGGTCCCGGCGGCGCGGGTAAATCCTCGGTTGCCAAGGCTGTGGCAAAAAGGCTGGGTATCATATATGTTGACACCGGCGCTCTTTACAGAAATATAGGACTTTACGTCCTCAGATGCGGCATTGATCCGAGGGACAGTGAGGCAGTCATTAAGGCACTCGATTCAATAAAGCTTGAGCTTAAGTTTGAAAACGGCAGACAGGTTATCCTTCTTAACGGTAACGATGAGGGCGACGGCATCAGAACCCCCGAGGTTTCTATGGCGGCATCGGCAGTCAGTGCTATTCCCGAGGTCAGAAAGTTCCTTCTCGATATGCAGAGGAATACCGCCAAGAAAAACAGTGTTATAATGGACGGCAGAGATATCGGTACGGTTATTCTTCCGAATGCCGAGGTAAAGATATTCCTTACCGCATCGGCTAAGGCGAGAGCCACAAGACGCTACAACGAGCTTATTGCCAAGGGACAGGACGTGACCTTCGAAAAGGTTTACGAGGAAATGGCAGAGAGAGATAAAAACGACTCGGAAAGAGACGTTGCTCCCTGCGTCCAGGCAGAGGATGCCGTTCTTCTCGACAACTCCGAGCTTAACGAGGAGGATACCGTAAAGGCGGTCCTTAAGATAGTTAAGAAGAAGTATAAGCCCTCGAAATTCTATTCAAGGGCAAAGGTTATCGTAGCCCCCCTTTACCGCTTCTTTATGCGTGTTAAGGTCAAGGGACGTGAAAACGTTCCGCTTGAGGGCGGGCTTGTGCTTGCGGCTAACCATATTGCCGCAGTTGACGTTATTTCTATCGGTGCGGTATGCCCAAGACAGCTTACCTTCGTTGCAAAAAAAGAGCTTTTCTCGGTTCCCGTTCTCGGCAGACTCGTTAAGGCACTCGGTGCAATCAAGGTTGACAGAGGTGCGGGCGACGTAGGAGCTATCAAGGCGGCTGTTAACGCCGCAGACGAGGGAAAGGTGCTTTCGATATTCCCTCAAGGCCACAGATACCCCGGTGTAAACCCTGCGACCACTCCCACGCATAACGGTGTTGCTCTTATAGCATATCATTCAAAATGCGACGTTCTTCCCGTTTCAATAAACGTCAAGGGCGGAAAATACGGCTTCCTTCGCCGTGTTGAGGTCGTTTTCGGCAAGCCTATAAAGTATGAGGAGCTTGGATTTGTTGACGGCGGACGCGAGGAATACCGTTCAGCTACAAAGTTGATCTTTGACCGTGTATGCGAGCTTGGAATCTACTCCTCCCTTCCCGCTTATCTTCCTGCTCCGAAGAATGAAAAAAAGTGATTTCGGAGAATAAAAATTGAACGTCACTCTTTCAAAAAATGCAGGCTTTTGCCCGGGTGTCAGACGTGCTGACGAAGGAATAAGAGCCCTGGCAAAGCAAAAGGCGGACGGCGTTGCAATATATACCGTCGGTCATCTTATACACAATACGAAATATAATGCTTCGCTTGAGAGTATGGGCATATATTCTACCGAGCTCGAAGAGATCGACGAGCTTGTCGAGGGCTTCAAAGGAAGCTCGCTTACTCTTGTTATCCGAACACACGGAATAACCAAGGAAGCAGCCGAGCATCTTGACGAGCTTGCAAAAAAGCACGCCTTTTTAAAGATCGTGGATATGACCTGCCCTTACGTCAAAAAAGTTCACAAGATAGCAGATGAAAACACCGATGAAAACAGCTTTTTCATTCTCTTCGGCTCCCCCACTCACCCCGAGTCGGTAGGAACTATCAGCTATGCAAAGGGCGAAAAGCTCATTATTTCATCGTTTGAGGAGCTCCTTGACATAGACTTCAAGGGCAAAATACCCATTTTATGCTCTCAAACGACTCAAAATTTGTTAGAATTTATAAAAATTAAAAATTTTTTAAAAAAACTATATACAAACGCAAAAATTTTTGATACAATATGTAGTGTTACTGAAATCAGACAGACCGAGGCGGTTTCGCTTGCGGGAAAGTCGGATATGATGATCGTCATCGGGGACAAGAAAAGCTCGAACACAAAAAAGCTCTTTGACCTTTGCAAAGAGAGGTGCAAATTCACCGTTCTTGCAGAGTCGGCAGAGCAAATCGTCTTCCCCGAATCAGGCGATATTAAAAATGTTGGAATAACCGCAGGCGCTTCCACGCCCGACGGTATAATATTGGAGGTTTTAAAAATTATGGAAAACTTTAGTCAGATGCTGGAAGGCTCACTCAAAACTTTACATACAGGAGATACAGTTACAGGTACCGTGTTCACTATTGGTGCTAACGAGATCAAGCTTGACCTCGGTGCTAAATTCACGGGCGTTCTTACAAAAGAGCAGATCACCGATGATCCCGATGCTAAGCTCTCCGAGATGTTCAAGGTAGGCGATGAGGTTGAGGTCTTCGTAATCAGAGTTGAGGACGGTAAGGGCCTCGCAACCGTATCTAAGAAGAGAGTAGATAAGGACAACAGCTGGGTAACTCTTAAGGATGCCTTTGACAACGGCGAGATCCTTGAGGGTAAGGTTACCTCCGTCGTTAAGGGCGGCGTAATCCTTTCCACCGGTGCTAACACCGTATTCGTACCCGCATCCCAGACCGGACTTGCAAGAGGCGGCGATCTCGGTGCTCTTGTTGGTACCGAACAGAGAGTTAAGCTCCTCGAGTTCGACGTTCAGAAGAAGAAGGCTCTCGGCTCTATCAAGGTAATCGTTGCTGAAGAGAAGAAGGCTCGTGAGGATGCTATCTTCGCTTCTCTTGAGGTTGGTAAGCACTACGAGGGTACTGTTAAGAATCTCACCAACTACGGTGTATTCGTTGACATCGGCGGTGTTGACGGTATGGTTCACAACTCCGAGCTTTCCTACAAGAAGATCAAGCACCCCAGCCAGGTTGTTTCCGTCGGACAGAAGCTCGACGTATTCATCAAGGAGCTTGACGTTGAGAAGAGAAGAATTTCTCTTGGTTACAAGACTCCCGACATGGATAACTTTGCTAAGTTCGCAGCAGAGTACAAGGTTGGAGATATAGTTGCCGCAAAGATCGTTTCCATTATGCCCTTCGGCGCATTCGCAGAGGTATTCGAGGACGTTGACGGTCTTATCCACATCTCCAGAATTTCTCTTGAGAGAATCAACTCTCCCGCAGAGGTTCTCAAGGTTGGCGATGAGGTCAAGGTAATGATCACTGAGATCGACACCGAGGAGAGAAAGGTAGCTCTTTCCATCAGAGCTATTCTCGAGGCTGAGAAGAAGAAGGCTGACGCTGAGGCTTACGCTGCACAGAAGGCAGAGAGAGAGGCTGAGGAGGCTGCTGAGGCAGAGAGACTTGCACAGGAGAGAGCTGATATGGCTCCCTACATCGTAGGCTCTATCTAATATAAAGATTTAACTTGTGGCGTATCATAATCGGTATGCCACATATAATTTTGGAGTATATTCTATGCTTGATACTTTTTTAGCAACACTTTCTCCGATGCTCTCACTATTTATATTTATAGCGATCGGATTTACTGTAAAAAAGCTCGGCATTCTGCCAGACAGCTCAGGCAAGGTGCTTGCAAAGCTTGAAACCTGGGTATTCTTCCCTGCACTCTCGCTTGTCACCATGGCAAGAAACTGCACGCCCTCTACTATTACGACGCATATTGTCAATCTCGTTATTTCCTGCTTCGGTGTCGCAATCGCTATCGGGCTTTCCGTCTTTCTTGTCAGATTTTTCGTCAAGGAAAAGAGCATGGAGCAGGGTGTTTATAAATATGCACTCGCATTCGGCAACTCCGGCTACGTTGGTGATCCGCTTGTAAACGATATCCACGGCGATCTTATGCTTTCCTATTATAAGATGTATACCATGCCCGTTTCCATTGCTATTTACACCTGGGGCCTTGGCGTTATGGTGCCGAAAGGTCAGGGCAAGAGCGGACTTAAGAAGATTTTGAATCCCCCTACCGTATCACTCTTTATCGGTATATTTTTAGGACTTACGGGACTTCTGACCTATCTTCCGAGCCTGCTTGAGGATACTATTTACTCCTCGCTTGACAGTCTTAAGGCGTGTGTAGGGCCTACCGCAATGATTCTTGCGGGTATCACAATTGCATCCTACGATCTTGGCGAAATGGTTAAAGACAAAAAGGTTTACGTCGCATCACTTCTTCGTCTTATCGTCCTTCCCGCAATAATTATTGCATCACTTTTCGGTATCAAGGAGCTTATAAACCTTATTTTCGACCTTTCTATCGGAAATACGGTACTGTTCCTCTGCTTCTTTGCCGTGGCAGCTCCTCTCGGACTCAACACAGTTGTTTTCCCCGAGGCATACGGAGGAAGCCCCAAGACGGGCGCGGGCATGGCAATGATTTCTCATACCCTCTGCATAATAACTATTCCCCTTCTCTATTCGTTAATGGTACTTATCTTTGGGGAACCCATAATTTAACTTTTTTCAGCGTCTGCCTTGTGCGGACGCTTTTTTATTCGAAAAAGAATTCCTTCTTTCTTTTGAGCCATTCTTCGATATAGATCTCGTATTTATCAAGGATTTTCTCTCCGTTTTTTCCTACCCAGCCTCTTTTCTCGTTATAAGTTACGAATCTGTCATACTCCGAAAGTGCTTTTTTCGATATAAAGCACAGCTTGATGCTTCTTAGTATTTTTACGTATTTCAATATCTCCTCTTCGCTAAGGCTTTTTCTGAATTCTGCATCGCCGTCAAATTTATAGAATTCTTCGTCATCCCCCTCTTCGTGAGGTTTTCCACATTTTTGTGTTGAAAAGTCGTCACTGTCCTTTTTTCTACTACCATAATTTTGACTGCCCTCAGCTAGACTGTCTTTTTCTTCATTATCCTTTTCTGAACTGACCTCGACTATACTATCCTCGGTTGCACTTTGGTTGTCAAAAAAAGCCGGAACTCCTTGCCCTGCCTCACATTCATCTGCTTTTATATAGCTGTTTCTGATGATTCTTAAGGATGATATTTCCTTGATAAATCTTGTTTCGGTATATCTGTCACGTCTTATCTTGTTATGTAAGAGCCAATGGGTTATTGCAATAACGCCCGAATCAAAGCACAGAATATAGCCTCTTTCAGCAAGGATTGTGAGATATTTTTTAGGAATTCCGAGAAACCTGACAATGCTGTTTGGCTTTCCAAGCAGCCCGTCGTCATCAGCATCTAAATTCAGGTGAATGTATAAAATTTGTGATTGTATCGGAAGAGATGAAAAATCATCCGATTGAAGCAGCTCGCATAAAAACATTCTTCTTTTTGCCATTTTTTCGTCCTTTTGGTTTTTTTGATTTTATTTTACCACCTTTTTGTGTGCTTGTAAGTATAGTACCGTTCCAAAAAAACGCATCATTTTTGCATTCTTCTTGTGCAAAACGAACAAAAGAAAAAGACGAGGAATGCAGATTTTGCACCTCGCCTTTATTACGCGCGAACTAATGCGCGTGCGTATTATTTTAAAAGATTTTAAATGGCTTTTTCCTTCTTGTGCTCAAGATATTCCTCATAGCTTCCTCTGTAATCAACGTAGGATCCGTCGGGAAGGATCTCGATTATGCGGTTGGCAACCGTATTAAGTATCTCATAGTCGTGAGATGAGAAGAGGATATTGCCCTTGAAGCTCGACATACCGTGGTTAACTGCGGTAATGGACTCGAGGTCAAGGTGGTCGGTGGGCTGATCAATTATCAGCATATTGGAGCCGAACATCATCATTCTCGAGAACATACATCTTACCTTCTCGCCTCCCGAGAGGACGTCAACCGACTTGAACACCGCCTCGTTCGAGAAGAGCATCTTACCGAGGAATCCACGAAGATAGGTCTCGGTTTGATCCTTCGAGTACTGACGCATCCAGTCAAGGATCGATTCCTTGTGACCTGCGAAGAAGGACGTGTTGTCATGGGGGAAATAAGAGGTGGTAATTGAAACTCCGAACTTGAATTCACCGCTGTCGGCTGTTTCCTCTTCGTTGAGTATCTTATAGAGCATCGTGGTAGCAAGCTCGTTACCCAGGAAGGCGATCTTATCATCCTTGAATACGTGGAAGGTGAGATCCTTGAAAAGAAGCTTTCCGTCAACAGATTTGCTGAGACCTTCAACGTGAAGAATCTCCTTGCCTGCTTCCCTATCCATATCAAAACCGATGAATGGATAGCGTCTGGAGGATGCGGGAAGCTCCTCTACCGTCAGCTTATCAAGCAGCTTTCTTCTGGAGGTCGCCTGGCGTGATTTCGACTTGTTAGCCGAGAAACGCTGAATAAAGCTCTGAAGCTCTGCGATCTTCTCCTCGTTTTTCTTATTCTGCATCTTGATCATACGCTGAATAAGCTGGCTGGATTCGTACCAGAACTCATAGTTACCGACGTACATCTTGATTCCCGAGTAGTCGATATCGACGATGTTGGTACAAACGTCGTTAAGGAAATGACGGTCGTGAGAAACTACGAGAACCGTACCGAAATAGTCGGCAAGGAAGTTCTCGAGCCAAAGAACCGCATCAATGTCAAGACCGTTGGTAGGCTCATCGAGAAGGATTATATCGGGATTTCCGAAAAGTGCCTGGGCAAGAAGAACCTTGACCTTCTCGGACTCCTTAAGACTCGACATCTGCATATAAAGATAATCGTCGGTAAGACCGAGGCCTTGAATGAGCTTGGATGCATCTGATTCCGCCTCCCAGCCGTTAAGCTCGGCAAACTCGCCCTCGAGCTCGGATGCCTTGATTCCGTCCTCGTCGGAGAAATCCTCCTTTGCGTAAAGAGCATCCTTTTCCTTCATAATATCGTAAAGACGTTTGTTACCCATAATTACGGTATCAAGAACAGAAAACTCCTCAAAAGCGAAGTGATCCTGCTTAAGAACAGACATTCTTACGGTATCGGGAATGGAAACCTCTCCCCTGGTAGGCTCAAGCTCGCCGCAGAGAATCCTTAAGAAGGTAGATTTACCCGCACCGTTTGCGCCGATTATTCCGTAGCAGTTGCCGGGGGTGAACTTTAAGTCAACGTCCTTGAAGAGCAGCTGACCGCCGAACTGGAAGGACAGATTATTTACTGTTATCATTTTAAAAATTCCTTATTATTTAATAGCTTCGTAAAGCTCTCTGATATTTTGCATTATATAGGTAGGCTTAGTATCGCTGTTCTCGGCATCCGAGACAGTTCCCTCACCGGAAAGCACGAAAACGGTATCCACTCCCGCATTGTAGCCCGATGCGATATCGGTATAAACTCTGTCGCCTACCATAAGCGTGTCATCCTTCGTGTAGCCGAACTTTGCCATAGCAAGTGTCAGCATCTCGGGACGGGGCTTACCGATGAAATGAGGGCGTTTGCCGGTAGCTCTATGCAGCATTTCGGCAACCGAGCCGCAATCGGGAACGTAGCCGAAGTAGGTAGGACATACCCAGTCGGGGTTGGTGGCTATATATATTATATCATTAAGAAGAAGGATGCAGGCATCCTCGAGCTTCTTGAAATTAAGCTCGTTGTCGTTACCCATAACGATTCCGTCTATTCCGTCGCATCTGTCGGTTACAACGTCAGTGCCTGCCGCTCTTAACTGAGAGGTGAAGGACTCTGTACCGAAGGAGTAGAATTTCTTATTAGGATAATTCTCCTTAAGATAAAGAATAGTTGCATCTGTTGAGGTAAGGAAGTCCTCCTCTGCCGCCTCAATTCCGAGCTTCTTCAGCTTACTTACGTAAGCATCAGTGCCCTTTGATGAATTATTGGTGACAAAAAGATATCTTCCGCCCTTTTCCTTTACCTTTTTCAGAAAATCAAGTGTACCGTCAAAAATATCGTTATCAAGATATATGGTTCCGTCCATATCAAGCAGAAAGAACCTTTTTTCTTTTAAGCTTTTCATTTTTTTATCCTTTATATACAGCAAAAAGAGGCTTCTTTCAAAGTCTCTTTTTACTCTGATCTTTAATTAATCGTCGGGATATCCGTCGGGGTTCTGCTTCTGCCAACGAGCGGAGTCCTCACACATCTTCTTGAGGTCACGCTCAGCAGACCAGCCAAGAATCTCGTATGCCTTCTTGGGATCGGCATAGCACTCAGCGATGTCACCGGGACGGCGAGGAGCGATCTTGTACTTGACAGGAGAGCCCCAAACGACACCAAACGCCTTTACCATCTCAAGAACCGAATAACCGTTACCGGTACCGATATTGAAATAGTCAATGCCCTTAGCACCTGCGGTGTAATCAATAGCCTTAAGATGAGCAAGAGCGAGGTCAACGACGTGAATATAGTCTCTGACACCCGTACCATCGGGAGTGTTGTAATCGTTGCCGAACACGCTGAGGCACTCAAGCTTACCTGCAGCAACCTTAGAAATATAAGGAAGAAGGTTGTTGGGAATACCTCTGGGATCCTCACCGATAAGTCCCGACTCGTGAGCTCCGATGGGATTGAAGTAACGGAGAACGCAGACCGAAAGCTCGGGATTTGCATGAGCAGTATCCTTAAGGATCCTCTCGATCATGAGCTTGGTCTCGCCGTAGGGGTTAGTGGTGGAGAGGGGGAAATCCTCGCTGATCGGCACAGACTTAGGAAGTCCGTAAACCGTTGCGGAGGAGGAGAATACTATTCTGTAAACCTTATGAGCAAGCATACACTCAAGAAGGTTGAAGGTACCGGTCAGATTATTGTGATAGTAGTACAAAGGAAGGGCTACCGATTCACCAACAGCCTTAAGTCCGGCAAAATGAATAACAGAGTCAATTTCGGGATGCTCTTCAAACACCCTATCAAGAGTTGCCTTATCAAGAAGATCGCACTTGATGAATTCGGGACGCTTGCCTGTAATCTTCTCAATTCTGTCAAGAACACAGAGCTTGCTGTTAACGAGATTGTCTACTATAATTACCTTCTCGCCTCTGTTAAGAAGCTCAACGGTAGTATGGGAACCGATATAACCTGTTCCGCCTGTTACGAGAATTGCCATTTTTTTCTCCATTCTGCCGCCGTGTGGCGGCTACAAAAATTACAAAACTTGATTGATTAAAACAAAAAAGAGCAGAACAAACCACTCTTTTTTGAATATATTAGTCAGCGTAAACGCTAACCTGCTTTCTGCCGCCGGAAATATGCTCAAATTTAACGGTACCGTCAACAAGAGCAAACAGAGTATCGTCAGAGCCGATACCTACGTTATTACCGGGATGAATCTTAGTGCCGCGCTGTCTTACAAGGATGTTGCCGGCAATAACTGCCTGACCGTCAGCCTTCTTAACGCCAAGACGCTTGGACTCGGAATCACGGCCGTTCTTGGTAGAACCAACGCCCTTCTTGTGAGCGAAGAACTGTAAACTAAGTCTTAACATTATCATTATCCTCCATTATTATTAGGTGGCTTTCGCCGTGGATTATATCTCCCGCTCGACCTCGTTAACGTCAAGGTAGTCATAATACTCCTCGACAAGATCCATAAGCTGGAAGAAATAAGCCTGTATAAGACCGGAAACGGCGTACTGCTTCTTCTCATCCTTCTCATACTTAGGAAGAGCTCCCTTGCAGATCACCTTAATGTCGGTGGTCTTCTCATCAATGGTATAATCCACCGTTGACGCATAGGAAACCTCGATTGCATTGATTATAAGCATGGTCATGCTGGACAGAGCCGAGCAAAGAATATCCTCGCCCGATTCACCGTATCCGGTATGTCCCTGCTCCTCGAAGCCGTAATAGAAACCGCCTGTCTTATAAAATGTAATAGTAGTCATTGCAAATTAAGCCTCGATCTTCTCGATCTGGATCTTAGTGTAATCCTGACGATGACCGATCTTCTTCTTTTCGTTCTTCTTAGCCTTGTACTTGATTACGTCGATCTTCTTCGACT
>JAZRMT010000179.1:0-7642 GCA_045647805.1 Eubacteriales bacterium | reverse complement strand
CGACTTGGACTTCCTATCCTCTTTAACGTATTTAACAACCACTACGGTATGGGCGGTCAGACTCGCGGTGAGACCATGGGTTATGATATGGTTGCCCGTCTTGGTGCAGGCTTCAACCCCGAGCAGATGCACGCAGAGAGAGTAAACGGCTACGATCCTCTTGCTGTTATCGACGCTGTCGGACGTAAGAAGGAGCTTCTTCTTGCAGGTAAGGGCCCCGCACTTCTCGACGTTGTTACCTACCGTGTATCCGGTCACTCTCCCTCCGACTCCTCCACCTACCGTACCGCAGAGGAGATCGAGGCTTGGAAGGCAGCAGATCCTATCCTTGCATTCAAGGATAAGCTCGTTAAGGGCAAGATCGCTACCGAGAACGAGATCCAGTCTCTTCACGAGAACATCACCGCTCGTATGACCGAGGTTATGAAGCTCGCTATCAATGACGAGATCTCTCCCAGAATGGATCTTGACAAGGATCCCGATGCAATTGCATCCATCATGTTCTCTAACCAGAAGGTTAAGTCCATGGATCCCTCCCGTGAGGCTGAGATGCTTGTTCCCAAGGACGAGTGTCCCAGAGTTAAGGAGATCAAGGGTAAGATCCGTACCGCTACCGATAAGGACGGCAAGCCCGTTTCCAAGATGAAGATGTACAACGTTTGTGATGCTCTCTTCGAGCCGATCATCGACAAGTACTATGAGGATCCCACTCTCATCGCATACGGTGAGGATAACCGTGACTGGGGTGGAGCATTCGGCGTTTACAAGAAGATGACCGAGGCTGTTCCTTATCACAGATTCTTCAACTCTCCCATTTCCGAGTCTGCAATCGTTGGCTCTGCGGTTGGTTACGCAATGTGCGGCGGCCGAGCTATCGTTGAGCTTATGTACGCTGACTTCATCGGTTGTGCAGGCGACGAGATCTTCAACCAGATGGCTAAGTGGCAGGCAATGTCTGCCGGCATTCTTAAGATGCCCATCACTCTTCGTGTTTCCGTCGGTTCCAAGTACGGTGCTCAGCACTCTCAGGACTGGACTGCACTCTGTGCTCATATTCCCGGTCTTAAGGTTGTATTCCCCGCAACTCCTACCGATGCAAAGGGCCTTATGACCTCCGCTCTTGAGGGTACTGACCCTGTCGTATTCTTCGAGAGCCAGAGAATTTACGGCTTCGGCGAGCAGTTCAACAAGGATGGTGTTCCCGAAGGTCACTTTGAGATCCCCTTCGGCGAGCCCGATATCAAGAAGGAAGGTAAGGACGTTACCATTCTTACTCTCGGTGCAGTTCTTTACAGAGCTCTTGATGCAGCTAAGATCCTTGAGGAAAAGTACGGTGTATCTGCTGAGATCATCGACGCTCGTTCTGTCGTACCCTTCAACTACGAGAAGGTTATCGAGTCTGTTAAGAAGACCGGTAAGATCATCCTCGTTGGTGATGCTTGTGAGAGAAACAGCGTTATGAGAGATATGGCTTCCAACATCACCGAGATGTGCTTCGATTACCTCGACGGTCCCGCTGTTGTTGTTGGTTCCCGTAACTGGATCACTCCCGCATTCGAACTTGAGAAGAGCTTCTTCCCCCAGGCTGACTGGATCATCGACGCTCTTCATGAGAAGATCATGCCCCTTCCCGGACACGTTCCGACCAACAATTTCACCGATATCGAAAAGGTTGAAAGAGCAAAGAAGGGCCTTTAATATTAAAAACAATAGTACATCGGGTGGTTTTTCACCCGATGTACTGCTAAAAAGAGGAAAAATGAAGCTTTTAAGACTGAAAACAACAGATCCCTACGTGAATCTTGCAATAGAAGAATATCTTTTTGACAAATTTACCGATGATTTCTTTATAATCTGGCAAAACGAGCCCACCGTTGTTATAGGAAAGAATCAAAACGTATATGCAGAGATAGACCATACCTATCTCAAAAGTAATAATATCAAGGTTGCAAGACGAATCACCGGCGGAGGTGCGGTCTATCACGACCTAGGCAACGTAAATTACAGTTTTATCGGTTCTAACAGTGAAGAGGGAATTAATTTCGAAAGGTTTACTGCGCCGATCATTTCTTTACTTTCAAAAATGGGGCTTTCCGCCGAGCTTTCGGGCAGAAACGATATTCTTATTGATGAAAAAAAGATATCGGGCAATGCACAGTGCAACAGAAAGGGAAGAGTACTGCACCACGGAACGCTGCTCTTCAACTCCGACCTTTCGGTTCTTTCAAGAGTTCTTCAAGTTGATCCCGAGAAGCTCAGATCAAAGGCACTGAATTCCACTCGCTCACGTGTAACAAATATAAAGGAACTGCTTTCCTTCGATATGTCAACCGAGGAGTTTATGGATAGTCTTGAGGAGCTTGCAATCAACGAACTCTCTGCCGAGAGGATAACCCCTCCCGTGTTGGATGAAATATCCGGACTTGCAGATCGTAATTCCTCCTATGATTGGATATATCCCGAAAAGGAATTCCTCAATTCCTATGATATAGTATTGAAAAAACGCTTTGATTTCGGCAGCATATCACTCTCCTTTGCAATGCTTGGCGAGGTGATAAATAAGCTTCTGATAACAGGTGATTTCTTCGAAATAGAAGAGGTTGAAAATATCGAAAATGCCTTTGTTGGCAAAAAGCTCTCAGAGCTGATAAATGTAGCCAAAGGGATACAAATAGAAAAATATATAAACAGAATGACAACAGATGATTTAATAGCTATGCTATCTGAAATATGATTCTGCTAAAAAATAAATTGAATATATTTGATTTTAATTGATTTGAAAGGTTGTTTTATGTTTAAAATCGGTTTTTCAAAAATAGATCTCGAGTCCTCACTTCAACCAAAATTGGAAATAAGAGAACCCATTGAAGCCATATCAATGTACGCCGAGAATGACGGTACTCGCTCTGCCTGGATTGTACTTGACTTTATGGATTTTAACCGTAAATATACCGACACAATAAGAGAGAAAATTATTGATGCTACCGGCATTGATGCCGATCATATTCATATATTAACTACGCATAACCACGGCGGCGGTACGCCAGACCTTGACCGTCTTTCGGAGCTTTGCTCTGAATGCGTGCTTTCTGCAATAAATAAAAAAGAGGAGGCACGTCTCCGCTATGCCTTTACCGAAACCGAAAGGCAGTTAAATATACTCCGACGTCTTTACATTCCAGAGACCTTGGGCGTTTCAACCCTCTATTTTGGTGCTTGCGAAGAAAACGGATTTAATTCTTCGCTCTTTGCCGAAAGGGTAGTCGAGGAAATTAAGACAGGTAAGGAGTGCAACTACATAGGGGAGAAAACCTCACGTCCTTATGCGAGATTCCCCGAAGGGGATAAAGAGGTTTTCATACTTCATTTTATAAATAATGAAGAAAAAACCATAGGAAGTATAGTAAGATTTGCCGCTCATGCCGTTACCGCGAACCGTCCCGGCTCCTATTCCTCGGATTATCCTTATTACGTCAGAAAAACCGTTGAAGAGGGAATTGGCGGCACCGCAATGTTCCTCAACGGCCCCTGTGCCGATATTGCCCCTGCTATGCTCAATAAATTTACGGGATGTGAGAGGACTATCGGTGAGTATCTCGGCAATCTCGCTTTGAATGCGCTTTCGTTGAGTAAACCCGAGCAGGTAACCGATTTTTCGGATAGCATTTTCGAAGTCACCCTCCCGGTAAGAGAAGAGTTATTGAATAATCGTGTAGAGCTTCCCGAGAAAATGCCTGATTCGCTCCCCGAAAGACGAAGATTTCTTGAAAATAAAAGACTTCTCGATACTCTTCCTTTTCTTAACGATAAATATTTACCCGGAGAAAAAGCCCCCGGTAACGAAATTTCGGTATTTTTAGGGGCTCTTAGGTTTAATGATATTTATTTTGCCGCATTCCCGGGTGAAACCTTCTCATCAACCGCAAAAAAGCTTAAGGACAGCTATCCGGGTTCGAAAATTGTGACCGTAACCGAGCACGAAAGAACCGTTATGTATCTTCCTCCACTTGAGGATTTTCAGCTCGGAGGCTATGAGGCAGTATGTAAGCTTACTGCTCCCGGATCAGAAAAAAATCTCTTTGAGGGGGCAAAATCTGCCTTTGACAGCTTTATAAAGTAAAGCAGGAAGATTTATATTACAACAAGGACGCAGCAACCGAGTTTTCATTTCGGGTAAATAAGAACCGAATTTTTAGGTAAAACAAGGATTAATCAAAATTCGGACACAAAAAATAAAGCAGAACAGAGAAAAGACGATGTTTTATCATATCGACTTTATCTGGTCTGCTTTTATTTTAATTACTCTTTAAGGATTTTTTATACTGTGTTGGAGTCATTCCCGTTTGCTTTTTGAATATAGTGGAGAAGTAATGAGAGTTAGTAAACATAAGCATCTCGGAGATTTCAAAGAAATTATATTTACCGCCTCTTATAAGCTTTTTTGCCTCGTTGATCTTCATTTTTGTGAAATAATCTATGACCGAATAACCGCAGGACTTAACAAAGCATCTGGATATGTAGGTCTTGCCGAAGGAAAGCTCACTTGAAAGCTCATCCATAGTAAACTTAGAATAGAGTCTTTTTTCCATAAAGTCTATGATCTTAAGTACAAACTCGTCTTCTATGATCTCCTTTGATAAGAATCTCTTCTTCATAGATACGTCGTAATAGTGATTTTCTCTCACAATTTCAATAAGCATCAGCTCAAGTCTGATAATTATTGATTGTTCTCCTGCCCAGAGAGCATTGCCGCTTTTTGGCTTAAGCTTTTCCATTTCAGGGTTATTGAAGGGAAGATCAAAGGTACTCGATGCCTCATGAATTATTGCCGATATATGCTGTTTTATCGACATCGTTGCAGAAATTTTACGCTTTTCAAAATAGTTCATAGCGGGCGAAAGAGAAGAAAAGGTGACGATGAAAATATTCGGTGCAACGCCCTTAATTGTTTTTAGCATGTGCTTTTCGTAGGGCTTATGAAAATACATCTCTCCCTGCGAAAGAACAAAGCTACGCTCATCTGCAACTATTTCACACTCTCCTCGGTCAACGTAAATCAGCTCCCAAGGTGAATGAGCCTCCATAGAATCAACAAAGCTGTCATCAAATTCAAAGTAGTGAATACTCGAGAGAGAATGAATATCTAATATTTTTTCGAATTTTTCTGTGGGAACTTCAACGAATACGTCCCTTATGTCCTTTTCAAACATTCTTCCTCCGAAACGGATTTTAAACCAATTTATGTATTTGTATAATATTATACACTATATTTTTACAAAATTCAATACAAAAAACAAAAAAAGGATACCAAAAACGAGTATCCTTTTTTAAAAATTGCTTATTCAGCAGCTTCTTCCTTCATCGCATTCTTTTTGTTAAGATATTTGATTCCGAAGATAGCTCCTACGAACAGTGCAATAGCGGTAATCCACATAAACAGTGCGCAAAGCACGAAGCCAAGACCGGACGCAACACCGCCAACAAGGTAAGCAAGGAAAGAGATAGTTGCAACGAGTGATGCGTAAGGAAGCTGAGTCTTTACGTGATCGACGTGGTTACAGTTACCGCCCGTGGATGCAAGAATGGTGGTATCCGAAATGGGCGAAACGTGGTCGCCGTAAACCGCACCGCCAAGAATTGCGGAAATTGTAAGAATGGTGAGCGGGTCCGAAGCACCGCCGTTAAGAATGGTAACGGCAATAGGAACGAGAACACCGAAGGTACCCCAAGAGGTTCCGGTAGAGAATGCAATTGCACAAGCAAGAATAAAGAAGAGGGAAGGGAAGAGCATTCTGATAGCCTCGGGGATATTTGCAAGATTCTCCTGGACAAATGCTCTTGCATCAAGTCCACCGCCCTTAGCACCCATAATAGCCGCAAGAGTCCATGCAAAGGTAAGGATAAGAATAGCAGGAACCATTGCTTTAAAGCCCTGGGTAAAGCTGTCTGTAATAGCCTTGAAGGAAAGAACCTTGTCAAGCATGTAGTAAATTGCGATAAGAATAAGAGCGATAGTGGAACCGATTGCGAGAGATGTACCCGCATCACAGTTAGAGAATGCTGAAATTACGCTGTCAGACTGAGGAGTTGTGCCATAGCCCGCCGCCTCAAGATCGGCGTAAATATTAAGACCTACACCGGAAGGATAAGCCTTCTCGTCATCATCCTCAAAGGAGGAAACAGTGGTGTTTGCGTTGATAAGTAAAACAATATAGCCGCCGTCCTTTTCGTAGCAGACGGACTGCTCCTTTTCCTTGGAATACTCTTCATATTCATTATCAGCGATTATCTTTTTGACTCTGTCATTATCCTCGAGATATACAATAAGGCTATCGTCATTAAGCGTGTAATGAGCAACGTCCTCACGTGCAAAGCTTACGTCAACAGAAGAGCCCCAATTATAGAAGTAACCCGAATAGATCATCGAAAGCACACAGCAAACGATAAGAATTACAACCGGAACGACAAGATGACGAACCTTACCGTTAGGATTCTCAACCAGAACAGTATCTTCCTTCGCCTTTTCAACCTCGCCTGCATCAAGATCACCCGTGGTTTCGGCAATCATATCATTCTTTTTCATCTTGCCAAAATCAAGATTAACGTAACAAAGAACAAATACCATTGCGATGGTGAGAAGAGCATAGAGGTTAAAGGGAATGGTCTTGATAAATACAATAAGACCGTCCTCCTCAAGCTGGCCCGAAACAGCTGCTGCCCAAGAGGATATGGGAGCGATTATACATACGGGAGCCGCGGTAGAGTCGATTATGTAAGCGAGCTTTGCGTGAGATACCTTGAACTTGTCGGTAACGGGACGCATAACCGAGCCCACGGTAAGACAGTTGAAGTAATCGTCAACGAAGATGAGGCAGCCGAGTCCTGCGGTAGCAGCAAGAGCGCCGCTCTTAGACTTAATATGAGCCTGAGCCCATTCACCGTAAGCTTTAGCACCTCCCGATTTCTGCATCAGAATAACGAGAATACCAAGTACCACAAGGAATACAAGTATTGAAGCGTTACCTCCGACGGATTCGCTCATGGTCTCATAAACCTTACCAAGAGCAAGAACGGGGTTACCCTCAGCTATAAACATAGCACCGGTGAGGATTCCCACGAAGAGCGAAACGTATACCTGCTTGGTAAACAAAGCAAGCACGATCGCTACGATTGCGGGCACAAAGGCCCAAAAAGTTCCAATCATGGATTTTTACTCCTTTTATTTTATTTTAGAACTTATTAAATTATAGCATATATGTAGAATAATGTCAATAAACTTTAAGAATTTATTAATAAAGCGGTAAAAAATACCATGCACGCAAAGCGTGCAGTGTTCGAAGACCGTATCTCTCCGCCATAAAGTAAGAAAAAAACACCCCTATTGGGGTGTTTCAAGGGATATTCGCTTTGCGAAGATTTTTCACTTCGCCACTGGTGAGCAAGCTCCCCGACGGCTACGCTCAAATGCGAACCCTGTGCCTTCGGCACATGGTGAGAATCCTCTTTCTCTCCGCCACAAGAAAAAGAACCACCCTATTGGGTGGAAAGGGATATTCGCTTTGCGAAGATTTTTCACTTCGCCACTGGTGAGCAAGCTCCCCGACGGCTACGCTCAAATGCGAACCCTGTGCCTTCGGCACAT
>JAZRMT010000178.1:0-18166 GCA_045647805.1 Eubacteriales bacterium | reverse complement strand
GCACCACGGCGATTGCCGAAGCATAACCGATCTCAAAACGCTGACCGTAGTAGTCATCCAAATGGTGCATAATGGTATGCGCCGCATAGTCGACAGACGGGAATCCGCAAAGTGCGGTAACAACGCCGCCGAAACCGAACGCGCCGGTAATTGCCATGATAGCACCGAACATAAGCTGAGGACCCATGTTGGGAAGTGTGATGAACCAAAGCTCCTGCCATCTGTTCTTAACGCCGTCAACCGCGCCTGCCTCAAACTGAGACTTATCAATGCCCTGAAGACCTGCGATGAAGGCAAGGAACGACGTACCAAGCGACGTCCAAAGAGCAACCACTATACAAAGAGGCATTACGTACTGAGCGTCCTCGAACCAAAGGATGGGGGCATTGATGATACCGAGATCCATAAGAGTTGCGTTAGCCCAACCGTAAGCATCCGATGAGAAGAGTGTCTTCCAAATCAAGTAAACCTGACCGGAAATGGAGGGTGCGTAGAATATAAGAGTTACTACCGCTCTGATCTTAGGAGGAAGCTCGTTTACGAACCACGCAACTAGAAGCGAGAGAAGGTATGATACAGGACCTGTAACACAGGCGAATATCAGGGTGTTCTGTACGGCGAGCATGAAGATCTCGTCGTCAAGGAAGAGGTTGATATAGTTGTCGATACCCTTAAAGTTAGGCATCTGAAGCATGTTGAAGTCCGTCAAGCTTAGAATAGCCGAAAGAAATACGGGTAGGACGGTAAAGATAATAAAGAGGAGGAGGAAGGGCGCAAGCATAAAGTACGCGGTCTTATTCTTCTTCATTTCTTTCCACGTCCACTGCCACTTCGTCATTTCGTCACGGGCTACCGGACGCTGCGGGTCGACAGCTTTAGTGTTCTGTTCTGACATCGTTTTTCTCCTTTACAAGTCTTGTACTGATGTAAATGCCAAGCCGGTCAGACTGGCCTCGTAGTCTTTAATTTCCTTATAATCATCATCGAGGTTCTTAAGTCCGAACTCCTGACGCTTACGAGTAATCTCCTTGTTGATCGCACCAATGTAGGACTGCATTGCCTCAACGGCATTAGCTCCGTCATTGTACGCATCAAGGAACGCAAACTTCATGTATCTTGAAATAATGTAAGAACCGGGGAAGTTGACGATAGAGTCAAGATTGTTGATCTGATCGTCGATGGCTTCCTTCTCCTTAGCAGTCCAGGAAAGGTCATTGATAGCATGCTTATTAGCAGTCTCATACTTAGCCGCGGGACCGATAAGAGCAACTATCTTATTACCGTACTCAGCCTGAACCGACGCACTGGTCTGCCACTGAACGAACTCCCAAGCTGCCGCAAGCTCATCGTCAGCGCAGCCACGAGGAATTACGGTTGCGGAAATACCCGCGAGAGAATCGTAGTTAAAGCCGTCGATCTCATTCTTCGAGCCGGGAAGCGAGGAGAACTCCCAAAGTCCCTCGATCTCGGTTGCGTATACAACGAGAGTATTGTAAATACTAGCGTAATCACCGATTACAAGAGGCATCTCACCGGTTCTGAAACGGTTAGCCGAATCGAAGGTTACGGGGAGAGAGTAGTCGGTATAGAGTCGGCAGACGAAGTCGAATGCCGAAAGAGCTACGTCAGAATCAAGGTCAATAGCAGCACCCGCATACTCAGGATTATCCTCGTACTTCCACATGCTTCCACCACGCTGATACATCATGAAGTCAAGTGCGGAAACGTAGGAAACACCAAGGCTCATGTTATTTACCTGAAGCTGAGGAAGAAGAGCAAGAAGCTCATCCCAAGTCTCGGGAACGCTCAGGCTAAGCTCCGCAAGAACGTCCATTCTGTAGAACATCATCGCAAAGCCCATGGTCATGGGTATACCGTAGGTCTTATTATTAAGGGTAAGAGTCTGCATAGCAGCCTCAACGAAGTTATCGTCGGTGAAGGAGGTGAAGTCCTGAGAAACAAGTGTCCATCCCTCAGCCTGCATATCTCTGTTAAGTAACTGCTCCGCTGTGAATCTTTCCTCGTTGCCGTTCTTATCTCTATATAAATATGTAGCAAAGACTTTGTTACCGTCTTTAGAAATATGATCGAAATCGTTACCGCTTACACATAGCACCGCATCACGTATAGCATAATTAATAACGTCCGCAGAGCCAAGTCCCATATAAACGTCCGGCCCCTTAGCTGCCAGAATTGACGGTAACAGTGTACCACCCGTTACAAGCTTAAGAGCAACAGCATTACCGGAAGTATCGGTAAATCCACCCTTAGCGTCAATCATCGTACGCCAGATCTGAGACTGGTCACGTCCCATTGCAAGCCAAACATCAAGGCTCTTGGTGTTCTCATCGGGAACAACAGTGAGTCCCATCTGGTCGTAATCAGTGAAGAATGAATATATGAAGGAGGAAATTTCGAACCAAAGTGACGAGAAGAATCCGGCCTTAGCCTTAGGAAGAGCATCCTCGTCGTCCTCTGCTGCAGGAACGACATAGATAGAATCCACCATAAGCTTACCGGTCTTGGAATCGGTGATCCAAGTACCGAGAGTACCGAGATAGGACTTAAACGTAGAAAGGTTAGCCGCTATCTGCTCACCGTTATCTTTACCCATTTCATCAAGTATACGGGCGATAGTATCGAGAGTTGCAAGATGTGAACCGTTCGTTCCGCAGATTTCCTCAAGCTCATCAGCAATCTTTGTAAGTCTGATCGCTTCCTCAAGAAGAGTTACAAGAACATCCTCCATCTCGGCACGGAAATCGTATGTAGTATTAGCATCGGGGGTGGAGCCTGTACGCTGAATAATTCTCAGATAGCACTCATTGAGGTTGTTAAGAGCCTCTTCTGCCGCCTGAATATACTGACGGAGGTCTCCGAGAGAGCATTCGAAGTATATGGTATACTCTACGCCTTCCTCAAAATAGAACTTGAAGTCTCCGCTGGTCGTCTTCTTGTTCTCCCCGTCGGTTACAGTGTAGTAACCGCCAAGGCTTGAGGACTGCCACTCCTTATCATAGTCGAAACGAATATTCTGTGCTTCAACGAAGGGAGCCATAGCACTTCCGTCCGCAAGACCGTAGTCACCGCCGCTTATTTTAACAGAACGGCAGATAAACATACCCTGAAGTCCGTCCTGCTTATATCTCATGCCGAGACGGTAGAAGCCGGACTGGTTGACCGTGAACTTATAAGCAGCCCACTGGCCTACGGTAGAATAGCTGGTCTCACCAATTACGTTAAAGAGCTGAGACTTGGAGCTTATAGGATAGTTAGCCGCAGACTCGTTATTGTTGCTTGCAACTACGGATGCGTCAGATACGAAATCGGGGAACTCTGCCTCAATTCTTACCGAATCACCGGATGCATCAGACTTATTCGCATACTTTGCAAGATACTCCTCGTAGGTAGGCACGCTTGCCTTATTCGAAGACTTGTCGGATGCTACGAGCTTGATCGACTTGATGATAACAGGCTCACGCTCTGCCTCAAGAGTGATGGTGTGATTACCGTAGGAGAAGTAGAAATCAAAGTAGCCCTCGTAATAACCCGAGGAGTCTCTGCATATGTAGGTGCTCCACTCGGAGGACTCTACGAGCTCGGGAGTCATGGAGTTGCCGTTGATGTCCTGTGACATCTTATATCTGGTAACGTCCTGAACGAGCTTACCGCCCTCTTCGGTAACCTTATAAACTATTTTGTAGTAAGCATCGTAGCCGTCCTTCTCGGTCACATACTCAACATAGGTGCCGGGACGGTCGTAGTCGTCGCAGTCGCTCTTACCGAGATACTCGACGTTATTGTACCTCCAATGCTTGTCAAGGCTGATATTTCCAACCTCGTCGAAGGGGATGTTATCATCGATCTTCAGTTTCTTCTGAATTACGGATACACTACTCTCGGCGGTCTTACAGTTGAAATATTCAATATAAATATTGTACATACCCTGCTTTCCGTCGGGAATATTGAAGCTCCAAGTAGCCGAAGCGGCAACCGTTCTTTCAACAAGCTCGGTATTACCGTTTCCATCAGTTTTCTCTTCCGTCTTGGTAGTAGTGGCGGGAAGATAGAGCGTATCATACTTAGTTGCTCCGTTTGCCCCAAAGTTCTTCCAAAAGTCTGCAAGGTTGACCATGGAATCCTGGCATGCTTTGCTGTCGGCAACCTTCTCCGCATTACTTCCATTGACAAGATTAGCAAAAATATCAATTACAATCTCGTGTCCGGCATGCTGATCTCCAACCTTAGCATTGCTGTACTCCGCCTGGTACTTCTCGTAGGACGAAACGCCGACGAGTGCTTTCATTTCATCAAGCGACGCAGCAGTTCCGTTCGGCTTATATTCTCCCTCAAGTGCAAACGAGGGAAGGATAAAAGCACCAAGCAAGATCGTTACAGAAAGAACCAAGCAGACTGCTTTCTGAAACACATTTCTTTTCATTTGCTGATTTCCTCCAAATTTACTTTCACAAAAATAGGCGCAAAACCCCCATTAATTGTTAAAAGAATTATAACATAAAGAATTTTGAAAGTCAAGACTAAAAAAAAGTGCCCTTTGCAAAGTGAAAACCAATACTGTCCAAAACGAAAGACCATTTTTTCATTAACATAAACAATTGTTTACAAGATTTCAACGAATCAAATGCAAAAAAGGTGGATGTGTAAATTTTATTTACCACATATATTTTAAATATTTACAAATTCAGACTTTTGTAAATGATTTTTACTTTGTAAACCACACTTTGTGTTTTAACAATGTACTTAAATCCTTTCAATTTATATGTGCAACTTGCACAAAAATCGTTCTTTTTTTTCTACATCGAGAAAATAACGAGATTTTGTTAATATCTGTCGTTTTATCATCTTTTTTATTATAAATCGCTCGGTATTTAAAGAAAGCAAGCCTTCGACACATAATTTCGAAGGCTTGCTTTTACCTTATTTTATCTAATAATACCGCCAACCAAAACAACTCCACTTTCATCATACAAAACAGCAGATTGACCGGGCGCTGCCTTAACCGGCTCATCAAATTTCAGCAGAGCCGTTCCATCCGAGCGAAGCAATGCCTCGGCAGAAGCCAGCGGTGCAGTATAACGTATCTTAACAAACGCCTTTACCGTAATTTCTCTATCAGGCTTTGCCAACCCCGAGAAAACGGTATCAGAAAGGTGAACCTCTTTTCTTCCGCAAAACTCGGAGGAAAGGGTTATCGTATTATTCAAAGGATCTATATTTGTAACAAACGCACGGTCTCCGAGTGATATACCCAACCCCTTCCGCTGTCCGACGGTGTACCTGATAATTCCCTTATGTTTACCAAGTATCCTTCCGCTTTCGTCAATAAAGTTGCCATGAGGAAAATCCCCCAATACACTTTCGATATAATCCGCATGACCGCCGTTCGGTAAAAAACAGATTTCCTGACTGTCCGGTCTGTCGGCAGCTGAAATTCCATTATTTCGTGCATAAGTTCTTATCTCGTCCTTTTTATAGCCGGACAAAGGTAAAACAAGGCGAGAAAGAATATCCTCGGGCAGTCTGTAAAGCATATATGATTGGTCCTTACGTCTGTCTTCGGACATTCGAATGGCATAGCGCTGACCTGATGCATCATCCAATCTGACAACCCCGGCGTAATGACCTGTCGCAATCGCATCAAACCCATTTTCTATCGCATAATCATAAAGATGACGGAATTTCACCCTTTCATTACAAAGTATGCATGGATTAGGTGTTCTGCCGTGAGAATATTCATATATAAAATTATTTTTTATAATTAAATTGAAGGAATTTGATACGTCAATTTCGCAAAATTCCATTCCAAGATCACTGCAAGCAGCGGCCGCCGCCTCGGATTCACCGTACTCATGCATTATCAGTGATGCACCAACGACAGAGTGCCCGGCATCCTTCAAAAGCTTTGCAGCGCAAGCACTGTCCACTCCGCCGCTCATCCCGACGAGAATCTTCATTTTCTACCTCTAAAACCAGAATTTGCCAACAATTATTTGCATTGTGAGTGTTTTTTAAGAAAACAGGCTCCCGTATGTTTAAGGGGAGCCTAAAAAATTATTCTTCGTCGTGCGCCTTTTCTATTTCAAAATCAACAGGTTTGCCGATCTTGTTATAGTAGTCGGCAACCGCAGTTTTGATAGCTTCCTCCGCAAGGACGGAGCAATGTATCTTCACAGGCGGAAGCCCTTCAAGAGCTTCTACAACGGCATTATTGGTAAGCTTAAGCGCCTCGGCAACGGTGTGTCCCTTTACCAACTCGGTTGCCATAGAGGAGGTTGCGATAGCCGCTCCACAACCAAAGGTCTTGAATTTACAATCGGTAATAACCTCATTCTCATCGATCTTGAGATACATTTTCATTATATCTCCGCATTTTGCGTTTCCAACTACACCGACGCCATCGGCATTCTCTATTTCACCTACATTTCTGGGATTGGTGAAGTGGTCCATTACTTTTTCACTGTATTGCATAATTATATCCTTTTCTTATTTTTATGATACGTGTGCCGTTATTTATTAAAGAACGGCTCCGTCCTTTTTAACTACGTCTTCCCAAAGTGGGCTCATGTTACGAAGCTTTTCAACTATCTCGGGCACCTTCTCAAGAATATAGTCAACGTCCTCATCTGTGTTTTCATGAGAAAGAGAAAGTCTGAGAGAGCCATGAGCCTTCTCATGAGGAACTCCCGTAGCAATAAGAACGTGGGAGGGTTCAAGGGATGCCGAAGAGCATGCCGAACCGGTGGATGCGGCAATTCCCGCAATATCCAACCAAAGAAGAAGACTTTCACCCTCTATAAACTCAAAGCCGATATTAACAGTTCCGGGGAGTCTGTCCGTCCTATGACCGTTGAGCTTGGTATAAGGAATCTTCGTCAAACCTTCTATCAATCTGTCACGCATTCTCGCAACTCTGTCAAGCCGCGGAAGCTTCTCCTTGGCAACCTCAAGAGCCTTTGCAAGGCCGACGACGTAGGGGAGGTTCTCCGTTCCGCCTCTTTTGCGGCTCTCCTGTCCTCCGCCCTCTACGAGATTGTTTATCACAACGCCCTTGCGGATGTACAAAGCTCCTATTCCCTTCGGAGCGTGGAGCTTATGTCCGGAGAGAGAAAGCATATCAACCTTAAGCTTTGAAAGATCTATATCAACGTTTCCTACCGCCTGAACAGCATCGGTAAACATAAGAGCTCCAGCGTTATGAGCAATTTCGGTTATTTCCTCGATCGGTTCAATCGTTCCGATCTCGTTGTTGGCGTACATTATTGCTACAAGAGCCGTTTTATCGGTCACAAGGGAGCGAAGCTCGGCAAGATCGATCTTTCCGTCCGAGTCAACGCCGACATAATCAACCGAAAAGCCCTCCTTCTCAAGTGCCTTGCAGGTATGAAGAACCGCATGATGCTCTATTTTACTTGTTACAATGTGATTTTTCCCCTTAGACCTCATCCGCATTGCCGCACCGCGGATCGCCCAGTTATCAGCCTCAGTACCCGAGGCGGTAAAATATATTTCCGAGGGATTTGCACCGAGAACGGCAGCAATACGTGCTCTTGCATCATCAAGTATTGCTTTAGCCTCCCTGCCCTTCTTATGAAGGCTTGAGGGATTGCCCCAACTCTCGGTAAAGCAAGGAAGCATAGCCTCCACGACCTCAGAGCTGACCGGGGTAGTAGCCGCATTATCCGCATACACAAATTTCTTATTTTCCATTTGCCATTCCTTTCATCGAAAACAGCCGTCTTAATTCCATTATTTTTTAGCCTTGTATATTGTATACTTTTTTTGTAGATTTTTCAATAGGATGACCGGAATTAATTGTTAATTTTCTATGAACCGAGAAAACAAAAAGAATCTAAGCCACGAAATAAAAGCGGCCGTTTTCCGGGTTAATTTTTTCTCATCCGTTTATTTACAAATTAGTCTCAATTAATTTATTCTTTATTATTGAAGAACAGCGATCAATTAGTTTAAAATATAAATAAGATAATCGAAAGGAGGCGAAGCAGTGCCAATCAGAGCGTTATTTATATTAGTCACAATACTTACCGCACTAATGCTGTATTCCTGCTCCGCCAAAGAAAAAGAAAGCAGCGGATCCGCGGAGGGTGATTCGGATATCGACAGAGCCGATCTTGATAAAAATGAATGGTATCCGGGCAACTCTGAAGTGAGATTTAGCGATATAATTTATTCGCATCCCGACACCGAAGCTCTGCTGGGGAAGCTTAAGGCTACCGAGCAACTTGTTTTATTAAACGAAGTATCTGCTGACGAGCAGATTACGGCAATAAACGAGTGCATTCGTCTTTATTCGGATTATGAGACAATGATGAGCTATGCCCAGATCAGATTTACAAGCGACAGAACCGATGCAAGGGCAAGAGAGGATTTCGCCGAGCTATATAAAATCAGTCCCGAGCTTTCGTTTGCCTCCGACAGAATGCTTATAGCGGCAGGTCAAAGCGAGCATAAGGAGAGATTCGAGGAAGAGCTTTTCGGCAAGGGATATTTTGCCGCCTGCGATGACACTGCGACTAGCGAAGCAGCCAAGGAACTTCTCGTGGAGGAGGCACGCCTTGAGGCTGAGCTTTTATGTCTTACAAGTGCAACTCTGCCAATTAATTATGAGGGCGAGCTAGCACCGCTTGATGATCTTGAAAAGAAATTAGAAAAAAAATTCGGCAAAGACTCAAAGCATTACGAAAACGCAATGAGTATATGCCGTGATAAGTATTCTAAGAAACGCAAAGAATGTTGTATCGAGCTATGCACCGAGCTGCTCAAGACTCGTTCAAGGCTTGCAGAGGAGCTTGGTTACCAAAGCTATGCCGACTATGCATACAGAAAAAGCACTGTTTTTTCGGAGGACAACGTACAAAACTACACAACCAACGTTTTAAGCTACGTCTACCCCGTTTATAAGGAGCTTAGCGAAGTATTCGATCGATATTTCTATTTCCACGATGCCCCTAATATTGATATAGGATCTACCATTGATTCTCTCGGAAGTCTTTATACCGATATGGACGGTGAGCTTGGCACACTCTAC
The DNA here is from genome assembly GCA_045647805.1 of Eubacteriales bacterium. GTDB lineage: Bacteria > Bacillota > Clostridia > Oscillospirales > CAG-272 > UBA1740. The sequence goes on along the minus strand of JAZRMT010000178.1, from coordinate 9,099 downwards.
GCCTATATGATAGGCGGAGGGCTTTATTCCGTGAGAGAAGAGGGCAAGCACAAAGCCAACGCCACCGTTCCTTACCTCAAGGATTACAAAACACCATTCGTATTCATCAATTCGTCCTCTTCAATATCTGACCACCTATCAATAGCACGCAGTTTTGGCAGTTTTGCTTCGGGATATGTAAATAATGGTTGTCAAAACCTTGATTTATCCAAGCTTTCCGAAGAGGGATTGCGGATGCTGACATTAGCTGCTCTTTCCGACAAAGTATCTGCCGATGATTACAAGTTCCTTCTTTACAGCGAGCTAAATAGCGTGTTTGAAGGTCTGATTCTTCAATCATTTTACTCCAGACTGGAGTTCGAAGTATACAGTCTTCCCTACTCACAAATTGACAGTGATACCATAGAGATAATCGTCAAAAGACTTGCTGAAACCATGGAAATAGAGGAAGATGTGCTCGGAGCCGATACCATTGAGGCTCTTGCATTACATCCCTTCAGCTCTCCTTCCGGTTGTATCGCTCTTTCGGTGGGACTCGAAATATTCTTTGCCGAGCTTGAGTGCAAGGGTGAGGGCGTAAAGCTATATAAAAAGCTGATTTCCGAGGAATGTTCTTTGAATCTGGAGGAAAAGCTTGAAGCCAACGGTCTTTCCTCACCGTTTGAGCACGACTATCTCAAAGAGCTTTCCGACGAGGTTCATTTCATGATCAACGGTTCCCATTATTTCGAGAATTGTGACGATGATCCCACTACCGCCTGCAGGAGCCGCCTCCGTCCAAGTTCCGGACGCAGAGCTTTTGCATATTAAATGATTATTTATTAAAAAACAGACAAAAAGCCGTTTTCGCACATATTTCGGTGCGTAAAACGGCTTTTTTATACCTATTGGGTTGCCTCTTCACGGTATCTTTCCGCCTGAGTCGAAAACAGACGGTAATACTCACCCTGACGAGACATCAGCTCATCGTGACTTCCCATTTCAACGACACGTCCGCCGCTGATTACAACAATTTTGTTGGCACCCACGGCACTGGATAGTCTGTGTGAAACAAAGACAGTGAGACGTTCCTTTGAAAGCTCCTCGAACCGATCGAATACCTCCCTCTCGGCTATTGCATCCAAGGCGGCGGTAGGCTCATCAAGGATAAGGATGTCCGAATCCTTATAAAAAGCTCTGGAAACAGAAAGCTTCTGCCACTGTCCTCCCGAAAGCTCGATTCCGTCGTCCTCAAACATTCTGGTCAAGGGGGTATCGTATGCTCTCGGCAGCTTCTCGATAAATTCATCAGCATTACCGTTTACGGCAGCAGTAACTATGTCATCCTGAGAATGCTCGCCTCTTACGTCGCCAAACCTGATGTTATCCCCTACACTCTCGGAATATTTACCGTAATCCTGGAAGATTATTCCGAACAGATCGTAAAGTGCATCGGTTTCGTATTTTCTTATATCCTCCCCGTCGAGCAAAATCACGCCCTCGGTCGGATCATAAAGTCTTGTCAACAGCTTGATAAGAGTGGTCTTACCTGCTCCGTTAAGTCCGACGAGTACCACGGAATCAGCTCCCTCGAGCTTAAGATTTATTCCGTCGAGAACCTTATGAGTTGTTCCCGGATAAGAGAAGGACACGTCCTTGAATTCGATAACATGGCTTGTTCCCTTCTTCGGAATAAGGGGTGTTTCAACCGTCGGTACAACCGTCTCCTCCTCCTTCATAAAGTCCATCATGTTGTTTATGAAGAGAGTACCCTCGTAGATAGTGGCGGTGGATGTAACCAGAGTGGTTACATAGGCCGAAATCGAGTTAAGAGCGCCCGTATACAGAGAATAATCTCCTATCTGACCGTTTTGATAAATAACGTTATAAGCAATATAAAGGAATATGGCACAGTTAACAAAGGTAGAAAGAAGTCCAACAAGCAGTTGAGTAACGCCTTCCTTCAATATAAGGTTCTTCATGCCCTTATAATAGCGTTTAAACACATTGTCATACCGCTCGATAAAGGTATCGCCGAGACCGAGAATCTTGACCTCCTTAGCCATATCCTTGTTGACCATAAGAGCGGAGTAATAATTCATTTCCCTACGCTCCTTGGAATGCATACGCATATACCGGAAATTCCTATGACGATAGACAAAGTTGACCATCGCTCCGGGAATAGCGGCAATAACGATTATTATCGGCGCCAAGGGGCTGAGAGTAGCAAGAACAACTACAAAGGAAATAGCGCTTATAAAAGCACTCACCACGCCGAAGGTGGAGTTGAGTATATGTATAGGACGCATACCCGCTTCACGGTTGGCATTTTCGAGCTTCTCATAGAATTCCGGTCTGTCAAAGGAGCCGAGGTCGGTGTCCTTTGCCTTGCTTATGATCTTCATCTTTATATGATTTACCACAAGCTCGCCTGCAATTCCCGTGATCATGGTATTAAAACGAGTGAGTATCTTCTTTAAGAAAAGATAAACAAAATAAGCGACAAACAGGAAGATCAGAGGCTTCATTGTGATAAACAGATTATCAGCCACGCTTCCGAGATTTGCAGCACCTATAAGCGCCTGAACCTCATTTAGAAGATCCTTGGAGATATATGCTCCCACAACCGGTAAAAGACCGTCTAGGATACATAAAAAAACCATTGCAAAAAGAACCGCGGGAGCCGCCTCCCAAACGAGGGAGACTATGTAAAAAAGTCTTTTAAAAAAGCCGCCGATCCTTCTTTTCAGATAAAGAGGGATCTCTTTGATATTTTTCGGCTTAGGTATACCGTCAGTCTGCCTTTTCGGCGGACGTGGTGGCATTTGCGGCATCGGTGACATCCTGATTTCTTTTCTCCTTTCGGTTGATTACAGCTCTCATTCCCGAGAGAACGAGCAATATCGCTTGAGAGGGTATTCCCACTAAGAACAACGCCCACCAATTCAAACCAAAAGAGGTAAGCAAGGTAATATACGCCGAAAAGATAAGAGACCAAAGAAGAACGGATATTATGGCGAGCGTGTAGCTGCGTTTTCCCCAAATACAGTTAAGAACAAGGGCAACAATACTGCTGACAGATACGGCATATATGAAAAGAAGCCACGGAGCGAATACCGAGTCGGTCATAATAAGCAACGAGAAAATAACGGTCGCAAGAGCAAAAACACCGATGATCGATACAAGAGTAATTATAAAATGATTCCTCGCCACAAGACGCTTCAGCCGTCTTTCGGAAAGGTTGGCGGAATGCTCCTCCTCAAGGAGAAAGTCAACGCTTACACCGAAATAATCGGCAAGCTGCTTTAAAACCGTAACGTCGGGTATTGCCTCGGCTCTTTCCCATTTGGAGATAGCCTTATCCGAGTAATTCAAAACCTCGGCAAGCTCAAGCTGTGTCAGACGGTTTTCCGTCCTGAGGGACTGAATATTTCTTGCTATTACCGTACGAATCTCCTTCATAACCCGCTCCTTTCTTTATTCTTACCATATTATTTTAGCATATTATAAGAAAAATTGCAACAAAAAATTAATGCGTTCAAAAAAATTAACAAAGGAATAAAAATCACTTTCATTGAGAACAATGCATATATTGAGCAAGACGGCAAGTCTGCCGCAAAAAATACAAGGAAGGTAATTTCTGATGACTGATATACCCAGAACGAAGGAGCTGTTTGATCTTGGGCATACCATAGCAAGAGGGCTTCTTTTGGATACAAACTATCCGCATGAAGCTATTCCGAGGTTAAAGGACTTTATTACAGAGCTGTCAAGATGCCTTGATTCGGATTACGAGGAACTTGACGAGGGAGTATTCGTCGCAAAAGACGCGGTAATCAACGACGGTGCTGAGATTATTGGACCGACGATAATATGCAAAGGGGCAACAATACGCCATGGTGCATTTATAAGAGGCTCGGTAATAGTGGGCGAAGGGGCGGTTATCGGAAACAGCAGCGAAATCAAAAACTCGATTATACTGGACGAAGCAAAGCTACCTCACTATAACTACGTCGGAGACAGCGTAATAGGATACAGAGCTCATATGGGAGCCGGTGCAATAGCCTCCAACACAAGGCTTGATAAGCGAAGTATTATCATATCATCAAAAGAGAAAAAAATTGACACGGGGCTGAAAAAGCTTGGTGTGATGCTCGGAGATTACGCCGAAATCGGATGCGGTACTATACTGTCACCGGGAACGGTAGTAGGCAGAGAGTCGATTATACATCCGCTCACACATATTACCGGTGTAATACCCGAGGGGTGTACGGTAAAGGGAGAAATCAGGAGGTATTTTGACCAATGAGCAGACTTTTCGGAACGGACGGAGTAAGAGGTATTGCGGGTAGCGAGCTGTCAGCCGAGTTGGCAATGAGGATAGGAATAGGGATTGGAAAGGTTTTATCCGAAAACTGCAAAAGCAGGATAAAGGCAGTTATAGGAGCAGACACAAGATGCTCGTCGGAAATGCTGGTCTGCGCACTTAAGGCAGGGCTTTTATCCGGAGGAGCCGACGTAATAGACATAGCGATAGCTCCAACCCCCGCCGTTGCATATCTGGTAATGAAAAACGGGGCAGATGCGGGGATTGTTGTTTCGGCATCGCACAACCCTTATGAGTATAACGGCATAAAGGTTTTCGGGAGAGACGGGCAAAAAATTCCGGACGAAATTGAACATAAAATAGAGGGGCTGGTGTCGGAATTGACTACCAGCTCATCCAAGCAGACTCAATCTTCCTTTGGAAAAATTCTTACCCCGGAATACGGAATCAAGAATTACATGGAGCACCTCGGCGGAATTTGCTCGGATCTATCGGGGATAAAGGCAGTAATAGACTGTGCAAACGGAGCCTGCACGGTAACAAAGAGCGTGTTTGAAGAAAGGCTAGGCGACTGTCGCTTCATCGGAACAGAGCCAAACGGAAAGAACATAAATGACAGGTGCGGATCGACCTCGCTCGACAGACTGAAATCCGAGGTTCTAGCCACCTGCGCGGATATCGGAATTGCCTTCGACGGAGACGGTGACAGATGTCTGGCGGTAGACGAGAATGGGAAAGAAATCGACGGCGATTACATCATGGCAATTATCGCAAAACGGCTAAAAATGAACGGTCTGCTTTACAAAAACAGCGTTGTAGGAACCATTATGACGAATCTCGGTTTTCTAAGATTCTGCGAAACCGAGGGGATTAATTATTGTTCAACAAAGGTAGGAGACAGATACGTTCTTGAAATGATGGAGCAGGAGGGATATATACTTGGAGGCGAGCAATCAGGGCATATTATTCTCAGGCAGCACGCAACCACGGGAGACGGTCAGCTTACGGCTCTTACACTCCTTTCCATTCTGAAAGAAAGCGGTCTTAAGCTCAGCGAGCTTGCCTCGGTAATGAAAAAGTATCCGCAATACTCCGACTCTATAAAAGCGGATGAAAACGCTAAGCTTATACTATGCATTGATAAAGAAATCCAGGAAATAATCGAGTTATACAAAAAAGAAAATCCCGACACAAGACTTGTGGTCAGAGCATCGGGAACAGAGCCGGTGATACGAATAATGGCAGAGGGGGAGGATTCCAGAAAAACAGAGGCTATTGTAAAAGAATTAAAGGCAGAGCTTACACGTATACTGAAAAAGAGCTGAGCGTCATGCAAAGCTTCCGTGAGAAAAGGCGATACCCTTTTCTGTTATATTCATAATACCATAGCTTGGAGCATTTCCATATGAAAGTCCTATACTTCCCGGATTAAAAAGGTAAAGTCCGCCCTTTTGTGTCGGGAGGTATTTTTCTTTCGGAATATGTGTGTGTCCATAAAGTATTACATCGGCAGAACGGGCTTCGGCAAGGCGAAGCAGACCGTCATCACCGTATTTTACTCCGTAAAGATCGCCGTGTGTATATACTATCCTCTTATCCATCAGTGTTATAGATTCGGTTTTGTTCACCGTCTGATTAGCCATAAGCGAGGAAAAATCACAATTTCCTCGCACGGCAAGAAAGGCAACCGAAGGAAACCGTCCGACGAAGCGTTCTATATCAGAAAGTCCATCGCCAAGAAAAAATACTACCTCGGCATCTCTGTGCATTAAAAGTGCCTTTTCAATATAAAGCGAGGAACCGTGTGAATCCGAAAAGCAAAGACATTTCATAGTAAATAATTCCTTTGGAACTTTTATTTCCGTTAAGCATAGAATGGAATAGAAAGAAAAACGGAGGAATCTAAATGAAGATAAACAAGGAAAAGCTACAATCTATAACAAAGCTTCCCGACGAACAGATGTGGCGGGAAATAGTCAATATGGGAAAATGCTACGGCTTCAATCTCCCCGAGAAAACGCCTTCCAAAACCGATCTTATGAAGCTAAGAGAAATTGTAGGTGGCGGCAAAATAAGCATGGGGGAAGCGATGAAACTAATGAATGATCTGAAAAGGGGGAAAAACGATGGATAACAACGGAACACTCGACCTTTCAAAGGTCATTTCTCTCATAACCGAAAATCCTAAGCTGATCGCAGAGATCTCCGCCTTAGCGAAAAGCAGTCAATCGGATGAGAACGAAGGCTCGGCACCGAAAGAAAGCACCGAAGAGATTAGCAAACCTTCAGAGGTGATAGAAACCTCGGGTGAGCCAGGGCCGAGCTTCAAAGCAGAGCCAAAAAACAGACAACGGCTCCTTTCGGCATTTAAGCCATATTTATCAAACGAAAGAGCAAAGGCAATTGATTCAATGCTTTCAATCGCTGATATTCTTGACAGTATTAAAGGGAGGTAGTCGATGTATTCAAGAAGCTATTATGCAGATAGAGATGATGTTCCAAAGCCACCGGAAAACTACAACGGCACCGTCTTCTTGGAAAGCAGCGAGCAAGCCTCTGCCGAGCCCGAGAAAAGCGAATCAAAGGAAGTACATTCCGAAAAAATAAGCAGCGGGCGGGGCGGACTTTTTTCGATGTTTCCAAAAAGCATTGAGCTCCCATCCTTCTTGGGTAGGCTTGGCATTGGCTCATTGTCCTTGCCGAAGATCGGAACTGAGGAGCTACTAATAATCGCCGTTGCCGCATACTTATTCTTCTCAAAGGACGGCGATAAGGAGTGCGCTTTTATGCTGATTTTGTTGCTACTTGTAAATTAATATTTACATACAACGTCATTTGTGAATTAAGGAGTGCCGCAAATCAAAATTTGCGGCACTTTTTTGTTATATCAGAAGAACGACAACTGATTGGTTTCAGACAGATCATCGAGAACATGATTGCGGCGTAGTATCTCTATTACCGCCTTTGATATACCCGTGCGCTCTCTGAGCTCTTCGATGGAATAGATGTTAAACTTTTCTCTGACTTCAATGATCTTATCCGCCGCAGTATCGCCAAGTCCGGGAAGCGAGTTGAAGGGCATTCTGATCTTTCCGTTTTCGGGAAGGAATGCGGTTGCGTCGGATTTATGAAGATTGACGTTAAGGAATTTAACGCCCCTTGCCATTGCTTCTCTGACGAGATATAGTGTTGCACAGGTTTCATTGTCCTTTGCACTTGCCTCATTTCCCTTTGACTCAAGCTCGGCAATTGCATCATTTACTCCGTCGTAGCCTCTGCCTACTATTTCGGCATCAAAGCCTCCCGGAGCAACGGTAAGAAACGCCGCATAAAACTCCATAGGATAATAGATCTTGTACCACGCAAGACGTATCGCAGACATAACGTATGCCGCCGCATGCGCCTTCGGGAACATGTACTTGATCTTCTTACACGACCATATATACCAATCGGGAACACCGTGAGCAAGCATTTCCGCCTCCCATTCAGGTGTGAGTCCTTTACCCTTTCTTACGCTCTCCATTATCTTGAAGGACATTGAATTGTCAAGTCCCTTTTGGATAAGGTAAAGCATGATACCGTCTCGAGTTCCAACGACTTCGGAAATCGTGCAGGTGCCCGCTTTTATAAGCTCCTGTGCGTTACCGAGCCAAACGTCAGTACCGTGTGTCAAACCGGAAATCTGGAGAAGGTCGGCAAAATTCTTCGGCTTTGCTTCCTCGAGAACCTGTTGAAGGAATCGAGTACCGAACTCGGGAATACCAAAGGTTGCAAGCTTCGTACCGCCTATGTCCTGAGGTGTGATTCCAAGAGGCTTGGTACTTGCAAACAGCTCGTATATCGTGACGTCATTCATCTTAACGTCAAGAACCGAGGTGTTTGTATACTTCTCAAGCATCTTATATTTGGTAGGCATATCGTGTCCGAGCTCGTCTAGCTTAAGGATGGTATCGTGAAGATAGGAGAACTGGAAGTGGGTGGTTACGGTATCCGCCTTCGGATCATCAGCGGGATGCTGGACAGGCGTGAAATCATAGATATCGTATTCCTTGGGAACAACGATGATACCGCCGGGATGCTGGCCCGTTGTCTTTTTTATTCCCATTACCTTGGTTACCATATGAGCAACCTGTGCCTTGGGAATCTTTATTTTTCTTTCCTCTAGATATTTATTTATATAACCCCATGCGGTTTTATCGGCAAGACCGGTTATGGTTCCCGCACGGAACACCTGGCCCTGGCCAAACAGCTCCTCGGTGTACTTATGTACCTTACCTTGAACGTCTCCCGAGAAGTTAAGGTCGATATCAGGCGACTTATCTCCATAGAAGCCAAGGAAGGTCTCGAAGGGAATATCATGACCGTCCTGATATAGCATTTCTCCGCAAACGGGGCATTTTTTGTCCGGAAGGTCAAAGCCCGAACCAACCGAGCCATCGGTGAAGAACTCTGAATACTTACATTTAAGGCATCTGTAATGGGGTGGAAGGGGGTTAACCTCGGATATACCCGACATGGTTGCAACGAAAGACGAACCAACCGAGCCTCTTGAGCCAACCTGATAACCAAGGCTTTCTGAATAGGCAACCAGCTTAACCGCTATCATATAAAGTACGGCAAAGCCGTTTTTGATTATTGAATCAAGCTCTTTTTTAAGTCTTTTTTCAACTATCTCGGGAAGATTTTCTCCATACCAATCGCGCGCCCTCTTCCAGCAGGATTCGGTAAGCTCCTCATTAGCTCCCGGAAGCGAAGGGTCGTATCGTCCCTCGGGAATGGGTCTTATCCTCTCG
>JAZRMT010000177.1:0-3879 GCA_045647805.1 Eubacteriales bacterium | reverse complement strand
AGCAGGCACTTGCTCAGCAAGTGCGCTGGTTCGCATACCCCGTGATGCCGTTGGGAGCTTGCTCGCATAAGGCAAACGTGGGTATCTTTGCTCCGCAAATACCCAGCTTCTTCACCGACCTTTGTGGTCGGTTTTTTTATTGCTCTTTTTTAGAATCGGTATTTTTATCATTTTTGATGATAATTACTTTATCTCTTTTTCTTCTCTTACGAATTCGCAAAACGAGGAAGAGGGCAAGACCTATAACTATACCCCAGAGAAGAATATAAAGAAAATCTCCGATAAACCACACTGCAAGGCTTCTGAAAAATCTACCTATCCCGTAAAGACTGTCGGAAAAATTATCTCCTATTTCCTCGAAGAAGCCGGGATCTCTGCTTACCGCCTGCCTTACCTCATCTATATCGAGATGAACGGTACTGTACTCAATTCGATTGTCGTAGTTGTTCTTTTGCGCTCTGAGAGAAGCCAGGCTATACTGCACCTCGTTTAGCCGTGATCTTATAGACAGCATAGTGTTTATGTCGGGGGAGGCCTCAAGCATTTCAAGCAATGCGATCTCCTCCGCCTCGTAAACCGCAATTCGGCTTTCTATATCAATGTAGGCATTTGTCACATCGCTGACGCTTTCGTTATATTTTACAACAACGGCATTCTTCTCCGCCCTGCTAACAAAGTCGGAAAGCTTCTGTGCAGGAATTTTCACTGTCAGAGTGGCAGACCTGAGGCTATCCTTATTATAGTAGCTTTCGCCCTTGAAATAGGAGTTTGAAATATAACCTCCAAGCTCGCTTACCAAGGCGTTAACATTATCAATTACCGCATTAAAATCCTCTGTTTGTAAACTTTGATTTACGGTTTTGATGATTTTTCGGTCTTCCGCCAACGAGCTGTCGCCCGCCGTTCCGTTTTCAAACTTGCTATCCTCGTCAACATAATCATCACCCGTGGGATATCCGCCGACGTACCCGGGACTTCCCGAGGAGGAGTCCGAGCCAATGGCGGATTTATTATCCGAGCTTTCCGAAACACTTGCCGAGCAGGCAATAAGACCAAGACAGAGGGAAAGAGTTACGGTCAGGGTTATTATCGCTATTAAAATCTTTTTCATCTTTCTGTATCCTTTCTTTTTTTGTTGTAAGACTGTCGCCTTTCAACCATAAAGACGGTGTTTTTACCACGAGGTTACAGAAATTTTATTTTTTACAAAAATGCTCTTATTTTCTTTTTGCTCCTTGAAAACAAGACATTAATAGTGTATAATATTTATGAAGCTTTTCTGAAAGGAGATCGTGATGACTCTTATTATGTGCCTCGATCAAAGGGGCGGTATGCTCTTCAACAACCGAAGGCAAACCATCGACTACGAGCTTGTCGAGCTTATATGCGATATTGGAAAACAAAAGCTATGTATTTCTCCTTTTTCGGAAAAGTATTTTGAGGGAAAGGACTTCGTGCTTCTTGACGAGCCGTTAAAGGAGGCTCCTTTTGGGGCGGTTGTTTTCATTGAAAATGAGAACCCGACACCCTACCTCGAGCGATTTAACAAGATTATCATATACCGTTGGAATAAGGTCTACCCTGCTGACAGACATTTCAATACAGAACCTTCCGAGGCGGGCTTCAGACTTGCCGGAAAAATCAAGTTTTCCACAGAGGTACACAAAGATATAGTAAAGGAGATATATAAAAGATGACAAAAAACAGAATATTTTCCGCACTTCTGGCATTACTTATTATTTTTTCAGCCTTAGCATCGCTCTCCTCTTGCTTTGGCGAGGATGAGGATTCCAAAAGCTATTCTTTGGACGATATTCCTGCTTATTCGGGGCAGGCTTACGTTTTGATAAACGATAATACACCGTTCTTCGATGATGACGAAATATACGTCAGAGCACTTGAAGCATATGCACCCCTTGATCCTTTGGGAAGATGCGGTGTTGCATATGCCTGCATCGGCAAAGAGACTATGCCTACCGAGGACAGAGAAGAAATCGGCTCTGTTACTCCGTCGGGCTGGGAATACAACAAGGTCTCAAACAATAAAAGGTATGATTTCGTTGACGGTGGATATCTTTACAACCGTTGCCACCTGATCGGATTTCAGCTTGCCGGTGAGAACGCAAATGAGAAGAATCTCATTACCGGAACCCGTTATCTCAACATTGACGGTATGCTGGTATTTGAGGATATGATAGCCGATTACGTTAAGGCGACAAACAACCACGTTCTTTACCGCGTTACTCCGATTTTCGAGAGTGAAAACCTTGTGGCATCCGGCGTTCTCATGGAGGGTATTTCCATAGAGGATAAGGGCGAAGGTATCAAATTCTGCGTATACGCCTTTAACGTTCAGCCCGGTGTCAAAATAGACTATTTCACAGGACAAAACGTTCACACGGGCGAGGAGCTTCCTCCCGCAAACGGCGGAACAGCAGAGGATAATTACATCTACATAATCAACAAAAAATCAAAAACCGTGCATCTTTCGGTCTGCGGAAATGCATCGGGAATTCTCAATGCCAACCGCGAGGAATTCGAGGGCGAGCTTGAGCTGTTACTCGAGGAATACGCAGGTTATAAGGCTTGTGGCTCCTGCCTGCCCGACCTTGTAATACCAGCTCCTAAAGAGGACGCAACCGATACTCCCTCTACCGATAACGGTGAAGGCGGTGGCACAACCGATACCCCCTCTACCGATAACGGCGAAGGCGGTGGCACAATCGATACTCCCTCTACCGATAACGGTGAAGGCGAGCCTGTCGGAGAGATAACATTCATTCTTAACACTAACACGAAGAAATATCATCTTCCGACCTGCAAAAATACGCCATCTTCAGAGGCAAACAGAAAGGAGTATTACGGAACACTCGAGCAGCTTATTGAAGAGTATCCGAATTATACTCCCTGCGGAAGCTGTAAACCGAACAGCTCGGAGGAATAAATCAAACATAAAAATACCGGCCCCGCGTCAATGACGTGGGGCCGATATTTTTTCGGGGAAGTTACGAAAGTGCGAGCTTCATTTCCTCGCATTTGTCGGCTTCCTTGTTTACCTCCTCGGGATCGTGGAAGGTGGGGACAACAGATTTGAGTGTCTTTTTGATCTCTGCGGAGCAAAGCTCATCCTCGGTAGCCAGGATAACGTCCTTAAGGAGAGAGAGCTTTTCTTCAACCGCTTCTCTGGTGAGAGGAGTATCACGCTCGATGAAGATCATATTATTTTCTGTCTTAGTAAGGTTCTCGGTTTTGATCAAAAGCTCTTCATAAAGCTTTTCACCGGGACGAAGTCCTGTCTCGATGATATCTATATCCTTATAAGGAGTGAGACCGGAGAGGCGGATCATATTCTCGGCAAGCTCGAGAATTCTTACCGGCTTACCCATGTCAAGAACGAAGAGGTCACCGCCCTTCGCCATTGCACCCGCCTGCATAACAAGCCCGGATGCCTCGGGAATAGTCATAAAGTAACGGATTATGTTCTTGTCTGTAACGGTTATGGGACCGCCCGCCTCGATCTGACGCTTAAACAGCGGAATAACCGAGCCGTTGGAGCCGAGCACGTTACCAAAACGAACCGCCGCAAAAGCAGTCTTGCTGTCAGTTCTGCACTGCACAATCATTTCGCAAAGCCGCTTGGAGGCACCCATAATATTCGTGGGATTGACCGCCTTATCGGTAGAGATAAGGATAAATTTCTTAACCCCATATTTCTCCGCCATATCAGCGGTATTGTAAGTACCGAGACAGTTGTTCTTGATAGCCTCGCCTCCGCTATGCTCCATAAGAGGAACGTGCTTGTGAGAAGTCGGATCGTAGCCATGTCGTTCTGTGAGCCAAGGAGTTGGAGAGATATTTTGTCTTCCTAAGACCGCTTGG
>JAZRMT010000176.1:0-2410 GCA_045647805.1 Eubacteriales bacterium | reverse complement strand
CTCATTCTTTTCTTTATTCAACGATTATTCCTCCTTGTATCTTCGTAATGCGGTCGCCAAACCATTACTATTATACTTGGAGGTTTAATTGTTTTCAATCGGCTCGCATAAAGCTCGCTGTTTTATTGTTACTAAAGTCGTTTCTCTGCCCCCAGTAGAACTGGGGGTTGTTTTGTTAACACAACGCAAAAACGTGCGAAAATGCAAACCAAGACGGGCATTTTCGCACGTATTTTTAATATTCAAGCACTATTGTTTCGTGACAAAGAAGTTTCTTTATGGTAAAAACAGTATTTCCTTCTTCTTCCGAAAACTCAATCTGTTCGCCCGAAAGCGGCAGATACACTCTTTTTATTCTCTCGGGGAGTTTGGCTTCAATCTTCAGATCGTATAGAGGAGTAATATCGTCAATTATCTCTGATACACCACGTCTTGACGGGCTGGCATAAGCAAGGTTGATGCAGTAACGATTATTGTCTTCTTGCTTGATAGTTCTGCATCTTCCCTCGGAGTATAGTCCGTCAACCTTGACGGGAGAACCTGCGTATACCGTATTGAGTGCCGCCATGAAGTACCTCTTGTGATACACCGAGCCGTATTCGTAATACTGTCTTGCAAGAGAATGTGCGGTGTAAACAACGTTTGGGCATTTTACAATTGCGGGATGTTTTGCGGAAGCCTTATTATGAGGTGTATTCTTATGTCCGCAGAAATGAGCTGCAGTACGGCTGAAATAGGGCTCGATAGCTTCGGCGAGAACCTCACCGCTCCTTACACCGACTCTGTGAGAGGGGATATTGCAGAGCATAGGAGCAAAGGGTAATTGCTCGTTGTTATTAAGTGATGAAATATAATCGCAGTCGTACTCGGATGCTCCGATATAATCCACACCGAAGTCAAGCCTGAATCTACCGTTTTCTACAAGTGAATCTGCCATAAGTAAGAGCTTTCCGCCGTCTTTAAGATATTTCTTAAGTTCGGTGAGCCCCGCTTCGTCAAGCTTTGTCCCCTCGGAAAATATTACGGTGTCATAGCGTGAAAAATTGTTGTTAACTACAACGTCATAATCAATCTGATTTTCACAGAGGATGTTGGAAATACCCTCGTTTGCGGCTGCTATATCAGAAGGATACACACCGAGATTTGCTATTGATTTTCCACCGTAGCAATAGGCGGCTATTTTTTCAATGTAATCGTAAGCAAAGCCAATATTTCTATAAGTCTCCGCTTCCATCTCACCGTCCGGGTGCAGGTGATCTCCGATCGAAGCGCCAACCCCGTAAAGCGCCATAAGCACTATCTCGTATTTCAGTGCTTCCTTAGGCTTGAAGCCGCCGAATTCGCCCCAATCAAGATGAAACTTGCCGGTCATGGCAAGAGTGGGCTTCCCGTAACCCTCAAAGAACTTTGCTCGAAGAGGAAGCTTGTTGTAGCCGCCCCATGCTGTGGGCAGATCTTCCATTTCGTAGTGAGTCTGTAGGTCATGGTAAGCATTCTTATATTGGTTAGCTCCGCCACTATTGAAGAAAATAGTGGCAGACGGGTGATATTTTCTCATAATCTCGCCGCACTTTTTCATAAATGCCCGGCGTTTTTCGATAAAATAGGTTTTTGCGTCTTCTCGCTTGTCAGGGTTAAGTCCCATAGCCTTCATACCCTTGACGCAGCTTTCGCAGTAGCACTCGTCGTGAATGATACAGATGTCATAGAAAAGACCGTCCACTTTAGAGTATCTCTTACATATTTCTTCTGTAAGTCTGTAAATATGCTCGGTGTATCCGTTACCGTCGTTAAGGCATAATGTCTGCCACGCACAGTGGTTTTTAGGTGCTTCGGGATCGCTTAAATCCGCATATCCGGGACTGGTAAATTCGCTTCCGTCGTGTCTTTTTGCTATCCATTCGGGATGCTCCTTAGCATCATGATCCGACCATCCTGCGGTTATATAAATCGGTGCTCTGACGCCTATCTCTTGTGCAGCATCAACCATGGATCCCGTTAGATCAAAATCAAGGTGCGGGTGCATTTTCCCCTCTCTTGTGGGATAGTAGCATAGTCCGTGGTGACATTTTGCGAACACAGTGATGCTTTCTACGGAGCCTAGCCTCAATGCTGATTGAAAATTCTCCTTTGAAAAATTCTCGCCTATTCTCTGAATATCCGGCGATGTGTGAAAGTCAAGATGGACCTGCCTTTTTGTAAATGTTTCTTTACTTATCAATGGCTTTCTCCTTGCATTATAAGCAAAAAGACCGACGTGCGGTCTTTTTGCTTATCGTTTTGTGTTAACAAAACAACCCCCAGTTCTACTGGGGGCAGAGAAACGACTTTAGTAACAATAAAACAGCGAGCTTTATGCGAGCCGATTGAAAACAATTAAACCTCCAAGTATAATAGTAATGGTTTGGCG
>JAZRMT010000175.1:0-25110 GCA_045647805.1 Eubacteriales bacterium | reverse complement strand
GGTTCATCGTCATCTCCGTTGTTTCCGTCGTCATCATCGGTTTTGCCGTCCTCATCATCGGTCTTGCCGTCGTCTTCATCGGTCTTGCCGTCGTCATCGTCGGTCTTGCCGTCGTCATCATCGGTCTTGCCGTCGTCATCGTCGGTTTTGCCGTCGTCATCGTCGGTTTTGCCGTCGTCATCATCGGTTTTGCCGTCATCCTTGTCGTCTTTATCGTCTTTGTCGTCTTTATCGTCCTTGCTGTCGCTTGTGTCTGAACCGTTTCCGGGTGTAGCAAGCTGCATATTACAAGATACAAGCGTACAAATTGCAAGGATCATTGCAAGCAAAACTCCGAATAATTTAAGTTTCATATTTGCTTTCCTTTCAGTAGAGCTTTTTTTATTTCAATTTTACCATAAAAAACCTAATTCTTCAATTCTCATTTTAACTAAAAATATTTTTATAAAATGTGCATTTTGACGAAACGGTTTTTATCCTGTCGGGAGTTTTTCGCTTCTCGACGCAGATTTCAAAAGCGAATCGTTATCAAAATGCAAATGTAAAAAAGCGAAAAAGCCGATATATGTCAACTTTATTTTACATTTATCCACAAAAAAGGAGCCTTCTCACTCTTTCGAGCAAGTCGGCTCCGTTTGGATTTTGTTATTTTACAGAGTTCTCGAATGTCATATCCGAGGAATACATTCTGACGTTATCAAAATATACCGCTCCGCGTGTTGCACCCATACAGTACAGACGCATTGTTTTGGGGAGCTTGTTTACGGTTGCATCCGCATTATGCTTTCCGTTGAAGTTATCCGAGGTGCCGACGAGAGCACCGTTTACGTATATTTTGAATCTCACCGTTTCACGGTCGCCCTCATAGAGCTCTACTCGGAGATTGAACCATTCGCCACCCTTTACGCCAATGTCGTAGTAGTTGCTCAAAGCACCGTCCGAAGCGGAAGAAACGTCCTCGAGATATACGTTGTTTGCCGAATTTCTGCACAGCTGCAACAAATACATCGGACTTGTGCCCTTATTATCAGATCCGAAGTAAATTCTGTAAGCACAGCCTGCCGTAGTGATATTCAGCTTGATATCCGCTTCAAATACCACCGACGCTGCCTCGGAATTATCGAGGTTCGCAACGAATGCAAGCTCGTCATTTCCCGCTCCGGTCTTATTTAATACAAGCACGTTGGAGTATTCCTCGGTAAGATCGTTGTAGATATTTTCTATAGCGGTATAATTATCACCGTAAGTAAGCGTGTAGATAGCCGAGGGGAGGTTACCCGAGCTTGAATGCTCAAAGGTAAGACCTGCGGTAAAATCGGTCTCGGGATTATCGACCGCGGCAGGCTTCACCGACTTGTAGACCTTATACAGAGCCTCACATCTCAGCTCATCAACGGTTACGGTAGATTTAGCATCAAGACTTTCGATACTAACGGAGGAAAAGTCGGAATCAAGATATTCCTCACCGACAAAGACGCTGCTCTTGGCAACGACCTCGGCTCTTCTGAGAACGTGTACCGTTTTCGCACCAATGAAAATCTCAAGATCAACCGATACCGTTTTGTCAGCATCGAAGGTATAAAGAGGCGAGGTGAGTCTTCCGCCCTTTCCAACCTCGTAAAGACCTATCGCCTTATCGTCATACGAGATTACGAAGGCACAGATAAGGTTACCGTCGGAATCGGCAAAGCTTATTTTGTGAGTATCTCCGTTTTCGGGAAGCGAAAGATAATCAAGATCCACCTTGAATACAACAGAATTAATAACGCCGGACCTAACGTTCACGGGAACAGAGATGCTTCCCTTATTAACGGCAGAATTCATTACGGCAGCCTTATCACCTCCCGTAAGCTGAATTGCAACACCGGAGCCGTTAAGCTGAACATCATCGCTGTCGGTTTCAAAGTCATATACCTTCTCGGGCTTATCGGGAGCCACCGCGTCAACAAAGAGCGTGGCGTTCATCTCGCAGATAATATCGTCAAGCTCAGCCGATACCGCACTTCCCTTCACCGTCGAGATCATCAGAGAATCCATGATCCTTCTGTTTCCCTCGTCGTGAAGCTTGGTGCTTGCTCCGACGAATTCTCCGTCAACGTACACAAGAATAACGTCCTCGAGGTGATAGTATTCGAGGCTCAGTACAACAGACTTGCCGACAGGGATCCTCGCACCGTCAATAGGCGGATCGGAAGTAAGGTTCTTCGGAGAAATGCTGAGATATTTTCCTTCCTCATCCTCTTCACCCGTAAGAACGAGGCTGAATATCTTCTCCTTGCCGTCCATTCCCGTAATGATAAGAGCCTCCTTGCCAACCTCTAAGTCGGTCACGAGCAGATTGAAGCTGCCGAGCGCACACTTAGCGGCCGCCTCTCTCACGGTGATCGGAAGGCTTACGGATGACAGGTTCTCAGAGCCGCCAAGAGCGAGGGTGTTATTTTCGGTAACGTATACCGAGCCGTCCTGAGAATCTACGGTAATATCCTCATGAATGCTTCCGTCCTCAAAACCGTACTTGACCTCTTCTCTATCCTCGGTATCAATGTTGAAATAGGGATCGTCATTCGGTCCGAGAACCGAAGAATAGCTCTGCTTGCTTACGTAGCAGCCGAGATTGTCAATATACATATCAAGGCTCGCGCTTCTCATAACGTATATCTGCGAAATATAGAAGCTCTTGGAGGGAGTTGATGAGCCGCTGTTTACCTTCCCACCCGATTCGTCACGGTAATTGTCGCTTATAGCGTAAAGCTTTACGCCCTCTTTATCGGTAAGATCGGTATCGGCATAGAATTTGATCCTTACGTCATTTTCACTGCCGTAATAGTACTCCATTCTGATTCTGAACCAGCTATCCTTATCAACCGTTACTCCAAGATATCTGTCTATGGAAACGGTACCGGTCGAGGAGGAGGATTCCACCATTCTTATTCTGCCGTAATCGGGATCGCTCTCATCGGTAACGAGCCTGAAGGTTATCATGTAGCAGGCATCTATCGTAAGCTGAAGAAGATAATCGCTGGTTGCCTCGGAAATATAGAAATCTCCTTCAAATATATATGAATTTGCAAGTCCGGAGGAGTTCTGAACGGGTATTTTTATCGTATCTCCCGCTCCGCTGACAGAGGTGATGTGCACTACGTTTCCGTCCGATCTTTCGGTAGGATCCAAAACAACGTTTGCAGTTCCTCCGTTACCCGCAAGAACGGTCAGCTCCTCGGAGGGTGCGCCCGTGTCCTCGTAATCAAAGTCGATTGGCTCGGGAGAAGAGGTATCGTCAACCTTGGTTATAGGACTGAGATTTTCCACAGTCTTCTTGAAAAGATATCTCTCGGTCTTTCCGAAAAGCGCGGGCTTGCTTATTTCAAGTGCCGCGGCAATATTGCCGATGATGCCGTTGATAGCTATAGTGGAACCGTTAACGTCGCCCTCGTTAGTTCCGGGAACCGCCGAAGGACAGCCCTGGGAGGTAGGCGAGGACTGATTGCGAAGGTAGGACGCCGATCCGTCGGTCTTAAGGAAATCCTTGATCTTATCTCTTGACACGATAATGGCATCCGGAGCGGCAGCCCTCAGCTCGTCCCGTATTTCAACGGCAAGAGCCGCCCCCTCTTCACCGCCGCATTCATTCAAGTTGTTAATAATATTCTTTAAAGAAAACCAGGTATTGTAAAGATCTACGACAGCACCTATCTCTGCGGGATTTACAATATCGGCCATAGCCGACATTGCCGCCTCTCTGGCATAGGGCATTTCTACACCCAAATTGGTGTATATTCCGGATATTTTAAGTAAGCCGTTAGTACCGTGGTAATCACGGTAGCCAACCTCTCCGGGACGCTTAAAGTCCCAATGACCGGTCTCGGGATTCTGACCTTCATTGAGCCAATTGATAAGATAATCCGCAAGAGGTGTTGGGTTGTCTAGAGTTCCTATTTGTTTATCTCTTGCTATTATCTGTGAGGTCTGGGAGGAAAGCTCGCTTCCTACACCGTAGGAATTATTCCTCAGATCCTTTGAATCGAGGTAGGCTATGAAGGAATCGAGATCCTGAAGATGAGAGGCATAGGCATCATCCGAGGTAGCTATTACCTTGGAGACCGCAGAAACGCTTCCAACACCGAGCTTATCCGTAAGGCGTCCCGACGTACCCAGCACGTCCTCACCCTTCATACCGGATGCGGTGGTGTACTTAGGTGTTCTGCCGAGGACGCTGAGAATACCGACAGACCAAGAAAGATCTCTTCCTCTTCTCGTAAGCCTTGCGTCGGTAAATTCAATACCCCACTGAGGGTGGTAGAAATATCCGTTAGGCTCCTCAAGAGCGTAAACGAAATCGCCTATCTGCTGTTTCATCTCATCGGTTATAATGTTAAGGTAGGAGCTGTCAAGTCCCGCGGAGGTAAGAAAATTAAGCGCCTGATGGGTACTTTCCACATCCGGAAGATAACCCAGAGTGTCTCTTGCTGAATTGGAATAATAGAATCCGCCCGTACCGCAGTACTTGGTGCCGGAGCATTCCTCCTCACCGTAAAGATCCTGACATACGCAGATATCCGGATCGTAAAGATTGGCAAGCCATACAATACAGTCAGCGGAATAAACGGCGTAGAGCTGCTTGAAGGCATCGGTAAGCTCCTTGCCGTATTTTTCCTCAAAGCTTGCCCAACGCTTTTCATAATTTTCCTCATCGTAGGCGGCATAGTACTCAACCAGATCTACTCTGCCCAGATACACCTCACCCGGTGCCGCAATAAGTGACTCATTGATAAGATTCTCATAGGCATACTTAATAGCTAGCTCGGCTGTTATTCCCTCATCAGCCTCCTCCCAGACTATTGCGATAGAGGAGCCGTTTGAGTATATGAAGAACAAAAACTCATCCTCGGAGTTCTTTTCCCATCTTGCCATTCTGTCCCTTGCGGTCTTGGATATAGCTCTGTCGGTATTACCTATTACAATTTCATGAGCGTGAAGCTCGGAATCAACCGCGGCGTAATTGACAACCTTTTCTCTGACGTAGCTAAGCTCGGCTGCGAACTCCGAAACGTAAGAACTTGTAACGGTCGGATCAATTATCAGATACAGCTCAGAGGTCGAGTTGTAAATAAGATTATCCGGCTCCTCTATCTTGTCGTCATCATCGGTTTTGCCGTCGTCTTCGTCGGTTTTGCTGTCATCATCGTCGGTTTTGCCGTCGTCTTCGTCGGTCTTGCCGTCGTCTTCGTCGGTTTTGCTGTCATCATCGTCGGTTTTGCCGTCGTCTTCGTCGGTTTTGCCGTCGTCTTCGTCGGTTTTGCCGTCGTCTTCGTCGGTTTTGCCGTCGTCATCGTCGGTTTTGCCGTCATCGTCGTCGGTTTTGCCGTCATCGTCGTCGTTTTTGTCGTTATCGTCCTTGTCGTCGCTCGTATCAGAATTGCCACCCGAAGAAGCAGTGGAAAAATTACAAGAGGCAAACAAGGAAAGCATAAGAAGCAAGGCGAGAAATATCGCGAATACCCTGATTTTCAAATATTTGATCCTTTCCATAATTACTTAATATATTTCATTATAAAGAAAAATACAGCATTTGTCAATTTCCGAATGTGACATTCTAAAGTGATTCGCTCTTATCCGATAACACGTACCCCTCAACAATTTACTTTTTATCAAAACAAGTTTATAAAAGCGGGCTTGCCATTGCTGACAAGCCTGCAGAAAATTATGCAATTTTACTTTTTACCAACCGTGTCGTCGCAGGTAGCGTCCGAGGAGGTAAGAGACATATTATCAACGTAGATAGAGCACTTGGAATCTTGGAACGTATAGAACATTACGCTCTTGACGTCCACTCTGGGAGAAGCTCCGGAGGATACTTCATAATGCCTATCGGAGACGTACTTAAGCTCACCGTTGATATATACCTTCATCCTTGCCTCACCGTTTTCAAGCACGAAGTACTCAAGCTTCAGTTTGTACCAGGTATCATAGGAAAGTCCGGAAACAAGCGTCGTTCCCCTTCCTGCGGCAGCGGTATAATCCGAAATTATGAAGCCGTTTGACGACTTCGAGATTACCAATCCGTAAATACTACCCTTGGAGGGCTCGTTATTCTTATCGGTGAAGAATATCTGAGTAATATAATCGTACTCAGCTCCGCTGATCATAAGATCGGTCTCAAAGGTAACGCAGGATTCTGTGTTGACAGCACCAAGACTAACACCGATCTTTTCGTTTCTTCCTCTGATAGTATCCATTACACCGACGTTGGAATACTCACCTGTTATTGTATTGAAGAGATTCTCAACTCTGAAATTCTGAGCAGACTTAATAATACCCGCGGGAAGAGAGCCGGTGCTGCTCTTTTCAAAATCAAGAGGATTAGAGATACCGGTATTCCCCTCACCCTTTGCGGTAACGCTCTGATATATCTCGTAAATCGTCTCCGCCTTTACGTTATCAACGAGAAGCGTAGACTTTACCGTGGAGGTGGCTATCTCAAAGCTTGCAGGTCTTGCCGAAAGCAGAGAGGTGTCCGCAAACACGCTGGATTTAGCAACGCAGACTCCGTCTATATAGAAATGAACCATCTTATCCTCGGGATAAATCAAAACCTTAAGATTAACGATCTTGCTCTTGTCAAACGAGGCTATTCTCGAGGAAGCGATGCCGCCGCCACCTACCTCGTAAAGCTCAATAAGATTACCGTTCACCTTGATGGCAATAGCAAATATAGTGTTACCGTCGTAATCCTTAACGCTGAGCATATTTGAATCTCCGTTTATCTGCGCAGATTCAAAGTACAGCTTAGCCTCGAGAGTTAAGAGCGAATACAGATTAGCTCTGTGATTAATCGGAACAGAGAGAACTGCGGGAGTGGAGCCGTAAACCAGCTTGGCAACGTTTTCCCAGCTGCCGCTGTGAGCCGAGCGAACAATGCTCGCTCCGCCGGTCATGGTCTCATCCTTTGCTCCGTCCTCGAAGTCGTATATTACAGAATCCTTATTGGGCTTTGTAGCCTCATCATAGCTGTTCAGATTCTTCTCAAACACAAGATTGTCGAGTGCAATAGCAGTACTTGTAGACGTGGAAACGGTAAGCGTCCTTACGGTTCTCCTGTTGGCACCCTTGTAGATCGTGCCGGAAGCACCCACGAATTCCTCGTTGACGTATATCAGCGCAACGTCCTCGTCGTGGTGGTAATCTACCCTGATGTTATTTTTATCTGTTGCGGAAATCCTGACGCCGGAGATAGTAGCTCCCTCTGCCTCATTCTTCTCAACACAGGCAATATACTTTCCGGCCTCATCCTCGGCAACTCGGAATATTAGAGTGAACATTTTGCCTAAAGGCTCGCTCAGTGTGATAGTAAGGAGATTGGTACCCCCCTTAGCGTCGGCAGCGGTAAGATCGAAGGAAACGGTTGCGCACTTGGAGCCCGCCGTTCTCATGTTAATGGGAAGCGAGAGTTCCGTCTTTGAGCTGATATGAAGCTCTCCGTCGGAAATACTGACCTCTCCGCTCTTAACGGTTATGTCCTCTGATAGAGCTTCATCCTCGAAATCGTAGGTCTTAGCGGGAGAATCCGGAGGATCGACGTTGTAGAGAGGCTGATTGTCGGGATCTGCCTCCTGAGTATACACATCCTTGGATCTGTATGCCGCAAGATTGTCGAGAAGCATGGTTCCTTCTAAGGATGCATAGGCGTATATCGCGGCATGGGTATAAGTGGTAGAGGGTTTTCCCTTTCCGTTGAACTTATCACCGTTCTTGTCATAGTAGTTATCCGAAACGGCTAAGAGCTGAAGCTCATCCTCACCGTCGGAAAGATTGTCGAAGTAAACCTTGATACGTACTGTATCGTGATCGCCTAAGAAGTAGATAACCTTAAGTCTGAACCAATCGCCCATATTGATGTCGGCTCCAAGGTCCATATTAAGTGCAAGAGCGGAATCGTCGGAGGATGCTTCTATAAGCTTAACCTTATTGCCTGACTTTTTCAGCTGAATAAGATAACCGATGCTACCGATCTGTATCTGATACATATACTCGTAGCTAGCTTCCTTGACGCAGAGATCACCCTCGAAAACGAATGCGGCAGCGGTAGTTGCCTTGCTCTCGCAGGTAACTCTGAGGGTATCGCCCGAGCTTGCCTTACCGGTTACAAATTCCAGGTAGTTAGTGTTCTTTTCCTCATCGTAAGCGACGGTAAGCGCACCCACGGTAGAAGCTTTACCGAAGGTTACACCGCTGAGCGGCTCCTCGCCAACCTCATCATCCTCGAAGTCAACGACCGTGTAATCGAAGTTTGCGCCCTGCTTGATTACCGGATCGGCATCGGCTATCAGCTTTCGGAAATGATGCATTTCCGCCGAGCCGAATATAGGTATCTTAGTGATTCCGAGTGCCGAGCTCATTCTTTCCCAGCAGTCAACAGATGCGATAAGCGCTCCGTTAACGTCACCCTCTGAGGTACCCTTGACCTGAGTGGGCATTCCCATAGAAACGCCAGAACCGCCGGTAGGAGAATAGGAGAAGGATCCGTCCTCACGCTTGAAGTTAGCGAGCTTATCTCTGGAGGCAATAACCGCATCGGTAGCGTTTTGACGGAAGTTACTCATGAACTCCTTTGCCGCTTCCTGCTCCTCGAGAGAATTATAATTTACAACGCAGCTGTAAACGCCTCGAATCGCGGTCCATGCGTTATATACATCAACTCCACCGGTGGCAACCTCATCGCCGGTAAGCACCTCAACGCAGGTTTCCATACACTTAAGACCGTTTGGCCACGCTGCCTTTGCCGCGCCGTAAATACCGCAGATCTTCATTACGCCGTTGGTCTCGGCGAATTTACCCATCTGCGAGCTGATGCCGCCGTTTGCCTCATCCCAAACCCAGGTTCCTCTTTCGGGGTTCATGTGTCCGTTAAGCCACTCGATAAGCGTATCCATAAGAGGTGTGCCGCCAAGGGATCTGTCTCTTGCCTGGATCTGCGCGCTGTAAGTGGAAAGACGGCTTCCCGTTCCGTAGGAGCTGGTTCTGATGCTCTTATCGAGAGTAGCAAGGAATGCCTTAAACGTATCCACGCTTTCAAGAATAGCGGGATAGCTTGCTACGGCAACTACCTTGGAAACGGCAGATACGGAGGACTCACCGAGATTGGGAGTAAGCTCATTTGCCGTATCGGAGGGAGCGCCCATTCCGGTAATTCCGGTGGGAGTAGTGTAATAGGGACGCATTCCCGCGGCATTAAGAAGCGTGGTAGCCCAGGAAAGGTCTCTGTTAAGACGCATATCGTAGTCGGCAAGATGTGCCCACTGAGGATGACGGAAATATCCGTCGCTTGAGCTCTGCAATACCTGGGTATATCTTCCGATTGCCTGAAGCATTTCCGAAGGAAGCGCGCCGGAATAATAATTACCGCCGTACATCCAGGTCATGCCGGACATATTAAGCATATCAAGAGCCTGTCTTGTGGACTCAAGATCGGGAAGATAGCCTATGTTGTCTCTCGCGGAATTGGAGAAGTAGAAGCCTCCGCCCTGTGCCTTGCAGTATTTGGTATTCTGACATTCCTCCTCGCCAAGACCTACGCAAACGCATATACAGGGATCGTAAAGTCCTGCCATCCACTCAACAAGTCGGATATCATAAAGAGATGCCATGCTCAAAAGAGCATTTACCGTATCGTTACCGAGCTTTTCTCTCGCCGCCTCGACGACGGTGTTTCTACGTGCCTCATCCTTGGGAGTATAATAGTCATCAATAAGATTTATCTTAACCTGATCTACGATGCCTGCGGGATGAGCAAAGCTATCTCGAACATAATTCGCCAAGAAATGCTCTATGGCAAGCTGCTGTGCTACACCGTCGTAATCATCGTCGAATACTATTGCTATGGAAGATCCGTCGGAGTATATTATGTAGCAGCTCTCATCAGCGCTTTGATAGTCCTCGATCATACGGTTTAGACGCATCATCGCGGTGGCGGTAAGATCTCTTGAGGTCGCACCAAGTATGATCTCGTGCTCGATGGGTGCTGCTTCATCATTTACAGTCACGGGCATCTCGTCTCTTACAAAGAAGAGCTCCTCGGAAAGCTTGAGGGCAAGCGCGCCCTTCACGTTGCTTCCAACGACTATATTAAGAGCGGAGGTGGAGTTGTAAATCATATTCTCTATGACCTCTCCGATATCCTCACCTGTGCCGTCATCCTTACCGTCGTCGGTGGTGCCGTCATCCTTACCGTCATCGGTGGTGCCGTCGTCCTTACCGTCATCGGTGGTGCCGTCGTCCTTACCGTCATCGGTGGTGCCGTCGTCATTGCCGTCATCGGTAGTGCCGTCGTCATTGCCGTCATCGGTAGTGCCGTCGTCATTACCGGAGTCATCGTCCTTATTGGAGTCGTCGTCCTTGTCGGAGTCATCGTCATTATTGGAGTCATCGTCCTTATTGGAGTCATCGTCGTCCTTATCATCCTTATCGCTCTTATCGCTGTTCGAATTGCCGTTATTTACCGGCTGAAGGGCACAGGAAGCGAAAACCGAGATGCTAAGCATGAGAACGAGCATTAAAATAAGCAGTTTTTTCAAAATAGTTCCTCCTTTTTGTGCGGATTATTTGCTCGATGCAATAATATTATAGCACGACTGAGTATATTTGTAAATACACAATCGTGCCATAAATTTGTACTTTTTTATATAAATTGTAAATTTTTATCTGTCTCCTACCTCATCAAGGCATACTCCGTCGGAGCCGACAAGGCTCATATTATCGACGTACATTGTGCCTACGGTAGAGAGGAATGAGTAGAAATAAACGTTTTTGATATTATTGTTGGGCTCAGGATAGCTGTCGGGATCAGCAAGGCTGTAACCGAAATAATTATCACTTACAAACTCAAGCTTATCATTAAAGTATATCTTAATTCTTACGCTGTCCTTGCTGCCCTTGTAGAATTCAATGCGGAGTCTGTTCCAGACCTTTGCATCTATTCCCGAAACAAGAACGTTATGCTTTCCATCGGCCTTGGAGGCTCTCGAATAATCGGACAGTACGAGAGTTCCGTCAGAATTTCTGTCAATAAATATTAAATATCCAATATCGTCGGCAGACTGTCTGTCCTCCGAGAAGAAGATCTGATATAGCGGACTGGAGGAGCTGCTCTCGATCTTGAAATCGACCTCAAAGGTGATCATAGAGCAGTCATCAAGGGACTCCTCCGCACTGATACCGAGACTGTCGTTGTTTTCCGCGCCGGTCTTGAATATCGCACCCTTGGAGGTTTCTCCGGTTACCGAATTAAGAAGCTCCTCTATTCTTAAGGATGCGGCATCGCTGTTAAGAGTAGAGATAAGATGCCCGGGAAGCGAGCCGTTACTGCTCTTCTCAAAGGTTATCTTTCCGCTCTCGGTATTTTTCTCGGGCTGAACGGTCTTTTCTGTAAAGCTCTCGTATACCGTCTCCGCCTTAAGATCATCCAAAGCAAGAACCGAGCCTGCATCAGCCGATTCTATTCTGATAGAATCAACAGCGTTTCGGTAGGTATCAGTATAAGAAACTATGCCCGATTCTGCCACAACAACATCATTTATGTAAATATAAGTTGTCTTTTCTTTAGAAAAATACTCAATTCTGAGCTTGACCGTCTCTCCTACGTCAAAACCGCAAAGAGGCGAAATTGCCATTCCGGAGGTGCAAACCTCATATACTCCCACTCTACCGTCCGAGACAACAAGTAATAGTGCATATACCGTCTCACCGAGAGCATCGACGAACAGAATACGATGAGAAACACCCGAGCCCTTCGGAGTGCTGAGACTGATAGCAGCCTCAAGAATAGCAACCGAAGAAATATCGGAGCGTTTATTTACAGGAATGCATACCGCTGCGAAGGAGGAATTCACCGAATCGAGCTTAAGCAGACTGTCGGTGCCGTCCTTGGTCACCGCCGCACCGCCTTCAAGAGTCATATCGGTGGCTACATCATCAAAGTCCTCTGCATCCGAATCATTTTTAGGCTTAGTTGCCTCGGAGAAATCAAGATAATTCCGCTCGCAAACGGTATCATCCAGCATAAGAGAGCTTTCACTCTTCGGGAATACCATGAGCATCCTTGTCACAGATCTGGTAGCCGCACCGGTATAAATCGCTCCGGATGCACCTACAAACTCATCGTTAAGGTAAACAAGGGAGGTATCGTTATCGTTGTAATACTCAATTCTGAGCCTCGTCATATCACCGATAGGAATAATGGCACCGGGGATCTTCGCACCGAGTTCACCCGCATATTCGTAGATTGCAAGATACTTTCCGCCGGAATCCTCCTCGCAAATTAAGGCATAGCCGAACACGTTACCGGTATTCTCGTTGCCAATAATTCTCATAGCAGTCTTGCCGACCTCGGCATTTTCAACGTAAACTAAGGTATCCAGCACCGCACTGTTAGCCGTTTTGGTACGAAGATTGAGCGGCATGGTTATACGTGCATCGGCAGAAGAGCTGCTTACACCCAGAAGCTTGTTAGCATCCTTTTCCGTTACGGAAATATTACCCGAAACGGTAAATTTCTCGGGAATGCTACCGTCCTCATAGCTATGCTTCTCCTCGCTTCTGTCGGGAGCATCTACGTTAAAGGAGGGCTGATTATTCGGATCGGTGACGGGTGTATACTCGTCGTTGGTCTTGTAAGACGCCACGTTATCTATCATCATGCTGACCGTAGCATCCGAAAGAACGTAAATAAGGGTATTTTCGTAGAGCGACGAGGGTGTACCGCTTCCGCCGTTAAGTTTATAGCCCTTCTCGTCGTAGTAATTATCGGTAACTGCGATGAGCTTCATTCCCTCATCGTCCTCAAGATTGTCATAGTAAAATTTGATACGTACAGTATCCGCATCGCCTCTGTAATATTCAACCTTGATTCTGAACCAATCGCCAAGCTCTGGAGTTTCGTCAAATTTGGTATTCAGCGACTTTGAATTACTGGAGGACGAGCATTCCCAGAGCGAAAGCTTATCATTCTCGAATTTAATAGCAAACATATACGCCGAGCCCATCTTCACCTGAACCGAATATTGGCGGTTGGTGTTCAGGACACAGAAATCGCCCTCAAACACGAAGGTCTTTGCGATATTAGAGAGTGAACGGCATTTTACCGTTACGCTTTCACTGTTATTGACGAAGTAGTTGGAATCTATTCTGAGAGCGTTGCCCTCTCCGCCATCCCTCTTTACTACCTTGATGCTTGCGTTTTCCGAAACGGTTTTATAGGAAATGTCCTGACCGATCGGCTCTTCGCCTACCTCATCCTCTTCAAATCCCTCCACCTCGTATGAGAGATCCTCGGGAGGCTTCTTTCCGGGGTTAAGACTTCTTATTTCCTCCATAAACATAATACGCTCGGTCTCTCCGAAGAGCGGTACCTTGCAGGATTTAAGTCCCAATGCGCTATACATATAATCGAGAAGTCCGGAGGAGGCAAGCACAGTTCCGTTTACGTCACCCTCTCTGCTGTATATAACAGCAGCGGGACAGCCCTGGGAATTGGAGGCAGAATAATCTTTGTTATAAGAGAAGCATCCGCCTGTTTTTACAAACATAAGAACTCGCTCACCGGTGACGGAAAGCATTTCCGGACCTTTAGAATAAAGAGTTTGTCTGAGATTTTCGACAAGCGATCTGCCACTGCTTCCGCCGAATTCGATAAGGTTGTTGAAAAGAAGAGTCAGAGCGTGCCAGGGGTTGTAAACGTCAACTATTTCTCCAACCTTCTCGGAGGAGGTTATCGCCTCGATTGCCGAATTACACGCTTCCTCAGCGTACGGAATAGCAACCTTGGCGGTATTATAGGAGGATGCGATCTTCATAAGACCGTTTACACCCTCGTATACCGAATAATTCGGATCGGTCTTGGGAGTATGATCCCAGGTTCCGGTCTCGGTATTACGGTTCTCGTTAAGGAAGTCGATAAGTATATCTATAAGTCGGTAGCTTGCGCCTTCCTTGGCAAGCTCGTTATCTCTTGCGGTTATCTGCCCGAGAAGAGATGCAATTTGGTTACCGCCACCATAAGAATTATATTTTATATTGAGGCTTTCGAGATACGCCTTAAACGAAACGTCATTCCGAAGCTCGGGAAGCGTGCTTGATACGGCTACAACTCTGGAAACCGCAGTAACAGCGCTTTCTCTGATAGGCGTACTTAGTGCCGAAGAGGTTCTGCTGGGTGCGCCGATACCGGGAATACCCGTTTTTGTAGTGTAATAGGGCTTCATATCCAGCATTTCAAGAAGCTCGGTCGCCCACTTAAGATCTCTGGACTGTCTTGATATTCCAAGCTCGAGATGAGCCCATTGAGGATGAACGAAATCACCGTCCTCCTCCTGAAGCTCCTGAACGAACCTTCCAATGGAGGCGAGGATATCGTCGTCGATCATATTCTTCCAGCCCCCGGATACTCTGGTAATACCGGTGGAATTCAGAAGCATCAAAGCCTGATAGGTGGTCTCCACATCGGGAAGGAAGCCGGCGGTATCTCTTGCGGAATTGGAGTAATAGAATCCCGCCGTTCCGCAGTACTTAGTGCCCTCACACTCTTCCTTGCCGTAAAGTCCGTTACATATGCAAATAGACGGCTCATACAGATCTGCCAGCCATATTACCATATCACTGGAATATATGGAGTAGAATTGCTTCATCGAATTCACGAAGTTTTTACCCGTCTGACCGCCTATGGTTTCTTCCATAAGAGCCCACATTTCATTTTCGTAAGCCTCGTCAACCGAAGCACCGTAATCGTCAACAAGATCCAGCGCCTCGGAATAAACTCTGCCCTTTGGCAATATAAGCTCATCCTTGATATAATTATCGAGGAAATAGTTTATTGCAAGAGTGGCTGTGATGCCGTCGGGATCATCATCGAAAACTATTGCAACCGAGGAGCCGTCCGAATAAATGTAGAAGCCTACGTCGGAATCCTTGTTCTTATCAATTCTGCCAAGGAGTCTCTTAGCCTCCTTAGATATCGCTCTTTCGGTATTTCCTATAACGATCTCATGTGCATGAGGAGCCGAATCAACCGCAGCAAGCTTGACTATCTCGTGTCTGGTGGAATCAAAGGTGTTCATAACTTCTAAGAACAGATCCTCGTCAAAGCCGGGCTCACGTATAAGATAAAGCTCACTTGATAGGTTATATATCAGATTATCGGGCTCGGTCTTGCCGTCGTCCTCGTCGGTCTTGCCGTCGTCCTCGTCGGTCTTGCCGTCATCATCGTCGGTCTTGCCGTCGTCCTCGTCGGTCTTGCCGTCATCATCGTCGGTTTTGCCGTCGTCATCGTCTGTTTTGCCGTCGTCATCGTCTGTTTTGCCGTCATCATCGTCGGTCTTGCCGTCGTCATCGTCGGTCTTGCCGTCGTCATCGTCGGTTTTGCCGTCGTCATCGTCGGTCTTGCCGTCATCATCGTCGGTCTTGCCGTCGTCCTCGTCGGTTTTGCCGTCGTCCTTGTCGTCATCATCCTTATCGTCCTTATCGGTTTGATCATTATTATCCTTACCGTCCGAGGGATTCTGAACTGCAAAGCAGGAGCAAAGCAGAGCCAAAGCCAAGGTCAAAATTAAGAGCAGAGCAAACAATCTGTTCTTCATAAGCGCCTCCAATATTGTTTTGTTATGTTTTTGAAAATATTATACCATAGCGCAAAATATTTATCAATATATTTTTTGACCAAATATTAAAGGCCGGCTTTATACATTTTGCACAATCCTTCATTTTGCCTTTATTTGCTTTCCAAAATATTTTTAAAATCCGATCCCCTTTTTGCATTCTGTAAAAAGAGGAACGGCGCCCTCTTTTCGGAGAAACGCCGTTCTGTTATAAATTTACTTTTCGCCTACCGTGTCATCGCAGGTTGCATCCGAGCCGGTAAGAGACATATTGTCAAGATACAGATCAGCGTCGGTATTGGCAAAGGAGTAGAAGAACACCTTCTTTACGCCGGTCCTCGACGCAGGACAATTCTCATTTCTTGTACGTCCGTAATAATTGTCACTTACGAAAATAAGCTCGTCATCAATAAACAGCCTTATTCTGGCAGTATCCTTATCTCCTGCGTAATACTCAACCTTTAGGTTGTGCCATTCGCTGAGATCGGCTACCGTAAGATCGGTATAGAACCTATTTTCGATATAGCCCGAGGAGGCAGAGCGGTCGAAGAAGTAAAGCTTACCGCCGATAACTCCCAAGCCGAGCTGATAGATTATGTCGGATGAGCCCTCCACATTCTTCGAGAAGTAGAACCAATAACGGTATTGATCACCCGCATAGAAGTCCATCTTAAAATCGGTCTCAAAGGTGACACAGCTATAAGAGGATAGATTCTCGCCGCCCGTAGTCTGAATTCCGACCTTGTCGTTGTTACCCGACTTGGTGTGGAAGATAGCAGCGTTTGAGTACTCGCCCGTGACCTTATCAAGCACGTTCTGAACTCTCACAGAGGCACCCGAACCGAGATACTGGTAAAGCCTTGCGGGAAGAGAGCTGATATTGCTCTGCTCAAAGGTAAGAGTGCCTTCGTTCTCGAGGTTGGGAAGAGATTCCACCTTCTTATTCTCATAAACCTTGTAAAGCGTCTCCGCCTTTACGTTGTCAACAAGCAGCACGGAGCTTGCCTTGCCGCTGCTTACGGTAAGATATGCCGCTTCCTTCTCTATATTCTCGGGATAAGCGAAGTTGGAGGTCTGCGTTACACACTTGCCGCCTGCGAATATATAGGCAGACTCTTTATCCAAGGATAGCTCGAAGCCGATCTTGATCTGTTCGGAAGCACTAAGTGTCGCAAGAAGCATCTTGGGTTCTCCCGAGCGATGCATTTCATAAAGCTCAATGCTCTCGCCGTTAACCACGAGAGTAACGCCGAAGATCACGTTGCCCTCGGCATCGGTAACCGCTACGTTATGAGCAACACCGTCCTTATTTGCGATCTGATATAAAATCTCAAGCTCAACGTCTACCGCAGAAATTATTTTACTTCTCTGCTGAATCGGTATCTTTATCTCTGCATAGCCGGAGCCCGACTCGAGCTTAGCCATACTCGAGCCCATATAATTCGTTACGGAGCTGTTTTCACCGAAGATCACCGAGGAATTATCACCCTCGAAATCGGTGATCTGACTGTCTATGTCAGGCTTAACCGCATCAACGTATTTCTTGTCGGTTCTCTCTACCGTAAGGTTATCTATACTGAGCGTATAGGTCTTTCCTCCGACAAAGCTCATAACAGCCTTGGATGCCACACGTCTGTTACCGCCGTTGTAAATTACAGAGGAAGCACCGACGAACTCACCGTCAACGTAGAAAATAGTTGCACGGTAGTCGCTGTAATAATCAACCTTAAGCTCGGTCTGCTTTCCAAGGGCGATCCCGACTTCTCCGACACGGGCACCGAGAGCACCGTTATATTCATATATCGCAAGATATTTGCCGTCGGCACCGCTTTCGGCAACGAGGGCATATCCGACTACATCACCGAATTTTTCACTCTCAACCAAGGTCATAACGGTGCTGCCCACCGTTGCGTCTGTGCAGAGGATATCGTAGGAAACCGAAACGCACTCGCCCGAGGTCTTGACGTTGTTTACGGGAACGGTGAGAGATACCTTTTGGGAAGGCGAGGAGATCTCGAGACTCTTGCCGTCAGCACCGTCAGCAAAGCCAAAGGCAGTGTCGGAGGATACGGTAATATCCTCGGGAAGCATTCCGTCATTGAAGTCGTAGACCTTGTTTTCTCCCTCGGCATCGATATTAAACGTAAGCTTTCCGTCGGGATCGGAGGCGGGTGTGTACTTATCGGTGGTCGTGTAAGACGCCACGTTGTCTATCATCAGACTGACAACAGCGTCCGAAATGGTATATATCTGAGTTTCGGTGTAAGACTTAGAGGGAGTACCGCCGGGACCCTTTATCTTATTTCCGTTTTTGTCGTAATAGTTGTCGGTAACCGCAATAAGCTCGATTCCGTTTTCATCGGTCAGATCACCGTCAAAGTAGAACTTAATACGCACGTCGTCGTGAGTGTCGTAATAATACTCTACCTTTACTCTGAACCACTGACCGAGAGGAACGCTCACACCGAGGTCTCTGGTGACAGAGTTCGTAGCGGTTGCGGAGGAGCATTCATAGATACGAACGTTACCGTCTACAACTCTCAAGCTAAACATATACGCCGATCCCATAAAGATCTGAATGGGATATGCGGAGCTTGAGGATGCAAGACAGAAATCACCCTCGAATATAAAGGTAGTAGCAGCGGGATTTACCGACTGATTCTTTATGTAAACGTAGTCACCGGCACTTGCGACCTTGGAATCTATCAAAAGGGCGTTGCCCTCTCCGTCTTCCCTCTCAACGACCTTGATGATACCACCGTTACTGCCGCTGTTGACCTTACCGGTATAACGTGAATCATTCTCGGGAATATCACCGGGAGAATATGACTCATAATCCTCCGCTTCGATAATTATGTTGGTGTTTGGCTTATCAAAATGCTTAAGAGATCTTATCTCATTCATAAACATAAGCCTCTCGCAATCACCGAACAGCGGAACCTTAGTCGAGCCGGAAAGCCCCAGTGCCGAGTACACGTAATCCAGAAGTCCCGAGCAGGAAAGCACCGTTCCGTTTACGTCACCCTCAACAGAATTGGGTACCGCGGCGGGAGCTCCCTGGGAGGTGGAGCTTGAATACTTAGGTGAATAAGAGAATGAGCCATCCAGCTTTTTACAGATAGAAATCTTATCTCTTGTAGCTATCAGCGTCTCGGGTGCGCTCTCATAAAGCCGCTGACGAAGTGCTGCGATTTTCTCACGCCCCTCTTCGCCTCCACAGCCTTTGAGATTGCCAAAAATGTTCGTTAATGCAAACCAAGGGTTATAAATATCGACAGCCGCGCCGATTTTTTTATCATATGTAATTGCTTCAATAGCCGTCTCGCACGCCTGTTCAACATACTGCAAGGGGCGGCTGCTTCCGTACACTCCGCTGATCTTCATCAGACCGTTTACCTGGAAGTAAAGATCATAGCCGTCGTCCCCGGGCTTCTTCCAGTCCCATGTTCCGTTCTCGGGATTCTGATTGGCGTTAAGATGATCTATCATTGTCTGATAGAGCGAGTTGGGAGCTGTAAGCCCGAGCGCCTTATCTCTGGCGGATATCTGTGACGCCTGTGCGGCAAGGGTATTGCCTGCCGAATAGGAATTCGTCCTCACGTTAAGGCCGTCAAGATATGTCTTAAAGGTCTCAATACTCTCAAGGTGGGGCAGATAGGACTGATTAGCAAGGATCACGCTTGAGCAGGCAACCGCAGTCGAGCCTGTAAGCTGTCCGCTCAGAATAGAAGAGCTTGCCGAAGGAGCGCCGATGCCCTTAAGTCCGGTGGGAGTTGTGTAATAGGGTGATGCACCGATTGTCTTCAAAATCGAGGTAGACCAGTTAAGGTCTCGGGAAATACGTGAGGTTCCGGGGTTGGTCCACTGGGGATGAACGAAATAACCGTCCTCTCTCTGAATAGCTCTTACGAATGCGAGAATGCCGTCAAGCATTTCATCATCGAGCATTCCCTTCCAGGAAGCATCGTATTTTCTGGTTATTCCGGTGGAATTAAGTAATCCGAGTGCCTGAAACGTGGACTCTACGTCGGGAAGATATCCGATAGTATCTCTTGCGGAATTGGAATAATAGAACGCTGCCGTTCCGCAGTACTTTGTATTCTTACATTCGCTCTCTCCGTAAAGACCGTTACATACGCAGATAGAGGGCTCGTAAAGGTTTGCAAGCCAAAGTACAAGATCGTTTGTGTAAAGAGAATAGAACTGTCTCATTGCGTTGGCAAGATCCGCACCCACCTGCTCGTCTGTCAGAGAGGCAACCTTTTCCGCCATTGCCTTGTAAACCTCGTTCTCACGTTCGGT
Source organism: Eubacteriales bacterium (assembly GCA_045647805.1). Lineage (GTDB taxonomy): Bacteria > Bacillota > Clostridia > Oscillospirales > CAG-272 > UBA1740. Next base: position 5,164 of record JAZRMT010000175.1, on the reverse strand, counting down.
ATCCAGGGCATCGTAATAATCATAAACGTCTATCACCTCTTCCTTTACCACTCCGTGAGAAAGAACCAGCTTCGAGGTATCACAGAGTTCAAGAAGGTAGGAAAGTGCGCTTTCTATTGCTATTTCATCATCCTCGTCGTAAACAACCGCAATGGAATAGCCGTCAGAATAAATAACGTATCTGACATCGGTATCGGTGTTAGTATCCAACCGATTCAGACGTCGCATCGCAGTCTTGGAAAGCTCTCTTTCGGTATTACCGATTATTATCTCATGCTTATTAGGAGCGGAGCTGTCATTGGTGTATATCGACATGGCATCAGAATTTTTGTGAAAATCTACCGTATTTATAATCTCGATAACAGTGGTCGATTTGGAGGAGTATTCGTCAACTATGAAATAAAGCTCGCTTGCCGGATCAAAAATGAAATTTTCATCTTCCGTGTCGGTGGGATGGTCCTCATTTTCGTCGTCACCGCCGTTGTTTTCGTCGTCGCCTCCGTTGTTTTCGTCACCACCGCCGTTGTTTTCGTCGTCGCCGCCGTTGTTTTTATCATCGGTGTCGTCGTCATCCTTGCCGGTGTCGTCCTTGCCGGAGTCGTCGTCCTTATCACTGATATCATTATCCTTGTTTCCTTTGTCATTCGCGGCAACCGGCTGGCAGGACGAAAGACAAAGCATAAAAGCAAGAAGCAATACAAGAATACAAATCAACTTTTTCATATCAGACTCTCCAAAATAAAATAAATAATTTTTTGTTTTAATTATAACATAATTCTATATTTTTGTCAACAAAAAAATACTCATTCACTCGGTTTATGCAAAAAATCAGAGCGAAGCTACCCATGATAGCTTCGCTCTTTTCGGTCTTGTCAGATATGACAGACATGGAGGTTATTTGTCGGTGCTGTCGTTCGTACCGCCCTCAGCACCTTGGCACTTTCCGCTAAACGGACAGCCGCTGCATCCGCCGCCGCAAGCCGAGCCGCCGGATTTCTTGCTCTTTACCATGGCGGTAACCACTGCCGCCACAACAACTCCGAGCAAGAGCGCGATAACTATTGTGCCTATGTTATTTGCCAAAAAATCCAGCATAATGTAAACCGTCCTTTACTTTAAGTCACGGTTTGACCAAAAAATCACTTAATAGAGAGCTTCTTTGACTCCTTGGAAACATACTCCTTATAAGGTCTTACAATCATGTAAACCGTGAAAGCAATGATTGCAAAAGCAATGATAGAGCCTATTATATGTACTCCAAAATTGCCTGTGAAGAGCATACCGAGCTGGTAGATACAAAGTGAGACAGCGTATGCGAATACACACTGATATCCGATAGCAAATGCCGTCCATTTAGCACTGTTCATCTCACGTCTGATCGCTCCCATAGCCGCAAAGCAGGGTGCACACAGGAGATTGAAAACAAGGAAGGAGAATGCAGCAAGTCTGCCCATTCCTGCGAAGTCAAGCACTCCAAGAACTGCAACGACCTCTTCCTTAGCGACAAGGCCCATGAAGGTAGCAACCGAGGTCTCGATGCCAGAGAAGCCAAGAGGAGCGAATATCCATCCAACACCCTTACCGAAGTAGCCGAGAATGGTATCCTCAAGTGCGATATCAAGACTAAATCCGAATGAGCCGTCAACGTTTCCGAAGTTTGAGCAGAGCCAGATGATAATAGTGGAAAGAAGAATAATGCTTCCCGCCTTTTTGATGAAGGCATAGCCTCGGTCCCACATGGAACGGAAGAGATTGGGAACGGTGGGGAGATGATATGCGGGAAGCTCCATTACGAAGGGAGCAACCTCACCTGCAAAGGTCTTGGTCTTTTTCAGAATAATTCCCGACACGACAATTGCCGCAATACCGATAAAGTAAGCGAGAGGAGCAACCCACCAAGCACCGTCGAAGAGCGCGCCGGCAATGAGAGCTATAATAGGAAGCTTTGCTCCGCAGGGGATAAAGGTGGTGGTAATGATAGTCATTCGCCGGTCGCTTTCATTCTCAATGGTTCTCGATGCCATGATGCCGGGAACTCCGCAGCCCGTACCGATTAGCATGGGAATGAAGGATTTACCCGAAAGACCGAACTTTCTGAACAGTCTATCCATTACAAAAGCAATGCGTGACATATATCCGCAAGCCTCAAGAAATGCAAGGAAAATGAACAGAACGAGGATCTGAGGAACAAATCCGAGAACCGCGCCAACGCCACCGACTATACCGTCGAGAATAAGACTCTCGAGCCATTCGGCACAATTGACTGCCTCAAGAACGTTTCCGATAAGAACCGGAATACCGGGAACCCATACGGGATAATCCCCGGGAGCGGGAGCTTCCTCAACAGCCGCCTCGAATGCGGCGTCAAGAGTTATTACCTCGCCTGATTCGTCAACTCCTACGGCTATCTGTGATCCGTAAGCGGCTACCGCCTCCTCAAGAGCACCAAAGTCACCTGCGTCTATTGCGTCTCTTATATCGTCAAGACCTGCAACGTCTGCACCCGACTCCTCCGCCGCTGTAACGTAGGCATCAACAAACTCGAAGATTTTGTTTTCCTCAACGTATTCCTCTACTGCCTCCTCGTACTTACCGCTTCCGATGCCGAAAAGGTGGAAGCCGTCGCCAAAGAGACCGTCGTTTGTGAAGTCGGTTACCCAAGTACCGACAGTTGTTACCGAAATAAAGTAAACAAGGAACATTACAAGACCGAAGATAGGAAGTGCAAGCCATCTGTTAGTGACAACCTTGTCTATCTTGTCCGACACGGTGAGTCCGTCGGGATTCTTTTTCTTATAAACGCCCTTAAGGAAATTCGTTATGTAAACGTATCTCTCGTTAGTGATAATACTCTCCGCATCATCGTCAAGTGCCATCTCGGCACTCTTGATATCGCGCTCTATATGAGATACCGTTTCCTCTGATATACCGAGCTTTTCAATAACCTTCTCGTCTCTTTCAAAGATCTTGATAGCATACCATCTCTGTCTTTCCTCGGGAAGATCGTGAAGAACCGCCTCCTCAATATGAGCGATCGTATGCTCAACCTCTCCGGAAAAGCTGTGACGGATAGCAGGCACCTTAGCAGCTTTGGCCTCCTTAATAGCTACCTCAGCAGCATCGAAAACACCGTCGCTCTTAAGTGCGGATATTTCAACCACGGGAACACAAAGCACCTTAGAAAGACTGTCAAAGTCGATCTTGTCGCCACGCTTTCTGACGACGTCCATCATATTTACGGCTACCACCACGGGGATGCCAAGCTCAAGAAGCTGGGTAGTGAGATAAAGGTTTCTCTCAAGATTGGTTCCGTCTACGATATTGAGAATGACCTCGGGACGCTCGTCAACAAGATAATTTCTCGCAACGACCTCCTCAAGTGTATAAGGGGAAAGCGAATAAATACCCGGAAGGTCTGTAACTATAACGTCCTCCCTCTCCTTAAGCTTTCCTTCCTTCTTCTCAACCGTAACTCCGGGCCAGTTACCAACGAACTGATTAGATCCGGTCAGCGCATTGAAAAGCGTGGTCTTGCCGCTGTTGGGGTTTCCCGCCAAGGCAATTCTGATTTCCATTGCAAAATTCCTTTCGTTATTACTCGAATAATTAACTCGCAAAGCGGTTAGTCGGTGCTAACCAAGTGCCATAAAGTAAGGTGGAATTACTCCACCTCAATCATCTCGGCATCCGACTTTCTTATAGAAAGCTCATAGCCTCGCACTCTTAATTCTAACGGATCGCCGAGAGGAGCTACCTTACGAATGGTAACGGTAGTACCCTTGGTAATTCCCATATCCATAATACGGCGCTTCACTGCGCCCTCTCCGTAAAGCTTCACAACAGTGGCAGTTTCGCCAATGCGCAGATCCTTTACCGTCTTCACAAGAGTTACCTCCATTGTTCAATTAGGTGGGTTAGCCTCTGCTAACCATATAAATAATACTCCAAATTCTGCCACTTGTCAATAGCTTTTTGCGAAAAAATGACTCAAAAATAAATTTTTGTCGATTTTGCCCCCAATTAGGTTAGCCAAAGCTAACCCGTTGTGCAAATTGATAATCGAGAATTTGTAAAGGCGGGGTATGGCAGCTCAAAATTTAAAAAGCACTTGATTTATTAACAATTTTGTGATATTATACTAAAAGAAACTAAAGAAGGAGGTCTATATGCAGCTTCAGGAATCCGGCGAGATGTATCTCGAGACGATTTTCATCCTTACTAATAGTACTCCGCACGTGCGTTCCATTGACGTATGCGAGTATATGGGCTTCTCCAAGCCCTCGGTCAGCCGAGCAATAGGGCTATTGAAGAGCGGCGGCTACGTCACCGTTGACTCCGACGGTTATCTTTCTCTGACCGAGCTGGGTAGAGAGGTCGCGGAGAAAATGTATGACAGGCACCGACTTCTTACAAGCTTTCTCGTTCATCTCGGTGTCCCCGAGGAAATAGCACAGGAGGATGCCTGCAAAATCGAGCATCACATAAGCGACGAGTCGTTCAACGCAATCAAGAAGCGTGTAGAAGCATTAGAGGGTTAAAAACGCTGTATATGCAAAGTTTTATTTGCATAATCGGCGTTTTTTGTTTGTTTTGCTCATCGCCATCTTAGCAAACCGGCACTTTGTATTTTCGGAGTGTCCGCTCCAAAAAAAATCGTTCTCGCTTTACAAATGAGTGTCAATTTCCTTCTGTTTTTTTGCAAATTTCGCATTTTTTTATCTTTTTTGAAAAAACTATTTACAAACCTTTATTTTTTTGCTATAATATTATGCGTGAATTTTATTCTACCACTTTTGTGGGTTAAAAAGGAGCTGTTTTTTTATGAGCCGTATGATCGGCACAGTATCAAGAGGTGTCAGAGCACCCATTATCCGTCAGGGAGACGATCTTGCTGAGATCGTAACCTCCTCCGTTCTTGAAGCAGCTGAGGACGGTGGCTTTTCGATTTGCGACCGCGATATAATTGCCATGACCGAGGCTATCGTTGCCCGTGCTCAGGGTAACTATGCCGGCACAGACGATATTGCCGCTGACGTCAAAGCCAAGTTCCCCGAGGGAACGGTTGGCGTTATCTTCCCCATTCTCAGCCGTAATCGCTTCTCGGTCTGCCTTAAGGGCATTGCGAGAGGTGCGAAGAAAATAGTGCTTATGCTTTCCTACCCCT
>JAZRMT010000174.1:0-28036 GCA_045647805.1 Eubacteriales bacterium | reverse complement strand
GACTTTGTTTACAACGAGGATGCTAAGTGTGAAGTAGACGGTACTATGACCAAGACCTGTCTCAACGGTTGCGGAAAGACCGTAACCGAGCTTGATCCGGATCATCCCGCACTTGAACACATTTTCAATGAAGAAGATTATGTCTTCACATCCGGCACTGCAACCTGTGAGCACGGTGATATAACGTCTGCCGTCTGTGCAAGAGAGGATTGTTACTATGTAGATGCCAAGTACGCTGATAACAAGCTTGATTATCACTCCTTCGTAGAGACCGCTGATCTTAAGTACTTTGCGGGCTACACCGATGATCTCGAGTATATTTATTACTACACCTCTTGTGAATGGTGCGGATGCAAGTCGCACAATACCTTCAGTAAACCGATCATTGCTCCCGAGGTTAATATTACAGAGGGTAAGATTCCTTCTTATCTTGAGTCCTCTAAGTCTGTGGACACCTCGGCTACGGAGGTTCCTACCGCAAACGGCGCTTATACTGCTATCGTTAATAATGAATATCTTGCTCACGGTAAGAATAAAACCGGCGGAGAAGTATTCCTTAATTTCTTTGTTGATGAGAACGTTGGATACAATACTCAGGTATTCGAGTTCGACTTCAGATGGATGGGTGCTACTGTAAAATCCGGCAAAACCGACAAGGGAGCCCTGTTCTTCAAGTTCTTCACCGATGTTGAGGATTCACAAAGCTACAAGGTGTTTGCCGTTCCCCAGATCTTTGCGGATGTTACCAATCCTAAGGGTGATGTAACCATCAACACAACTAACACTCCCGTAAAATACGGTGAATGGGTAAGAATTAGAGTTGAGATTACCGCTAATGCTTCCGGTGGCTCCGACATATTGTTTAAGATTGGTGACGCTGTTATTATTAATAAATCTTACACGTCGTCTGCCGTAAGATTCGCCTTCCATACCAGAGGCGACACATATTACACCTCCGTACACACCGAGCTTAAGAACATCACCGGTTACGTTATCGATAAGTCTATCTATGAGATGACTAACGATGTTTGCGCTGACGGTGAGCACAATCTTGGCGACTTCATCTATAATGAGGACGGCAACTGTGCAAATAACGGTACTCGTACCGCAATCTGCCAGAACGGTACTTGTAACTACATCTTTACCGAGGATGATCCTGATCATCTCGCAACCGGTGACCACGATCTTACCGGCTACGTTTACGACGATAATCAGTCCTGCGGTGTTGTAGGTACCTTTACCAATAAGTGCCGTATCTGTGACTACTCTGACACCTATGAGGATGCAGAGAATTATCCCGCTCTTGAGCATAGCTACGTTGATTACGTAGCTGTGCCTGGTAGCGCAAACTGCCAGCACGGAACAATTTCCTCCGCTGCTTGTGCTAACGGATGCGGTTCGGTTGATACCAAGTACGGTGATGACATTGGACCTTGTGACTATCAGGAGATTGCGAATTTTGCAAACTTCAAGGCTCCCGCAAGCCATACCTCGGCGGCAGTTTACTACGTATCCTGCTCCGTTTGCGGCGAGCGTAGCGGTGAGGAGTTCTTCTATGGTGATCCCATTGTTGATGCTTTTGCTAACAACCAGATGTATTCAGGCTTTACTACCAGCAATCTCACTACCGCAGCTCCCGTAGAAGGCAGCGCTTATAAGGGTGAGAGACTGATGAGTGAGGAGGTTGAAGGTGTTACCAACTACTTCCTTCGCGTTCAGAAGGTAAAAACAATGAGCCAGAACTTCGTCTTCCTTTCAACCGCAGCTGTTGAAGGAGCTACAACCTATGTTTACGAATTCGATATGCGTTGGGGCGGAGCTACAAATCGTCGTGATGCTACCATAGGAATGGTTAAGGCGCTTAATGCTAAAAATGCTGAGCTTAAGTTTGTAGGTAGCACAACTGCTTGGAATGTTGGTTTGACCTCATCAAGCGACAACAGTTCTATGAAAATGGGTAATGGTACTTTTGCGGTAGGTGAGTGGGTAAATGTTCGTTATGAACTTACTCAGAATGCAGATAGCACATGGAATATTAAGTGCTATGTTGCTGACACTCTTGCATTTGAAAACACTACCGCTGCTTGCGAAACTGTTCCTACTATCAGATACGAGACCAGATATGGTTCGAACAGTACTACCGGTGCATGCGATCAGTATTACGATCTCGACAACATTGTAATCTACGCAAAATAATCCGGAATCAAGCAAAATATTAACAAAACACTAAGGCACCCGAATTTCGGGTGCCTTTTTGTAATATAGCCTCGTAAAAACGAAAAAAAGACTGTCGCACATAAAAATGAGCTTAAATGCGACAGCCTTGAATGAATATTAAATTTTAATTTTTTTAGGAATTGCAACGCTTGAAGGGGAAGTGATACTGATTTTCTCTCCCGAAGTCTTCTCGCAAATCAGCGAAAAGTTTTGAGGATCAACGTCCACAACCTTGCAAGTAATTTTTTTATCTCCGCTTAAATATTTGATTTTTTTCCCGGTGAGTATAAATTTGCGTCTGTAAAGAGCAATGTGCTTTTCCGGATTCTTGATGTCCTGATAAACGGTGAAAAATCTGCTGATAATCGACTTTGCAACAATCATTCCTACCGATTGATTATCACTTTCAAATACTTTTTTTATCATATCGGTAAGCTTGGGCGGAAATTTGTTTTTGTCAGGCTTGATAGCAAAGGAAACGATCATGTATTCAAAGGATGAAAAGTTGTCTAACCTTCCCTCAATAAGACATCCTCCGATTCGCTCTCCATCACAGTAAACGTCGCTCACCCAACCAATTCCAAGAGAATGATCGGTGTGCTGTTCAAGAGCGGAAAGCAGGGCAGTAGCACACAATGGGCCTAAAAGTCCAACCTGGGAAGGGAAGAATGAAGGCCTGAGAATAATAGAAAGGAAAACGCCCTCCTCGTATTCTCCCTCAGAAAGTTTACTTTTGGTTATCTGCGAAGAATACTGCTTATCGGTGAAGATAACGTACTTGTCAGGGTACCCCATAGATGCATATTCCTTCGCAAGAAGTGAGGTCGATTTCAGTGAATCGTGATATTCAAGCTTAATATAGCTTCCGTCGCCAAGGCGCATAGAAGATATAATATTATCAGCCATCAAAGCCCCTCCGATCTTAATTAATTAGTACGCCTTACCCCAATATACGAGCTTCTTTGCATCTCTTCCGCAGCAAACGCACTTGTCGCCGCAGGGCTCCTCGCCAAAGGGCATACAACGCGAGGAAACGTCAGCCTCCTCTTTAAGCTTAAGCTCACACTCAAGCTCGCCGCACCACATAGCTCTGATGTAGCCGTTGTTCTCGTCTGCGATCTTCTTGAGTTCGTCGAAGTTGCTTGCGGTAAAGGTTCTGTTTTGTCTGTTGAGAAGTGCCTTCTCATAGATAGCATCTCTGAGAGCCTTAAGGCCGGAGTTGACCTCCTCAACAAGATTCTCTATCTGAACAAAGCTCTTCTCTCTGTTATCACGTCTTACAATAACGCACTTGCCCTCTGCGATATCACGAGGACCGATCTCAATTCTGAGCGGAACGCCCTTCATCTCATACTCCGAGAACTTCCATCCGGGCGAATTGTCGGAATCGTCCATCTTTACACGGATTCCGGCAGCCTTAAGGGTTTTGGTGAGATTGCTTGCCGCCTCGATTACGCCCTCCTTGTGCTGCTGTACGGGAATTACAACAACCTGGATAGGTGCAACGGAAGGGGGAAGAACAAGACCGGAATCATCACCGTGAGTCATGATTATACCACCGATAATTCTTGTAGAAACACCCCATGAGGTCTCGTAAGCATATTTAAGGGTATTATCCGAATCAAGGAACTGAATATCAAACGCCTTAGCAAATCCGTTTCCGAAATTGTGGGAGGTTCCGCCCTGAAGAGCCTTACCATCATGCATAAGAGCCTCGACGGTGTAGGTTGCTTCTGCTCCTGCGAACTTCTCCTTATCGGTCTTCTGTCCCTTAACTACGGGAATACCGAGATCGTTTTCAAAGAAGTCGGCGTATACGTTCAGCATCTGAACAGTTCTTGCTTCTGCTTCCTCGGCGGTTCTGTGCATGGTATGACCTTCCTGCCAGAGGAATTCTCGAGAGCGGAGGAACGGACGTGTGGTCTTCTCCCAACGCACGACAGAGCACCATTGATTATAAACCTTTGGGAGGTCTCTGTAAGATTTGATAATATTTGCGTAATGCTCACAGAAGAGAGTCTCGGAGGTCGGACGGACACAAAGGCGCTCAGTGAGCTTTTCGTTTCCGCCGTGTGTTACCCAAGCAACCTCGGGAGCAAAGCCCTCAACGTGATCCTTCTCCTTCTTGAGAAGCGATTCGGGGATAAACATAGGCATATAAACGTTTTCTACGCCCGTTTCCTTGAATCTTGCGTCGAGTATCTTCTGAATATTTTCCCAGATAGCGTAACCGTAAGGTCTTATGATCATACAGCCCTTAACGCTGGAGTAATCAATAAGATCAGCCTTCTTAACAATGTCAGTGTACCATTTTGCGAAGTCCTCGTCCATCGCGGTAATTTCTTCGACGAGCTTCTTGTCCTTCTGTGCCATAAAAAATGAAATGTCCTTTCAAGATATAATTCAACAGATAAATTATAATACAATTAGCTAATTTTGTCAAGTCTTTTCGGCTTCTTGGTAATGTTTTTGAAGGAAAAATTCCTTTTATTTTCATTATAATATTAAAAAATAAATAAATTTTGCAAAATCACTTGAAAAATCCTTCATAATATACTATAATAGAGAAGTAATTTTGCAAAAATTCGCGTTTTTTGAATTTTTGACACCATTTTCATTCAAAAAAAGGAAACAAGATGAAGAAGTACACAGAACTTACCAAGGAAGAACAGAGAAGGGAATATGAAGCTCTTCTCAAAAAATATGAAGAATATAAAAAAAGCGGGCTTAAGCTTGATCTTTCAAGAGGTAAGCCCAACTCCGACCAGCTTGACATAAGTCTGCCCCTTCTTTCTGAGGCAAGACCTCGTGAGAAGTGTTTTTCCGAAAACGGGGTTGACTGCCGTAATTACGGTGTGCTTGACGGTATTCCCGAGATGAAGAGGCTTTTTGCAGATATGCTCGGAATTAAGGAGGAATATATCGCTGTTGGCGGTAACTCCTCTTTGCAGCTTATGTATGACACTATTTCAAGAGCACTTCTGTTCGGTGTTCTCGGTTCAAGTCAACCTTGGATCAAGGAAGAGAAGAGGAAGTGGATCTGCGTCACCCCCGGTTATGACAGACATTTCAAGATGACCGAGCTTTTCGGCTTCGAACTTCTCTCTGTTAAAATGACTCCCACCGGTCCGGATATGGATGAAGTCGAGCGTCTTGTTAAGGATCCTACCGTAAAGGGCATCTGGTGCGTTCCCAAGTACTCCAACCCTACCGGTAACACCTATTCCGACGAGACTGTAACCCGACTTGCGAAGATGGAATGCGGAGCACCCGATTTCCGTATTATGTGGGATAACGCTTATGCGGTTCACGATCTCGGTGAGGAGGGCGACGAGCTTCTTAACATCTTTGATGAGGCGGAGAAGTACGGCAACCTTGACAGAATATTCTACTTTACCTCCACCTCCAAGATCACCTTCCCCGGTGCAGGCGTTGCTATGATGGCGGCATCCCCCGCTAATTTAAAGCAAATAAGTCAGTTCCTCGGTGTTCAGACCATCGGCTACGATAAGCTCAATCAGCTCCGCCATACCGCCTATTTTGCAGATAAGGAAGCGGTACACTCTCATATGATGAAGCTTGCGGCGTTTATCGGTAAGAAAATTGAGATAACTCTTTCCGCTCTTGAATCTCTTGACGGTCTCGGAATTGCCGAGTGGACCAAGCCTCGCGGAGGATACTTCGTTTCTCTCGACGTTATGCCCGGAACCGCAAAGAGAGTTTTCGAGCTTATGAAGAATGCGGGTGTAACACTTACCTCGGTTGGTGCAACCTTCCCCTACGGCATAGATCCCGAGGACAAGAACCTCAGAATAGCTCCTACCTATCCTACCGACGACGAGGTCAAGCTTGCTACCGAGATGCTCACTCTAACGGTGAAAATTGCCGCTCTCGAGAAGCTTCTTTCGGCTTAAAATGCTATATTTTTCAAGGCTTTTGAATTATTTTTAAAAGCCTTGATTTTTTTGTCTAAAATGCTTGACTTTGGATTTGTCATTAGGTATAATAAAACCAGAAAATTGAAAGGATTTTTGCTTATGAAGATCAAAATTTTCAGAGATACCGAAACACTTCGCTATGCCGCCGAGGAGCTTCTTAAGTATCTTAAAATGATGACTCCCGAGCTTTCGGGTGAGATTATTGTTGGCGGTTACGACAGGACCGCAATGAACCTTGGACTTCTTGCCGATTACGGAATTTCCGACGAGGGCGTGAAGGATGCAATGATTGATGACCTTATTGACGTTAAGGTTGACTCTCTTTGCGGCTATTTTGCGGGAAGCAACGAGCGTAGTGTTCTTATGGGAGTATATAAATATTTCAAGTCCGCGGGCTGCCGCTGGGTAAGACCGGGAGAACTTGGTGAGTATATACCGAAAAAAGATATGTCAACTCATAGCTATACATACCGTAAGCTTGCCGATTACCCCTTCAGAGGTCAGTGCTGCGAGGGGGCTATCAGCTTCGAGCATATGCGTGATACCATTCTTTGGCTCCCCAAGGCCGACATGAACCTCTTTATGATAGAGCAGATAGTGCCTTACAACTATATGAACCGTTGGTACAGACACGTTGAGAATACCAAGCTCCCTCATGACGATATCCCCTATGAAAACTACGTTGAATACTGTCTTGCCCTTGAGAAATTGGTGAAAAAATGCGGTCTTCAGCTTCATACGCTCGGTCACGGTGCATTAAACGAGCCCTTCGGTGTCCGTCATATGATCTCAGGCCAGCATTACGACGTTCCCGAGGAAACCAAGAAGGCGTTTGCGCTCGTAAACGGTAAACGAGAGCTATTCTGTAGCTCACCGTTCTTTACGCAGATGTGTATGTCTCAGGAATTTGTTCAGGACAAAATCGTAAGTTGGCTGGCTGACTACCTTAGGGAGAGACCTCACGTCGACTTCCTTCACTTCTGGCTTGCCGATGCGGCAGATAATCACTGCGAGTGTGAGAATTGTGTGAAGCATCACCCCACCGACCTCTACGTGCAGATGCTTAATAAGCTTGACGCTAAGCTGACAGAGCAGGGTAATAACACAAAAATAGTATTCATCATCTACGTTGACACCCTTTGGCCGCCCATTGTTGAGAAGCTCAATAACCCCTCTCGCTTTATCATGACTGCCGCTTGCGGTACGGGTGCGGGTTATTCCGCAAAGCGTTATGAGGGAGGTATCCCTAAGTGGGAAAGAAACAAGTTCAGCCTTCCCGAGCAAGGACTTCCCATGGCTCTCACCTTCATTGACGGATGGAAGAGGGTATTTGACGGCCCGAAGTTTATTTACGAGTATTATCTTTATACCGCACATTTTGCAGATCCCGGTTATATGGCTTTCTCAAGACAGATTGCAAGAGATATCAAGACGCTCGATGTTACCGGCTTTAACGGAATTATGAGCGATCAGACTCAGCGCTCCTTCTTCCCGACGGGACTTCCCGCAACAGTTACAGGCGAGTTCCAGTTTGATACCGGGCTTGATATTGAAAGCTATATTGAGAAATATATGCAGGACTGTTTCGGTGAGGATTACAAATCGGCATCTGAATATCTTGAAAAAATATCCGAGATCTTTGACATGAAATCACTCACTCAGCATACGGATATAACAGCTCAGGATACAGGCTCGGCAGATTTTGTTAAAAAGAAAGCGGGCATCATAGGCAATGAAAAAATAGGCGACATTATTGCCACAACGCCAACTATTGTTGACAAATTTAGCAAAATCATTGAGAAAAACCTTAATAATTCGGATAAATGTCATAGAGAATCATGGAGAATGCTCACCTTCCACGGCGAGTACTGTAAGAGACTTTCGAGGATATACTTCGCTCTTTCAAGGAATGATTCTAAGAGTGCAATGGCATTTCTTGACGAGATGATGGACTATCTTTCCGAGGTTGAGCCTGAGATTCATCCTTACTTTGATCTCGTCCTCTTCAAGCAGAGAACAAAGCAGGTTATTGCTGGAAAATAATTAGAACGGAGAATTGCTTTGTAGATTAAATTAATTGGTGACCGTAAAATTATAATGAGTAATCCCGGAAGTGTTTTTAATTATTTTGCTTGGCCTACCGCCGCAAGACTTCGAGACGGCAGAATTGCGGTTGGTGCTTCGGGTTACCGTATTGATCACATCTGTCCCTTCGGTAAGGCTGTTATTCAGTTCAGCTCGGATGAGGGCGAATCCTACACGCATCCTTCACCGATCATTGATACCTGTCTTGATGACAGAGACGTTGGACTTTGCTCGTTTGGCGATAGTGGCTTGATCGTTACCACGTTCAATAATACTATGGAGTTTCAGCGCAGGGTTAACAAAAGACGTGACTGCATAAGTGATATACAGAAGGCTTTTGTCAGCTCTTACTGCGACATGGTTACCGAGGAGGAGGAAGAGGCTGCTCTTGGCTCGCTCTTCCGTATCAGCCGGGATAACGGCAAGACCTTCGGCCCTATTTATAAGAGTCCCGTAACCTCCCCCCACGGCCCGACTCTTCTTGATGACGGAACGGTTTTGTGGGTAGGAGCGCTTTTCGGTACCTCAAACGGAAGCCTTTGTGCATACAAGATCAATACCGACGACGGTTCCTGCGAGCATCTCGGTGACATTGACACCTCTCGCCTATATGCTAAAAATGACGAGCTTGACGAGAAACACACCTTCCAGCTCAAGGACGGTACTATTATAGCTCTTATAAGAGGCAACGGTAACAATGACTGGAAGCGTATGTTTACACTCTTCAAGTCGGTATCTAAGGACGGTGGCAGAACATGGACAGAGCCGGTTCAGCTCTTTGAGAACAGAGGCGGTGCTCCCGCTCATATTATGCGCCATTCCTCCGGTGCGATAATTGTGTCTGTGGGATATAGAGATATTCCGTTTGGTATAAAGGTTTACGTCAGCTTTGATGAGGGGGAGACCTTTGAGCCCTCCGAATACGTTTATCACGCAGAATACGTAAAGCCCTCTTGGAATGAATATACCCGAGGCTGTGATATCGGTTACGCCTCTACCGTTGAGCTTTCCGACGGAAGTCTGCTTACCGTATTCTACGCTTATCCAGACAATAAGGGCTCGGTGATAATGCGGCAGAGATGGTCTTTTGAAAAATAAACGAAACAGAACTCAAAAAACGAGGACAAAAGCAATGCTTTTAAGAGAAAGATGTTGGCTCTGGGGCCACCCCGAGGGAAGATACAACAACGAGTTTGGAAACACAGAAATATCCAGAATGACGCCTATGGAGTGTTGCAATTATCTTGGCATTGCAAACACCTTTATGGTACCCGTAGGTGTTGACGTTAACAGACGTCAGTACAATAAATCCTTCAAGAGACTCAGAGGAGTTGGTTGGGATTGCTTTAATGCGGCAGTAAATCCCGAAAAGGCAGAGCTTATCATCAATGATGCTAAGGATTTTCCCAATATCAAATGTGCGGTATTCGACGACTTCAAAAATTGGGATGATGCGGGAAACTGCCCGAGATATAAGCTTTTCCCCTTTGAAAATCTTAAGCGAACACTCGACCGTATGCATAACAATGAGGTAAGAGCGCTTGACACCTGGATGGTTCTTTACACCTATCTTTTCGGACTTGACGAGGCGGCTGATAAGGATTTCCAGCCTTATATCGATGCGTTTGACGGTATAATTATGTGGACATGGAAGGAATGTGACGTACCTCTTATCCCCGAGAAATTTGAGAAATTCAAAAAGCTTACCCAAAATAACCGCCGTATGTTCGGTCTTTATCTCTACAATTTCGGTGAAAACAAGAAGGCTACTGCCGAGGCAGTAAAATTTCAGCTCGATTTTTACTACGATAAGATAAAGAAAGGCGAGGCAGAGGGCATAGTATTCCACACAAATACCATGGCAGATCTCGACCACGAGGCATACGACGTTGCATGTGCTTGGCTTGACGAGCACGGTGACGAGATTGTTCCCGATATTTGTTAAAACAAAAAAATGCGGCTACCTGATACCGGTATAGGTAAAAAGTAACCGCTTTTTTTAATTGATATTATCCCTGAATCCCTTGCCCATAATTTCACTTGTTTTGTTAATAATAATAAAAGCATGGGGATCGGTATTGTAAACGAATTTTCTTATCTGGATAGCCTCACTTCTTTTGCAGACCGTCATAATAACCGTTCTTTCGTCACCTGTATATGCACCCTTTGCCTTAAGGACGGTTGCACCGTGGTGAACGTCCTTGAGTATGTACTCCTCGATCTCCTTTGGCTTTGTTGTAATTATGGTAAAGGATTTACACATATTTATTGAGTCGAGAATATCGTCCACAACGAATACCTTTGCGAAAAGTCCGAGCATTGAGAAAAGACCTGTCTGAATCGCAAGCTCAACACCGTTTTCTCCATTGAAGTTTATAAAAGTGGTAGCCGCAATAGCAAAGTCGGTGAACAGAAGTGCCGTTCCAACGTTCATGCTGGTGTATTTCTTTAGCACAAGAGCGACAATATCGGTTCCGCCCGAGGATGCATGGCACTTGAATATGATTGCCGCACCTATGCCCGTAAGCAGAACTGCATAAACAAGCTCGAGGAGAGGATAATCGGTAAGCGGCTCCGACAGCGGAACCAGAATATCGAAAAGCCAGTTCTCCAAGGATAGCATAAGCGAGCAAAAAATAGTCCTTCCACCGCACTCCTTGCCCAGCACAAAAATTCCGACAATGAGAAGCAAAACGTTGATGACCAACATAAACGTCGCCTGAGATATGTCGGAGAAGATGTTTGCAAGTATGATCGCCAAGCCACTGACTCCGCCCGTAGCAAATCCGTTCGGTGCCTTGAAAAAGTATATACCGACCGCCATAAGAAGTATTCCGAAATTAAGAAATGCCCAGTATTTTACCCCTACGAGGTTTTTCTTTTTTGATGAAGAGCTGCCTGTTTTACTATTAGAATTCATAAAAAATCTCCATTCTGTCGCCTACCGGGCGACCGCACAAACATTTAACGAAATTTCGGTACCGCCGTTTCGGCGGCATTTTGGAATATGGCTTCAAAATGCGAAAATTTGAGGCATGAAACGTACTAATTGACTAATTAGATGATACGAATCTTTCGCACTAATTTCCGATATAATTATACATTAAAATAGGTGAATGTCAAGCCCCACCGAAAATTCATTTACGCCCCTTTGAAAAGAAAAAAACGCCCCTAAATGAAGCCGACAAACCGCTGTAATTCATTAATTGTCTTATTGACAAAAAAGCTCGGTTATGGTACAATTAATTAAGAAAAAATGACGCCGAAAGGAAAGAATAATGGACAAGTCCGGTGCAAAGGAAAGAATCGAATATCTCAGGCGTGAGATAATAGAGAATTCAAAGCTTTATTACGAGAAGGACGCTCCAAAGATATCCGACTATGAATATGATATGATGTTTCGTGAGCTATCCGAGCTTGAGAACGCCTATCCAGAATACAAAGCTCCGGATTCTCCCACCGTTCGTGTAGGCGGTAAGGCTCTTGATAAGTTTGAGAAGCTTACTCATAACGTGAAAATGGGCAGTCTTACAGACGTATTTTCGTTTGAAGAGTTAAAGGATTTTACAGACAGAATGAAGCAAACCCTCGGCAACGATCCCGAGTATTCGGTAGAGCCTAAGATAGACGGTCTTTCGGTGTCGCTAACATACCGTGACGGAGTTTTTGTAAAGGGAGCTACCAGAGGTGACGGAGTTATCGGTGAGGACGTAACGGAAAACCTTAAGACGATAAAAAATATCCCCCTTGTTCTGAAAGAAAAGCTTCCATACCTCTGTGTAAGAGGTGAGGTTTATATGCCGAAGCGTGTTTTTGAGGAGCTTAACCGAGTCAGAGAGGAAATGGGGCAGCAGCTCTTTGCTAATCCGAGAAATGCCGCCGCAGGCTCGTTAAGACAGCTTGATCCAAAGGTTGCGGCTTCGAGAAGGCTTGATATTCTCGTTTTCAATCTTCAGGAGGGCTCTCTTTACGAAAACGGGACGGAATGTGTCACCCATTCGGAATCTCTTGAAAGACTTTCCGATCTTGGCTTTAACGTAATTACAAATACCGCCGTTCTTGATAGCTATGAAGCAGTTTCTCGTCATATTGAGTATCTTGGAGAAAACAGAGAAACTCTGCCATTCGATATGGACGGTGCGGTGGTTAAGCTGAATAGCCTTGCCGACCGAGTGCGTGCAGGCGAGGGAAGCAGTACACCGAAATGGGCTGTGGCATATAAATATCCCCCGGAGGAAAAGGAAACGAAGCTTATCTCGGTAGATATTCAGGTTGGCCGTACCGGAGTTCTAACCCCGACGGCAAATCTTGAACCCGTAAGGCTGGCAGGAACTACCGTATCACGTGCAACTCTTCACAATTCACAGTTTATAAGCGAGCGAGATATAAGAATAGGCGATACCGTCGTGGTACGCAAGGCGGGTGAGATAATCCCCGAGATAGTAAGATCTATTCCCGAGAAAAGGAGCGGAGATGAGCAACCCTTTGAAATGCCGAGCTGCTGTCCCTCCTGCGGAAGTAAGGTCGTCAGAGATGAGTGCGGTGACGGAGCCGCTATCCGTTGTGTAAATCCCGCTTGCCCCGCACAGACTGCGAGAAGTATAACTCATTTCGCATCAAAGGGAGCAATGAATATTGAAGGACTTGGCCCTCAGGTCGTTGAACTTTTACTTTCGGCAGGTAAGATAAAGGATATTGCTGATCTTTATACTCTGCGTGTCGAGGATATTGAAAATCTTGAGAGAATGGGCAAGAAAAGTGCCGAGAATCTCGTTTCTGCAATAGAAGAATCAAAGGGAAGAGGACTTGAAAAGCTTCTTTATGCTCTTGGCGTCCGTCAGGTCGGTGAGGTTGCCGCTGAGGAGATCGCAAGAAAAATGCAGACGCTGGAGGCTCTTTTCGAAGCTAGCTTTGAGGATTACGTTGCAATAAACGATATCGGAGATATCACCGCAACCGCACTTGTTGAGTTCTTTGCCAAGGAAGAAACAAGAGCGCTTTGTGACAGACTTTCTTCGCTCGGTGTCCTTACCTCGGCGATAAGCGAGGCCAGGGGAAGCACCCTTGAGGGACTGACCTTTGTTCTTACGGGAACTCTTCCTACAATGTCAAGAGACCAAGCATCGGCTCTTATAAAGTCAGCAGGAGGTAAGGTGTCGGGAAGTGTTTCCAAGAAGACCTCCTACGTCGTTGCAGGCGAGGAAGCGGGCTCAAAGTTGACTAAGGCGAATGAACTTGGTATAAAAGTAATTTCCGAGGAAAAGCTTCTCGAAATGCTGAAACAATAAATAAACGCTTGCTTTGTAAACTATGATTTGCAAAGCAAGCGTTTTATATATTGATCTCCATGGATTTGCCCGTTATCGGATGCGGGAAAACAAGCCTGTGACAGCGCAGGAAATATCCTTCTTCGTTTCTTTCACCGTACAAGAAATCTCCGATTAAAGGATGTCCGATGTGGGCAAGATGAACCCTTATTTGGTGCGTTCTTCCGGTGTGCAGTGTGACCTCAAGAAGCGAGGAGCCACATCTTTCTTCAATAACCTCGTATTCCGTTAAAGCGGGCTTTCCGTCATCCGAAACTATCCTTTTTACCGAGTCCTCGTCTTCTCTTCTTATCGGAGCGTCGATAAAACCGCTCTTTTCGATCGGAATCCCTTCGACGACTGCAAGATATTTTTTCAATATCTCTCTTTTCTTCATCGACAGCGAAAGTCTGCTTGCCGAATGAGCATCCTTAGCTATCAGAACAAGGCCCGAGGTATCTCTGTCAAGTCGGTTTACCGCCCTGAAAATAAAGCCTTTGCCCATTTTTGCCACAATTGCATTAGCCAGAGTGGGTAGGGAATTGCCTTTTGACGGATGAGTGGGCATATTCGTCGGCTTGTCCACCACCATAAGATATTCGTCCTCGTAAACGACCGTAATAGGAATGTTGATCGGTTCAATATCCTCGCCGCCCTCCTCGGGCAGCCTTACGTTGACCGTGTCACCCTCTTTCAGCACCCTTCTGACCGTAACTACTTCGCCGGATACCGAAATTCCGCCAAGCTTTGCTTTTTTTACGATGGTTTTTGAAAGCCCTTTGCCGTAAAGGAGGTCTTTTACAGTTTTTCCGTCCTCTATCTTGTCGACTGTATATTCGATTTCCTTCATAGACCTCTCCTTTTGCAGCATTTTCGCAAATATTATAGCATTTTAAAAAATGTGTGTCAATAAAAAAGTACTAAAGGTCAGAAAAATGAAACAAAAAACGCATTTTTAATTGACAAAATATGAAAGCGATGGTAAAATTAAGAAGAAATTATTAAGAAGTGTATAGCGTGAAAGTTCAGTAACATTTAATTAATCGTATAGTGCGTTTCACGCCTCAAATTTTCGCATTTTGGAGTCTTTTTCCAAAATGCCGCCGAACGGCGGTACCGAAAAATAGTTAATGTTTGTGCAGTCGCCAAGTAGGCGACAGAATGGAGGTTAATATGAAAAACGATCTTCTGAAAAATAATCCCGTGTTTTGGTCAAGACTTGGATTTTGCTACGATCCACCGCTTAAAAATGAGTCCGGTAAGCCTCTTGTCTTTACCGAAAACTTTGAAAAGCAGATAGCTTCGCACAAGGATTTTCTTCAGTCCGGAGTGAGAATACATACCTGCATATTGCATCTTGGCTGGATGGGCGTTAACGAGTATGATTATTCTCTGACCGACCGAGTTGTCGAATCTGTATTTTCTCTCGGGGAGGACGTTTATTTTATACCGAGAATAAAGCTGAACGTACCTGTGGATTGGTGCAGAGAAAACCCGGAGGATGTTTTCGTATATTACGGCGGTCCCAAAACACCGGAAGAGATCAGAGCACTTGTCGGTACAAGCAAGCATGACTATTTCGGTTATGAAGCCGAAAGCGGATACTATCGCTCGGGCGATTACGTTGATAAAAGACCGAACGTCGGCGGAATGATCGCAAGGCAGAGCTTTTCATCAAAAAAATGGCTTAATGATGCGGGGGAGGCGCTTTCACGACTTATCGACAGACTTGAAATGAGCCCATATGCCGACAGAATAATAGGCTATCACATTGCCTACGGAATTTCGGGCGAAACGGTGACCTGGGGCAGAATAAACAGACGCTACGGAGATTACGGAATCGCCAACAGAAGGGCGTTTTACAATTACGGAATTGAAAAGTACGGCAATCCCGAGGCACTTTGTAAAGCATGGTGTCAGGAGAATATCACCGAGGACAGCCTTGTATTGCCAACGCCTGAAATGCGTGCGGGTAAACACGATTCTCTCGAGGGCTTTTTACGCTCGAGGGACGTGGACAGAATAGTTGTTGATTATGATCTCTTCACATCCAAAACCAATGCTTCTGCCTTGGAATATTTTGCTAAAATCGTCAAGAACAAAACAAATAAGCTCGTCGGGGCTTTTTACGGTTATTCGCTATTCATTGACAATGCGGCTTATAGCGGACATCTCGCTTTAGACCGTCTTCTTGAGTCACCTTATATTGATTTCTTTGCCTCTCCGAAGTCCTATGCGAGATGCGAGGCCGGAGAACCCGGAGGAGAGATTTGTCCTGCACAGTCGATAAATCTATCTAAGCTTTTCGTTGACGAGCTTGATAACAGAACCTATCTTGCCACCGAATGTGAGCAAGACCTGAAGGCCGGGTTTGTTTCGTCCGGGATTTCCGATACTCTTACCGTAATGTGGAGAGAATTTTCCAAGAATCTCGCTCACGATTCGGGATTCTGGTGGATGGATCTCGGGGGAGGGTGGTTTGCCTCCGAGCCTATAATGAATGAGATTAAAAAGATCGTTTCGGTCAATGATTCTTTGAGAAAGCTCCCGCATAGAAGCATTGCCGATATGCTTATTGTTTTTGACGAGCGTTCCATGCTTTCGGTCAGAGAGAGCTCGGATCTTCATAAGGGCTTTTTGCGTGAATTTATTTACGAGGTAAACTCCTCCGGAGTAATTGCCGACGTATACAGAGCCGCCGATCTTCCGAAGCTCGACCTTTCAAATTATAAGCTGATCGTTTTTGCCTACAATTTTTATATGGATAAGGCAACACGGAATATTATTGATGCAATAGACGATGACGTTACGGTAGTATTTTCATACGCCTCCGGAGCATTTGATGAGAATGGGTATTCCTTAGAAAATGCCGAAAGAATCACCTCGTACAGTATATCAGAATCTTTGCGTGAGGATTGGAAGTATGATTTTCCTCCGATAAACGCCCGTAAAATCGACGGCGGTAGAAAGAACAGTCTTATTCTGACCGAGCCATATCTTAAAAGTGACAAGATCCGCAGACTTTCCAAGAGCGCGGGCTGTCGGGTTTATTCGGATAAGGAGGGTGTGGTTGTCTACGGTGACAGCAGATTCCTCGGGGTATTTAATAAGAGCTGCGGTGGTGAAATAAGACTTTTTGAACGTGCGACTTACCGTGACCTTATAAGCGGTATGCTCTATGAAAACACCGATACCGTCCCCCTTCCCGAGAAAGAAAAATCAGCAATGTTCTTTGTGAAAGAAAGAACCTCCGATTAAAGGAAACAATTATTTACAATCTTGACAAATAAAAAAATATATGGTAAAATATAGTTTGGAAATAATTTAGGAGGGGTTATAGTGGCAACAACTGTAGCTAAGAAGTCTTACGGCGATCAGAGTATAAAAAGTCTCAAGGGTGCCGACCGAGTAAGGAAAAGACCTGCGGTAATTTTCGGCTCCGACGACCTGATAGGCTGTCAGCATTCGTTCATAGAAATACTTGCCAACTCGGTTGACGAGGCGAGAGAGGGCTATGGCGATAAGATCATCGTTAAGAAATATAAGGACCTTTCCATTGAGGTTGAGGATTTTGGACGAGGAGTTCCTCTCGGATATAACGAGAAGGAGAAACGCTTTAACTGGGAGCTTGTATTCTGCGAGCTTTATGCCGGCGGTAAATATGATAATAACGATGGAAACTCGGCGTATGAGTTTTCCCTCGGTCTGAACGGTCTTGGTGCTACCGCTACGCAGTACTCTTCGGAGTATATGTCTGTTCAGTCCTACAACGGTAAAACGCTTTCGGCTATGAATTTCAAGACGGGTAATCCTGTCGGTGAGCTTCAGGTGAGCGATATCGTTTCGGGTATGAAGAAGCGGGGAACTATAATTAAATGGCGTCCCGATCTTCAGGTATTTAAGGAGATCGATATTCCGGTTGATTTTCTCTCTGCTACTCTTCGCCGTCAGGCGTTTGTAAACGCAGGCATCCGTTTCATTCTCGAGGTTGAGAATGAAAAAGGGAAGTTTGATAAATCCGAATTTTATTATGAGAACGGTATTGCGGATTATATTGCCGAGATCACCGAAGGCATAACCATGACCGCTCCCGTCTATTGGAGCTTCGAGACCAAGGGACGTGACCGAGAGGACATGCCCGATTATAAGCTTAAGGCGGAAATAACCTTCTGCTTTGCACAGTCGGGAATGAAGGAGTATTATCACAACTCCTCCTTCCTTGAATACGGCGGAGCACCCGATAAGGCTGTTAAGAACGCTTTCAGCTCGATCATTGATAAATTTATTAAAAACCAGAACAAATATGCCAAGAATGAGTCGAAGATATCCTTTGATGATATGGCGGACAACCTTGCGGTAATAATCAATTCCGCCTCTACTCAGACCTCTTATGAGAACCAGACGAAGAAGGCGATAACCAATGCCTTTATACAGAAGGCTCTTACCGAGTTTATCAAGACCAATCTTGAAATATATCTTACCGAGAACAGCTCCTCTGCCAACACGATAATCAATCAGGTTCTTGTTAATAAGCGTGCCAGAGAAAAGGCTGAGATCACCTCTAAGGATATTGCTAAGAAGCTTAAGGGCTCGATGGACGTTTCAAACAGAGTTGAGAAGTTCGTAACCTGCCAGTCCAAGGATCCCAATTTGCGTGAGGTCTATATAGTTGAGGGTGATTCGGCTATGTCGAGCTGTAAGTCGGGAAGAAATGCAGATTTCCAGGCTATTATGCCCGTAAGAGGTAAAACTCTTAACTGTATGAAATCGAGCTACGAGAAGATCTTCGCCAGCGACATCATAGTTGACCTTCTCCGTGTAATAGGCTGCGGAGTTGAGGTCAAGAGCTCTAAGAAGACCGATCTTGCGACCTTTGATTATAATAATTTAAAATGGAACAAGATAATCATCTGTACGGATGCAGACGAGGACGGCTTCCAGATAAGAACGCTTCTTCTCACTATGTTTTACCGTCTTCTCCCCACGCTTATCGAAAAAGGAAAGATATTTATTGCGGAATCTCCTCTATATGAGATAACCTCGGGCGGTGAATCCTATTTTGCCTATAATGAGTGGGAGAAAACCGAGATACTTTCAAAGCTCGGCTCAAAAAAATATACTCTCCAGCGTTCCAAGGGACTTGGTGAGAACGACTCTGACATGATGTGGCAAACCACTATGTGTCCCCAGACAAGAAGGCTTATTGCGGTAACGCCCGCCGATGCCGAGGCAACATCGAGAATGTTCGACGTTCTTCTCGGAGACGCACTTGCCGAGAGAAAAAGATTTATAACCGAAAAAGGGCATCTTTATTTGAAGGATGCAGATATATAAGAAAGGCTTAATGAAATGGTACAACTTAAAAAATCTACTAAATTCGAGGGTGTAAAGGGCCCTCTTCTCACGATCGTAATGGACGGAGTAGGAATTGCTCCCGATAACGGTGCAAATGCGGTTGCATCGGCTCACACCCCCACCCTTGATATGCTTATGAAGAATTATCCCACTCTCGCTATCAAGGCTCACGGTACCGCCGTAGGTCTCCCCGGTGATGACGATATGGGTAACTCTGAGGTCGGACACAATGCACTCGGCTCCGGTCAGGTATTTGCTCAGGGTGCAAAGCTTGTTTCTCAGTCTATCGAAACAGGTAAGATTTTCGCATCCGACACCTGGGGTACTCTTATCGACGGTGTAAAGAAGAATAACTCCACCCTTCATTTCCTCGGTCTTTTCTCCGACGGAAACGTTCACTCTCATATAGATCATTTGAAGGCTCTTATCACCGAGGCAAAGTCTTGCGGTGTATCCCGTGTTCGTGTTCACATCCTTCTTGACGGACGTGATGTTGGAGAGACCAGTGCTCTTGATTACGTACTCCCCTTCGAGGAGTTCCTTACCGGTCTTCGCTCGGATGACTTTGATATTGCTATCGCATCCGGTGGCGGAAGAATGCAGATCACCATGGACAGATATGAGGCTAACTGGGGCATGGTTGAGGCAGGCTGGAAAACTCACGTTCTCGGTGAGGGCAGATATTTTGCATCGGCTGAGGAGGCTATTACCACTTACAGAAATGAAACCAAGGTCATCGACCAGGATCTCCCTCCCTTCGTAATTGCTAAGGACGGCAAGCCCGTAGGTACCGTTGAGGACGGCGACAGCGTTATCTTCTTCAACTTCCGCGGTGACCGCTCCATCGAGATCTCCAAGGCGTTTGAGGAAGGCGAGAGCTTTGATAAGTTTGACAGAAAAAGAGTTCCCACCGTACTTTACGCAGGCATGCTTGAGTACGACGGTGACCTTCATATCCCTTCAAGATATCTTGTTAATCCCCCCGAAATCACCAACACTATGACCGAATATCTTGTTTCTGCGGGAATAAAAGAGCTTGCTATTTCCGAAACTCAGAAGTACGGCCACGTAACCTACTTCTGGAACGGTAACAAGTCGGGTAAGTTCTCCGAGGAGCTTGAGACCTACATTGAGATTCCCTCGGACGTTGTTCCCTTCGAGCAGAGACCTTGGATGAAGGGTGCCGAGATCACCGATAAGCTTATCGAGTGCATCCAGTCGGGCGAGTATAAGTATCTCAGAGTTAATTTCCCCAACGGAGATATGGTAGGACACACTGGCTCCTTCCTTGCTACCGAGTGCTCTATGGAGGCTCTTGATCTTCAGCTTGCAAGAATTCTTAAGGCTCTTGACGAGGCTTGCGGTGTTGCTCTTATTACAGCAGACCACGGTAATGCCGACGAGATGTACGAGGTTGACAAGAAGACCGGTGCTCCCAAGGCGGGCAAGGATGGCTCCTTCAAGGCTAAGACCAGCCACACCCTTAATCCCGTTCCCTTCATCATCTATGATAACTTCCACAAGGATCAGTATGAGGTTAAGCTTGGCAGAGAGGACTTCGGTCTTTCAAACGTTGCTGCTACTACCGTAAATATGCTTGGCTACGAGGCTCCCGATATGTGGGATGAGTCGATGATCAAGTAATATAAAATGCCGTCTCTCATTTGCAAGGAGACGGCGTTTTTTTGCTTTTATAACAAACTTGAATGACCATTTTGTTAAATAAATCAGAATAAAAAAAATAAATCAGAAAAAAGCTCTTTTATTCATACTTTTGACACATTTATCTGTTATAATAACCGACGCTTTATGTAATTGTATCCTTCCGATTGAATATAATATAGAAGGATAAAAACATTGTTTTATGGAAGAATAAATTATCGGAGGGCGTTATGGTTCTGGAAAATCTTCACGTTAAACACAAGGCATTTGGCATTGGAACGGTAATTTCAACGCGCGGTCAGTATTTCACCGTTAAGTTTGATTCTGTCGAGAAAATATTTGTTTACCCCGATATCTTTGAGAAGTTCCTTACTCTCGAGGATGGCAGTATCAGCGAGGAGATATTATCCGATCTTAGACTTTCTAAGGAGGCTAAGCAGAAGATAATTGACAACAAGAGGGAAGAGAACGTTCGGGCTATGACCAAGGGAATCGTCATTCCCGGTAAGGAGAATATCGGCACAGAGAACGAGGACGAGGAGTCCGGTTTCAAGAATAAGGACGAAGAGGAAGCATAATTTGCGGAGGTGATTCACACTTTAGTGGCTCACCTCCTAATAATTTAATTAACCGTTATTATTTCCGAGCAGGGCGTCGGTCTATTGACAAAATCCCCTCTCTCGTGTATAATTAAATAAATCAATCTTTGTGTGGTATTACAATGATTTTAAAAGGTTACGTTTTCAGTATTTTATATGCTTTGGCATGTATTGCTCTTGCCATGGCGGTATCTAAAATCGGTGTTCCGAAAAAATATACCCGTAAACTTGTACATATTCTCGTCGGATTTGAATGGGTAATACTTACTCACTATATGGGAGCGGGCTCTCTGCACTTCCTTGCTGTTTGCCTTTTGTTCACCCTCCTTCTTTACGGTGATTATAAGCTTAAGCTGGTGCCGGCAATGTCCTCCGATTCGGACAATGCTCCGGGAACCGTCTACTATGCCGTTGCCATGTCAATAATGGCAGTGGTTACCGTATTTGTTCCCGATATGATTTACGCCTTTGGCATCGGTGTTTTCTGTACCTCCCTTGGCGACGGACTTGCGGCTGTTGTTGGACAGACGGTGAAAAAATATAATCCCAGAATATTCGGTAATAAGTCGCTTCTCGGAACACTCACCGTATTTGTTATATGCCTTATAACACCCCTTATTTTTAACGCAGTTCTCGATCTCGGGCTTCGTGTCTATCACTGTATTTTTATAGCAATTCTTGCTACCGAGTTAGAGTTGTTTACCGGCTTTGGGCTTGATAATATAATAATAACCGTCGGTACGTCGGTTCTCAGCTATTTCCTTATCTATTATCCCGAAACGGTGAATTATATCGTTCCGATTCTCATTACTCCCTTTATTATCGCCTTTTCTCTGGAAAAGAAGGCCTTGACCGTGGGCGGAATTATTACGGCAATTCTTCTGGACTTGGCTATCTCTGTTGCCTTGGGCAATTTCGGCTTCGTCATCCTGATCAGCTTTTTTGCAATCGCAGTTGCGGTTGATAAAATTAAAAAACGCATAAAGGCTAAGCGTGGTCATAGAGAAGAGGATATCGAAAAGAGAGGTACCTGCCGTGACTTCGTTCAGGTACTTGCAAACGGTTTTGTTGCCGGAATTTTCGCAGTTCTTTATCTTATAACCGATAACAGACTTTTCGTATTCGGATTCGTTGCTTCGCTTGCCGAGGCGTTGGCGGATACCGTTGCTTCGGGAATCGGCTCACTGTCCTCAAAGGCTTATGATCCCTTCCGTATGAGGAGATGCGAGGTAGGCGAAAGCGGCGGAATGTCAGCTTTAGGCACCCTTTCCTCTATGGTCGGTGCTCTCGGAATTTCCCTTTTGGCACTTGCCTTCGGAGCTGTAAATATATCCGAGATGCTTCTTATAGCACTGGCAGCGTTCCTTGGCGGTGTGTTTGATAGCTTCCTCGGCTCACTCGTCCAGGTAAAATATAAGTGTCAGATCTGTTCAAGGATACTAGAGAAGGAGCAGCACTGCGGTCAAGCTACGGTGAAATACCGCGGAATAAGCTTTGTCAATAATGACACCGTGAATCTTATATCCACCTTGTTCTCTGCGACCCTTGCATTGCTCTTTGGCTTCGCATTGGTCAGATAAGCCTGATAAAATGGCTGTCACGTTTTATAAGAACGAAAAAGTTTTAAAAAATAGAATAAAAACAATAAAAATGAGGAAAATCGTAGTTTTTCAACCCTGTTTTCCTCAAATTCTAATTTATTTTAAAAGAGGTACTGTTTTTTCACACAATACCTCTTTTTTCTTTTGCGCCTAAACGTGATAGCCCTTAATCTGTTTTTTAAATTTAAAGCTTAAAGATAAACGTCCATAATTGTTACACCGCCGGGCTGTATCTTAACTTGAAATCCGTTTTTCGGAACATCTTTGCCGTATGTGTAATGAAGCTCTGTGCTTGCCTCTGCCATAAATTTCGGCGGCAGAACGGGGAATTTGGATATGAAGCGTGTACTTATAACGTCTTTTTCCGCTTTAACAAAGGCTCTGTGGTACTTTTCCTCGCTATCATTGAATAGATAAAGTCTGTAAGCCCCATCGGGCATCTGCATAACGAGATGCGGTCTGTCAATTTTGAAGGGAGTTACGGTCACCTTGTCGAGAATAAGTGCAAGTGCCTTGAGGAAGCCCTTTGTAAGCTTCGAGAAAACGAGAGTGTCAGTAAGTGTATAGGTAGGCTCGGGTATGTTTTTAAGATCTCCCGTAAGGTTTTCTGTGCCGTCGTCACTCGAGATAAGCTCGTTTATTACCTCCGCCGTCTGTCGGTCAAGCTCCTTGCCAAGCAGGAATACACGGGTGGGATAGCTGCTGTATTTGTCGTCTATAATTAATGTGGGAGAAAGCTCTGAAGGATCATAACCGGGGCAGGCAGTTGCAACGACAGCACCTCCCTTATAGGATGCGACCGCCTTCTGCTCCTCTTCGTCAAGAAGATCGAAATTAGGAACGAAAAGTGTGCCCTCGTGAGTACTTATAGCTTCGGGAAGTATAGTTCCGCCGATAAATTCACCGATCTTCATAAGCTCGTAAAGATACTTGTGCGGAGTCCAGCGTCGAGTGTGTATATATTCGGGCAGAAGTGCCTCGAACGCCTTTTCCGACCAAAGCATAACAGGAGCAAGAAGCTTTTTGGGCTTTGCCGACATTGCGATATCAAGTCGTTCCTTCTCCCATTCCCAGTCGTGTCTTGTAAGACCGTCGCCAAGGCATAGGAAGAATCCGTCCAAAGCTCTTGAAATTCCGTCCTTATCAATGAGCTGGAAGCACATCATCGTATACATATCACGCTGGTGCATTACCGGTCTGTCATATATAGCGTTCCATTCCTCCGTCGAATCCTGCACACCGAGCATAGATATGAGATGCCCCTTAGGCATATGAGCGGCGCAGGTTGCAGCAAGTGCCATATATTTGTAGAAGTAGTAAGGACGCTCGTCTTTTCCCATTATGTAGCATCCGGTTGGAAGCAGGTTAGCAGTAATATAATCGACGCCCGCTTCTACCAATCGTCTGAGGCTGATACCAATACAGTAAAGTGTCTCGAACGGATCGGTGCAATACATTCCGAGAACAAGCACCTTCTTACCGATTGCGTGAAGCCTGGTACAGAGCTTTTTGAAGAAGCACTCCCAACGCCATGCGTTGAATTCTATCCACTCCAGCCTCCATTCACGGTATATCCATTCTCCTCTCGCCTCCTGTGCCGCCTCGGAATCGTCGGACATAGTTGCGGCTAGCTCCGAAGGAAGAGTAAGTCCGGTCTTTTCAAGGAATTGACCAACGTAATCAATCGAAAAATCAAGATTATGAAGCATTCCGCCCGCAGGAGGGCAGAAGCCGTCCGAGAGATGCAATCCCTCCATATCGTAATCTGTCAAGGTCTGGCACGCCTTTTCAATGAAGAAGTCCTCGTAGTAGCTGCCGTCCTTGAATCTTTTTAGTACAAAAAGCTTGTTTCTGCCGGTTGCGGAAGGAAGTCCGTGACGGAGAAGCTCCATATGATCGTTTATCCATTCACGGTGGTAATCATCACTAAGATAAGAGCCAAAAACTCCCGCATAGAAGGGAATGCCCTCTTTTTTCAGGTTAGCAACGAGCTCACGAAGATCGTAATTCGTCCATTCCTGACGCTCTCTTTCAAGATTTCTCGGGGAAGCCTGATAAGAGCAGTTGTCAGGGGAGAGAATATACTCCTTTTCCATACCTCTGTGCTGGTTGAAAAAGTCGGGATGTCCCATAAGTCCTGTAATTGCGTCGGGCTTATATCCCGTGATGTCAAGAAATCTTTTTACGCCCTTGTCTGAGTCGTTTTTCTCAAATCCTAGAAGATTCATCCATATAGTGATAGAATCCTTTTTTATGCTCATTATATTTTTTCCTTTCGTAGCGTATCGTAAAGGTACTAAGCTTTTAGATTTTGCTATTAAATTATACCATCATGCCATTGTTTAGTCAAGAATTAAATATCAATAATGTAATGCACTAACCGAAAACTATCCATTGACTTACGGGCGATTGTGTGATAGTATTTAATAATTTTTTAAAACTGCTATATGAAATACTATATTAAAAAGGAGCTGCGAAATCCGCAGCTCCATACCACAGACTCAATCAACAGAGCCCATAGGTTTTACTTGTCTATTAAAGGAAAGGAATTGGTTAATTTTAAATTAGCCGTTGGTCTTGAGGTTGTTCTCGTAGGACTCAACCATCTTCTTAGACGTGTGACCCGTACGACCTTTAGAACGTGCGTTCAATTTCTTGAACCATTTTTCTGTATTTTTACCTGTGAAAATCTTGATATCAAGTCTTGCAGTATCGGTATTTAGTATTGTAACGAAAATTTTATCGATATACTGTGCCACAAATTCAGTTGTAATCATACCAGAACTAGCGTCACGAATGGCGGCCCCAATTTTGTTTTTTACTTCTGAAATGTGTTTTAGGTATTCTTCTTGTGTGAATAATTCTTCTTCCAGCTCGTGAATAATTCTTTGAGCTTCTGCGACCTCTCTATCGCAAGTATCAGTCATCGATTTGAAGTTAGCGGTTGTAATGGCACCTGTAGTAACAAGTTCGAGTAGTTTGTTTTTCTTTTGATCCGCCATAGTTAATATTCGATATTGTTCTTCGAGTCGTTTTCGGGTTTCATCATCACCTTCCAACGATTTGAACATTTCTGTATAACTCTCAATCAATGCATCTACATCCACTCTAGTTTCGTTGAAAACTTCAAAGAGAACAGGTTTGATTTCATCTTCGTAGATTGGGAAAGAAGGACAGGCTTCTGCACCATTATTGATTTTATTTGAACAAACCCACTTAGAGTTGATATTTCCGTATTTATCTTTAGATTCTCTGCGGTAATATGCACAACCACAATGTGTACAGAATAACTTACCAGTTAGAAGATTAGCATGATTACATACACCCTTGCGGTTTTTTACATCTTCGCTTCTACGAGCCAATACATCGTTTGCTTTATCCCAGACTTCCTCAGAAACAAGCGCAGGAACCAGTTCACCGGTTTCATCTTTAAACATTACCCATTCTTCGGGTGGAAGGAATTTCTGCTTTTTGGTGAACATATCAACTATACGCACTTTGTTGCCAACATAATAACCCTTATATTTAGGATTTGAGATAATACCAGACATAGTAGTATGAGCGATTTTGTTGCCATTGTAATTTCGGTAACCCTGTTCATAAAACAATGTTTCCAATTGTTTCATGCTGTATTCTCCCGTGGCATAGAGCCTAAACAAATCACGGACCATAGGTGCTTGACTTTCGTCTATGATAAGACGTTTTCCATCCTTTTTATAACCGAAAATTCGGCTATTACCAAGAACAACCCCTGACTTAATGGCTTGTTGATGTCCGAATTTTACACGTGAGGAAAGTTTTCGTAGCTCATCTTGTGCTATAGAAGACATAATAGTGAGGCGAAGCTCTGCATCCTCGTCAAGTGTATTTATGTTATCATTCTGAAAGAATATTCCTACGCCAAATCCAAGCAATTCTCTAGTATATTGAAGAGAGTCTAATGTATTACGAGCGAAACGAGAAATTTCTTTTGTGATAATAAGATCAAACATATCCTCTTTAGCATCTTCAATCATTTCGTTGAAGTGCTTTCTTTTTTTGGTAGAGATACCAGAAAGTCCCTCGTCAACATAACCGGGAACAAAGGTCCATGCTCGATTTTTCTTAATAAAATTTTCGTAATATGAAATCTGATTATCAAGTGAATTTAACTGCTCATCTGTGTCCGAAGAAACACGAGCATAATATGTTACTCTTAATGGAATATCATATATAGATTTTGTTCGAAGCATAGCACGTATGCTTAATATGTCCATATGTTTACCTCCTTAAAGTTCGTTATATCATTATCTATCAACGATATTATAACATACACGACGTGATTTGACAATAGAAAATTTCTAAGTTAGCAGAAAATTTAAAAATTAATGAAAAAATCCGCAAAATGTATCTATGTGGTGAACATATTTACATTGCGGATGTCTTTTGAGAAAGCTTTGACTTTCTCGTCGCGATTTTTTCAGTCATCTTTTTGTATTCCTTTTCGGAAATTGTGCCATGTTCAAAAAGATAACGGTTAAAATAGTTCAGCCATGCTTCTTCAGCAAATCTCTTCTCGCTTTCTTCCTTAGTCAAAACTTTCTTCACTTGCTCACCTCTTTTCATATGTATTTTTTAAAATAATATACTTTACCTAATAATTCTATCCAAATTTCTTACAAGATATAATACAATAAAAATATATAAATTTTAAATGTTTTGGACACTAAAATATTTTAATTGCAACATTTTCGCAAACAAAAGTAATGGGCTATTCGCAGATATGCGATTCTACGTTATAATATAATAAAAATGTCAACAGGGGGATATAAAATGAAATCTATATTAGAAGAATTGTGGTATGGCAATATTTGCCCCGAGACAGATAGCCGAACTACTACACCCGAAATGAAGCAATTAATGGAATACATGGCACGACATCACGAAACTCTTTTGACGACTTTGAATGATGAGCAAAAAGAAGTCTTCGAAAAGTTCGATGATTGCTGGAGCGAATACACTGGTCTTGCAGAAAAATCCATATTTATTTATGCTTTTCGTCTCGGTATGCAAATGGCCATTGATGTGTTGTTAAATAAACTCAATCAATTGCATTAATTTAAACTAGAAATTAATATGTAGATATGATATAATGTAAGTACGGAGGAGAAGAGTATGGATATTAATTGTTTGGATCGTTTCATTCAGGCGCAGGAGATTGCATATCCAATAGCACTCCAAGAAATTAAAAATGGAAAAAAGACATCACATTGGATGTGGTATATGTTTCCTCA
>JAZRMT010000173.1:0-3428 GCA_045647805.1 Eubacteriales bacterium | reverse complement strand
AACTTACCGAAGTAAGCCTGGATACCGCCGTCAACGTAAAGGATCTGACCGTTTACGAAATCGGAAGCAGAGGAAGCGAGGAACACTGCGGGACCTGCAAGATCCTCGGGATCGCCCCATCTGCCTGCGGGAGTCTTGGTGTCGGTGATGAACTGGTCGAAGGGATGCTTGGATCCGTCTGCCTGAGGAGCACGAAGGGGTGCAGTCTGAGGAGTTGCAATGTAACCGGGGCCGATGCCGTTACACTGAATGTTGTATGCACCGTACTCGGATGCAATGTTTCTGGTGAGCATCTTAAGTCCGCCCTTTGCGGATGCGTATGCGGAAACGGTCTCACGGCCGAACTCACTCATCATAGAGCAGATGTTGATGATCTTTCCGCTCTTCTGCTTCATCATAGAAGGAAGAACTGCCTTAGAAACGATGAAGGGAGCGTTAAGGTCAACGTCGATTACCTGTCTGAACTCGGAAGCTGCCATCTCATGCATGGGGATTCTCTTGATGATACCTGCGTTGTTAACAAGAATGTCAACTACGCCAACCTCTTTCTCGATCTTAGCAACCATATCTATAACGGCAGCCTCGTCGGTAACGTCACAAACGTAACCCTTAGCGTCGATGCCGTCAGCTGCATAGGAAGCAAGTCCCTTGTCTACGAACTCCTGCTTAATGTCGTTGAATACGATCTTTGCACCTGCTGCCGCCATAGCCTTTGCAATAGCGTAGCCGATACCGTAGGATGCACCTGTAATGAGAGCAACCTTGCCCTTGAGGCTGAAATTGTCAATGTAAGCCATTTTTTATTCTCCTTAATTTAACTTTAATATTTTTTATCTAAGCTCTCTTGTTTCAATGTGGTCCATGTCGGTGAACTCCTGGTTCTCACCGCACATAGCCCAGATGAAGGAGTAATTCTTGGTACCGACACCCGAGTGGATAGACCAAGAGGGAGATATGACAGCCTCCTCATTGTGCATAATAATGTGGCGTGTCTCCTTAGCCTCACCCATCATGTGGAATACCGCATCGTTAGGTCCCATATCAAGGTAGAGATAAACCTCCATACGTCTGTCGTGAGTGTGACAGGGCATGGTGTTCCAGTTGGAGCCAACCTCAAGCTCGGTAAGTCCCATAGCAAGCTGGCAGGACTTCATAACCTCGGGGTGGATATACTGGTTGATAACTCTCTTGTTGCAATCCTCAACAGATCCGCAAGGAACCTTACGAGCCTTGGTGATGTCGATTTT
The DNA here is from genome assembly GCA_045647805.1 of Eubacteriales bacterium. Classification (GTDB taxonomy): domain Bacteria; phylum Bacillota; class Clostridia; order Oscillospirales; family CAG-272; genus UBA1740. Next base: position 2,181 of record JAZRMT010000173.1, on the reverse strand, counting down.
AACGGTGGGATACTCGGTGTGAGCAGGGCAAGAGGTGATGTAGAACTTAGCGGGATTAGTCTTGTCTACGCTCTTGAACTTAAGATCCTTATGTCCCTTACCTACGTAGATACCGTCACGGGGATTCATCTCATAGGTCTCACCGTCAACGGTGATAACGCCTGCGCCGCCGATGTTGATACAACCGAGCTCGCGACGCTCAAGGAAGTACTCAGCGGCAAGCTCCTTACCCGCTTGGAGAGTAAGGGTAGCCTCAACGGGCATCATTCCGATTACTATAATTCTGTCGGTGTGGCTATACACCATTCTGATATTATCCTTAGTGAAGAGGTTCGCAATGTGGAATTCCTCTCTGAGTCTGTCAGTAGTATAATACTTGACGTCTTTTGCATTAGAAGCGTCTCTTACTTCCATTCCTTCAATCTCCTTTTTAATGTATTTACCGTAGATCTCCATCTGAGAAAGTGCGGCAAAGGACAGCGATCCGTCCTCAAGACGCTGCTGCTTAAGTCCCGTAAGCTTAACAAACTCGGTGACCTTCTTGTCAAACTTGAAGCTCTGTCCCTCGGCGGTCTTGATAAGCTCAATATGCCTTCTCTCACCGTCTGAAAACTCAAGCTCTGCTTCCTTCCAATAGGTGTCGTGGGGGAAATCGGCACGAATGAAGATAACCACCTCGGAAACCTCCACCTCTCTGCCAAACCTTACCTCAAACTCAAGGTCCTCACGAAGTCCGCCGCCCCATGAGTGATAGGGATATGCACCGTGGTTGGAATTGTCGCAAACGCCGTCAATAGCATTACGCTCGAAGAAGCAGGGCTCCTCACGGGTAACGAAGTTTGCGTAAGCATGGGGGAAATACTTATGTACGTTATGTCTGTCATGGGCGTTTAAGGAGATCAGCTTTTCCTCATATATCTCCGAATCCGAAGGCTCGGAAACGACTATTCTGTGATCGTCGCCCGAAAAGGCTCCGGGAGCATAGCAGGACTTAAGCTCTCTGCCAAAGGGGATAGCAAACTCAAATACGCCGTCGGGAAGATGGATTATAGACTCCTTCAAGGTAGGATCAAGCCGGATCTTAAGGAAGCTTGACTCACAGTAGATCTTGAATTTGTCGCCTTCTTCGTATTCGCCGTGAAAATGCTCGTCTATCTCATTGCCGAATGCCTTGAATTTTACGTCACCGTTTTCACGAACAAGCTTTAGGTTGATTATGGTAATCCCTCCTTTATTAATTTATCAAATTAAATGATACCACATTTTGTAAGATAAATCAAGAGTTTTAAGCAATTTTGGGAGCGTTATTTTTTTAACAAAAAAAGAAAGAAATATTTATGAAATAAATCTTGTGTTTCCCTTGACTTTTTTGTAAAAAGCATATAAAATAAAGTCAAACGTTGCTTAATACGGCAATATGAGATATGGAGGCAAATATGAACGACAACTCATTTGATAAGCTCCCGAAGGCATTGCAGGAGGCTCTTCTCCGTCTGGACCTTTTGGTTGACGAGGATCAGCTCAATTACTTCTACGAGCTGTACGATCCCAAGACAGGTGGATTTTATTACAGCATCTCCTCCCGTGATTCGGAAGAAATGACGCCCTTCTCCGAAGGTACTTGCTTTGTGCAGGAGGCTCTTCTTGCCGGCGGAATGGAGCTTCCCGATTGGTATAAGAAGAAGGTTGGCGAGTGGATACTTCACCACCAAGAAGAGGCGGACGGTTTCTTCTACGAGGATCTTTGGGGCAAGATAACCTCCGGTCCGAGAATCAACCGTGATCTCATGTATAGCAAGAGTATCCTAAAAAGATGCGGTCTCACTCCGCTCTATACACTCCCGGAGGACAGAATAAAGGAGTCGGGTGTCGAGTCTAACTCTACCCTGCCCGAATATTTACAGAGCGAAGAAAAGATGAAGGAATATCTAGACTCGCTCGACTGGTCACAAAAGTCGATCTGGTCAACAGGCCAAAGGCTTTCCACTGCAGGTACGCTTATCAAAGCCGCAGGACTGTATGAGTTTACGCACGATTACATAAAGGCAAAGCAGAATCCCGAAACCGGTCTTTTCGGAGAGGGACTTGGCTGGATGAACACCAACGGTGCTATGAAGCTGTCGGCATATTTTGCAAATACGAATCACCCCTACCCCAATCCCGAGCTTGCCATTGAAAGCG
>JAZRMT010000172.1:0-6424 GCA_045647805.1 Eubacteriales bacterium | reverse complement strand
GTATTTGTCTTTATCCTTCTGTTTTAGATAGTAATAGTATGTACTTCTTGCTATCCCGGAAAGCTCTAACAAATCTTTAAGCGGATACTTTTGCCTTAGTTCAGCAATTATGAACGCTTTTTGCCGTTCTTTTGCTCTTCCGCAAGAACTAAGGCACTCAGTTTTTTTAAGTACTCGATCTCCATTCTGAGTCTTTGATTCTCTGCGATAAGATCTTCTTCTACCTTTCGATCAACCTTTGGTGGGCGACCTTTATGAGAACCGCTCGCTTTGCAAGCTCTGCCTCTGCGTTCTTTCATTAGACCTTCGGCTCCTTCTTCCAAGAATATGCGTTCCCACCTTTGCAGCATAGCTCTTGCTCCACCAGTTTCTACCGGTCCTAAGCTATACTTCTGCACTGTCTCACAATATCCTAATCGGTGTTCTCGCATATCCATTATAACACCTATCTTAAATTCTGTCGAGTACTTTTTCTGTTTTGAACCTTTCTTTGCCATAAAAAAATATGCACCTCCAAAAGTGTCTAACTTTTGGGGTGCATATCATTTTCCGTCAGCCTTCAATTTTTGAGTTGCGGTAAGCAAAGAAAAGCAAAACGATTGAAATATTAATAAGAATGTGATATAATAATTACCAACTATGGTTGGAGGCGTATATGAGATGCATTAACACTCGTTTTGTTGAGGATCTTCTTTGTGGAGAATTAGCATTCTTCGGCAATCAGATAAAAAGCAATAGAGATATTTTAAGCCTCGAAGTGCGAAACGGATATATTAGTATTTATTATAAAGGCGGCAGTCTCCTCAAAATCACACAGAAGAAAAGGGGTTATTCCTTTAAGTTTGACGCTAAGTATTGCAAAAACAAGGGGGATGACTCAAACTTTGAATTGTTAAGCAGTTTACGCAGCGATGATTGCGATGCATACGTTCGATACTTTGAGTTGATGATGCGTGAAATGGATAGCTGGTTTGAAAGCCATCCAAAGCCTGAGCGAGATTATCAGCATCAATTACTTGTAAACAATCCCGAAATTGTAGATATTGAATATCAAATAGGACGTCGCATGCGACTTGATATGCTATATTATGAGGACAATAAAGTAATTGTTGTTGAGAATAAGTACGGAACAGGTGCTATTGGTGGCAAAGCCGGCATTTCAGCACATTATGCCGATATCTGTGAGGTTTTGAACAACCAAGATTTGCTTAATGAAATGCTAAATTCCGTTTGTCAAATATCCAAGGTCAAGAAGTTGCTTGGCTTGACGGATAAGGAAATAACACGAACCGACATATCAAAAGTAGAAATTTTGTTTTTGCTGGCAGACTATAACCGCAAAAGTCAAAGTTTTGCCAACGAGATTGCCAAAATGAACGGATCGGTTTCAGCAAGTATTTTGATGACTTCGAGCGATCAGGTCAAAATAGACTTGAGTCAAGCAAAAAGCGTATTTGCAATAGAGGTATGAAATGGGTATAAATGACTTTATAGAAAAGATGTTAGGTGAGTAAGATGAAAGTGCTTATTCACCGTGGGCAAAATCAAATCGGTGGAAACATCATAGAAATTTCCACCGATAAGACAAAAATCATGCTGGATGTCGGGCTTGAACTGGATGATGAAAAGAACAAATCGCTTCCGGATATTGAAGGTCTGTTCGATAGCAAAGGATATGATGCAATATTTGTTACTCATTACCACGGAGATCATCTCGGCCTTGCATACCACACTCATAAAGACATTCCGTTGTACATAGGCGAAAAAAGTTCTAAAATCATTCAGGCATCGGATGGCTATAAGGGTGTGTCATCCATAAAGCCTCACGGTTTCTTGGAACACAAGAAAAAGATAGTAATTGGTGATATTACCGTAACGCCATACCTTTGTGATCATTCCGCTTTTGATAGCTATATGTTGCTTTGTGAAGCCGATAGTGAAAGTATTCTCTACACGGGCGATTTTAGAGGTAATGGCAGAAAACCTTACGATTGGCTGCTTTCCGAATTACCCGACAAAGTTGACAAACTAATATGCGAAGGTACAACTCTCTCAAGGGAAGGATATGTTGCTATTAGTGAAAAAGAATTAGAAGAACAGGCTGTAGAATTGTTCAAGCAAAAAACAGGCCCCGTATTTGTTCTTCAATCCTCAATGAACATTGACCGTATAGTCACTATGTACCGTGCCTCCAAGAGAAGCGGAAGAATATTCCTTGAAGAATTATATATGGCTGATATCACATCGGCAATTGGTGGTAGTATACCAAACCCGACATTTAACGATGTATATGCTTTTATCACATCCCATACTCGCCACGAAAGACTCGTTCAGCATGAGCATAGAATGGGAAAAGACCGAATTGCTAAAACGCCGTTTGTAATGTGCGTCAGAACTTCAATGCTCCGATATTTGAAAAGTCTTGCATCAAAAATGTCATTTGATAATGGTGTATTGGTTTATTCATTCTGGAGTGGATATCGTGAAACTGATGACATGAAGTGCTTTTTAACTGAATGTGAGCAGCTAGGACTCGAGGTAGTTACTCTTCACACCAGTGGACATGCAGATTACCAATCAATAAAAAAATTGGTTAAAAAGGTAAATCCAAACGAAATAATCCCGATTCATACAGAAGCGCCGGAGAAGATGACATTTAAGTAATATATATAGCCAAAATTTGCGTCGCGGTAAGCAAAGAATACTGCAAGGAAAAACGAGAACTTAAATCCTATCTCCAGCGTTGCCGTACTCACGTTTCATTGCTTCAATGGAGACAACCCACTGTTTTCCAAACTTGCAAACGTCAACACCGTTCACGAGTTTGCCATAGGTAATAGCCTTGCGGAGAGTGCTCTCGTTAAGTCCCCAAAGCTCAGTCGCATCACTGAATGCCAGGAGGCCGTCAAATGGTGTATCAACCTGCACACCGTTCTCCCAAAGCTCATCGCAAGAAAGGTCAAGCTCATCATTCCAAACGATGCCGTATCCACCTACATCAACAGTTACTGAAGCAAACACCTCTGGCTGATTCTTGAGCGTAGCAAAGAACGGTATTTTCTCAAACAACGGCTTAACGTCGTAAATCTTCGTTACTCCCTCGGAGAACTGCACCGAGAGCTTAAAGTCCGGCAATGCCGAAATATTTTTAATCTTGTGGAACATAGTAACCTCCTTATTCGAGTGGCGGTATCTTCTTGAACTCTTGTGTCTTCCAAATCTCCATCAAAGTGTTTTTGTGGAGGGTGAGCCATTCCTTAACCATGCTCATCGCTTTGGGAGGAAGATGCCCTTCAAGAACTTCGCCGGTCATAAAATCTATAGCAGCGACATCCTCATTGTAAATTGCGTGAATGTGCGGAGGATTGTGCTCGCTTTGCAAAAAGTACATTCTAATTATAATTCCGTAAAATTGAGATAATACAGGCATTGGTAAGCTCCTTTTCAATTACTTGTATTAATATTATATCACGATACCGTGATTTTGTCAATATTATTTTATGCATTTGCTTGAGAAACTATATCATGGACGGCAAATCACAATGTCAAAAAAATATACTGCCTTAAACAAAGAGAAGACCGTTGTGGAAAAGAAACTATGACGGTCTAATTTTGCGAAAATTTAGTTTGCCTAAGACAATGAGTAAGGGAAAACTAAAGCGGGATTTTCGCCTGTGGCGAATATTCTCACGCTTGCCGCTTACGAGCAAGCTCGACGCGCTCTTCGCGGAGAATGCGAACCCAATTCGCGCCAAGGTAAAGAGCGAACAAATATCAGCGACAAACAAAGTGCTAACATAGCGAGGATGCGCGAGGTGGGTTCTCGTCCTCGTCGACTTCGACAGAATGAAAAAAGACCGTCAAAAACGGTCTTTTTGGTCGAAGCGGTGGGTAAGCGTAAGAAATTCAACGTGTACGCAAAGACAAGAGAAGAATGCGAAAAACTCCTCGCAGAGATGATAGAAAAGAAGAAAGTCGAAATAGCCGAGATGAAGAAAAAGCAAAAGCGGTATAAACGCACAGAGGGGCGACCACGACGGTCGCCCCTCAATAGTTGCGGTGCTAAAGGCAAAGATAAGTAAAAGAGAGTAAAGTTGAAAAAATATTTTTAAAGCAACTGACACCAAGTTTCTTTTGTCGAAGCTGTATGCTTAATCAATTCTTCGTTTTTGCTTTCAGCAAGAATTTTTTCAAGCCAAGAGATCGCCTCTGTGATATTGTTTAGATAGTAATAGCTATCTGCAATAATGCCGTATATTTCATGTTTGACATCATTTTCTTTTGCTTCGGAATATTTCAGCAGGTCAACTGCGACAGAAATCGCTTTATCGTGATTTCCGCTTTGTTGATACAGATAGGGCATATAGGAAGAGTTGTTCCATGTTTCCCCTTCGATATCAATAACTTTTTTATACCATGATAGAGAGGAATCGTATTGATACAGTGCACTGAGTGCCTCGGCAATTTCGTATGCATTATCTGCGGTAGGAGAAGCGTAGAAATTTCGATATCCATAGGGCAAAAATTCCCAAAAGTTGCCGGCGTTGAACAATTCTGTTGCAGTGTCCGCCTCTACATTACTTAATGCAGAAAGCACATTTGGGGGAGCATCGAAAACTGTGCTTATGCGGTTAATGCGCTCATGCTTATGTTCCTCGAAATATTTAATAACCGCGGGAATAAGCTCAGTTCTCGCATATGCGGATTCCGCATACCAATAATTCTGCTGTCCCAACCCCTTTCCTGTGCCGCAAACAGAAGCTCGTCCAATCGTGAAATCTCTAGATGATTCGGGTAGAAGATAGCAGTCTTCGGCTTTCGCCTTGCAACAATATATACGGTCAATGCCATAAAGTGGTGTAACAACACAGTCTTGGTATTCGCGATAAAATGTAGCATGTTCATACCATCCAACAATCACGTTTTGATTGTGTGTCTTGTTTGCACACCAAACAACGGTAACATCTTCAATAGCCGCAAGATTTTTTGCTTCTTTATCAATTCGTTCAATAGAGAACTTTTCTCCCGGATTCATCACGAATCCATAACAATTTCCGTTATAATTCAAAAAATTCCACTGTTCGTGTGCATCCTCATTTTTAACGACCCAAGCTCCGCCTTTGTTAGTTGAATCGTCATCAGTGATTCCTATATAGTTGTTCATATAAGTGATGTTACAAAAGATAATTTTCATCGCATTATTTTTTCCTTTCTTTCAAGAATTAGTTGTTTTAACATTTCGTGTCCTTCATAAAACTGACTGGTTGCACTTCGACCTCGCCCTAAACGGTGTGCCGATATTGGAGCTTCGAGAGGCATACAGTAATATTTCTCCTTATTACGCTCGACAGCCACCCTTATGATGTGATTTTCTGGCAACAAAACGTCAAGTAAGTAGAAAAGTTGAGGGAAGTCGCGTAATAAGAGCGTTTTGATTTCGCTGATACTTGTTGGATTTTCGATAATATGTCTATCTAAGCATGATAACACCATTTTAATTTCATGATTACGCATTTCTTGATTCATTCGTGTCATTTGAAATTGCTCTAAAAAGCTGATAGGTTTTTTGTTTTCATATAATTGTGCCATCCAGCATAGATCGATTTCCAACAAATTGGCAAGTTGAAATAATAATTTAGCATCGACAACATCTCGATTGAGAATACCATCGAATGTCTTATAGTTTGCATTTAACATATCTGCAACCTGTTGAATTTTGTATCCGCGTAATTTTATATAACGCTTGATAATTTCGCTAATTGATAAAACATTATCCAAACAAATCGCCTCCGTTCTGTGATCACACATTTATTATAACACGGCAAAACAATAATCTCAACACCAAATTATCTTAGATTTTAAGATTTCTGACAAAAAACAAAGAAAAACTTTGTGATTGCGCTCAAAGTCTTTTTGACAATGCGTAGAGATGATATGCTTTGATTCGAAATGAATAAAGAAAATTTGTAAAAAAGAACAGATCATTCCGATCCAAGACGATAATAAGGCAGAAGGCTGACGGAAAGAACCGTCAGCCTTCAATTTTTGAGTCGCGGTAAGCAAAGAAAGCGGGATTTTCGCCTGTGGCGAATATTCTCACGCTTGCCGCTTACGAGCAAGCTCGACGCGCTCTTCGCGGAGAATGCGAACTCAATTCGCGCCAAGGTAAAGTGCGAACAAATATCAGCGACAAACAAAGTGCTAACATAGCGAGGATGCGCGAGGTGGGTTCTCGTCCTCGTCGACTTCGACAGAATGAAAAAAGACCGTCAAAAACGGTCTTTTTGGTCGAAGCGGCGGGTAAGCGAGGTGAAAACAGTTGATAACTGTTTACGCAGAAGTGCCCGAGCAAAACAAGGAGTTGAAGGAGAGAGGAACGACCGACGCGCAACGACTATGCTTGCGAGCCGTCGGAGAACCTTTA
>JAZRMT010000171.1:0-5573 GCA_045647805.1 Eubacteriales bacterium | reverse complement strand
AAAGGCCGGCGAATGGGTAAAACTTGAGCTTAGCCTTGATTCTGTGGAAGCAGACTATGATCTTATTGTAAAGCTTCCTATCGATGCGGAGTGTTACATCTTCGGCTATAACGACTAAAACAAACGAAAGCGAGGTAAGAAGAATTGAAAAAGCGAATAGCGACGTTACTGCTCTGCCTCGCTTTGTGCTTCACAATAGGGGGAGAGTTAATGCTCTCCCTCTTTACCGTTCCGGCAAGGGCGGCGGTAGCGGTTGAAAGCTATGACAAGTCGCCCATCGAGAGCGATATGGCAAATATGGATGAAGCAAATTATCCGGCAAACGCCCTTGGCGAATGCTCGATAATCGGCTTTTCTGAGTATTGTTATTCCGAAAATTCTGCGTATTCTTCGGTATACGGTCTTTACGTTTACGTTTATAATCCTACCGAAAAGCCGCTTATGGAGAACGAGGGATATAATCAAATATCGATCTCTGACAGTTTTAACGCTGAAGGTAAAGCTGATACATATTACAATGCTAAACTTACTTATCTTGATAAAACTGATAATAACCGCTTCTATAAGTTCAAGGTTACGGATAGTTCAAGGCAGTACACGGTAGCGAAAAATTACTCTGCCTTGTGGAACGGCAAGAGACGTTACGAAATCACCTCTCTCGACGTTCATCACGCCGGACAAGTTAACAAGGATCCTTCGGTAGGTGTTTCCAAGATCTACGAATTTACCGGCTATGCTGCATGGTGCGGTGAGGCTCAGATAGCGGTAAGTACCCTTGAATGTCAGTATTTCGGCAAGCAAGATATTCATCTTGAGGTGCACGATACGAATTATCGCTTCTCTGAAAAAGGCGATGATCTATACGACGACCTTCAGAGCGTTTATATCTCTATCCCAAACGAGTATTACGCACAGTGGGGAGATCTGACAGATATAACCGCCGAGTGGTACGAGTACAGAACGGCGCCAATGTTCGTTACGTCCGATTCCGGTGCTTATTCAGCACTTTTTGAAATGCGTAATAAGCGAATTAACGAGTTTGGGCAGCTTATAGACGAGAACGGCAATATTCTTGATAGCAAAACTCAAAGTTTTTGGCGTGTTCTTTGGGATGAAAGTATTCTTTACGGATCGGGGGTTGCAAATTCCAAAATAATGTTTGGTCAAACATTTAACGGAAAGTGTAGAGATGATATAGATGATGACGATGGATGGGATACAGATGAATCAAAGCTTTATCTCTTCGGCGGCTATCAAGGGAATGATGAAAGCTGGATATATCTCGAAAAGCTTGATTGGCTTTTCTATGTAGAAGGGATAGAGTCTCGTGACGATTACGATGTTTCTTCCGAAGAAGTAAAAGAGTACATACGGAAATATGCAAACTCTTTCCCTAATCAAGAAAAGATCCGGGATAAATATCCCATAGAGCTTTTTGACAAAACCACGATAGCAGATGCATACAGAAATCATACGTTCAACGTAAATGAATCCTTCGAATATAAGGATCAGGATAAAGGTCAAAGCGCTTGGAATGAGTTTTGGTTCGGTAAGGATATTGATACCTTCAATTATTCACCTATTGTCACTATAAGCGAAGGCGATCTCGTCCTTGGCGAGGATTCATTTTCTGAAAAATACTTCGTTAATAAAAACGATAGCACAAAGATTATTGAATTTGCTAAGAGCTCTTATGACAATAACGAAACCCCGGTGCTTCTTCGTTTCGCGTTAAAGGATTATTATGCAAGTAACGCAAGGTACGACTTCGCTGAAGAGGATGCATTTGATATGTCCGGTAATGACGGCTACGTAGCACAGGAATGGGTGTATCTTGATTTCGACATCCTTTCCATGGCGTTTACGAACCCGGACGGTTACAATAAAACCGTCATAGGAGTAGTAGCCGATAGTATTGATATAATCAACGGTCTCACAGCTCCCGAGGATATACCGATAGAGGAAGAAGAATGGTGGCAAAAGATAATGATGGTACTTGGACTTATAGTTATATTCGTTTTACTTCTCGCCTTTGGTGGACCGATCTCCTTCGTTCTTAAGGTTCTTTGGGATCTTCTGAAGGTGGCTCTAAAGGTCATATTATCGGTTATATCTATACCGTTTAAGATCTTAGGGTGGTTATTTAATCCAAAATAAAAAGAGCACTTTAATCGTGCTCTTTGGTTACTGTTTTTTGGGGTTGTGATTTATTGGTTGCTTGATTATTTTTGATTGAACGTTTAGCAATAATTATTGCTATGACGGTAAGAATTCCTAAAATATATCCTATAAGAAATAATCCTGGATATAAAAAATCTAATTCGGTTGATATAGGCATATCTTCCGGTGCGGAAGAACCGCCAATTATATCTGTTGCGAGCAACCAATTAAACATAAAATCACCTCTTTAAAAATTAATAAGCCTTCTCCGGCTTTCTAGGAGAGAAAGGGTTGTAAAAATGGCAAAAAAAGTTAGTTCGTTAATTAATAAGTTTGATACTTATTCTACTACAAAAAATAGTAAGTATATTTCTATGGCCGTTTATAAAAACGGAAAAGAATCGTCAAAATATATTCCAAAAACTAAAGAAAATTTACGTGCTTTAGTTAAAGCTAAAGGAAAAGCGGATGTATACGATGACAAGCGATATGGAAAGCGTTTTATTTGGTGGTAGTTGAAGAAATTAAAGTTTATCCTAAACTTTTTATTCTTCGTTTATTTTATTTGGGTTTAGTCCATTTGGGCATAAATCCAAATCGCTCTTCTGCTAATTTTGTTAAATCTCTTATCAAATTAGACCTAAATGTTAAAGTATCTTTTTTAGGATCATCTGCTTCGATACCTATATACGGAATATTATGTTTTTTATATAATTCTTCTTTTTCTGCACGTTCTTCAAGATATTTAGGAGTTTTCATTCCCCAATATTCTATGTAAATACCTTCGCCATTGACGATAGGAATAAACCAATCACATTTTTTCCTTTTTTCTGTTATTTCAGGAATGCTCATTCCATAGGAATGAAGAATATATGCATTGTACAAGACATCGTCAATGTGGACTTCCATATCTGAATCGACCGTATGTCCGTCTTGGGCGGTATTTACTTTGCTCTTAGATACGTCATTTTCTTTGCGTTCGTATTCGTGATCGCTATTTGCAACAGGTGTTTTTTTGCTTTTTAAAAGTATCTCAACATCTTTGTATACTCTGTCAAGTAGTGATGTATCAGCATAAATATCATTTGCAAGCATTGCTATTGCTATTAAACGGTTACATTGTCTTTGTGCCTCCTCGAGGGTTTTAATAATAAATATTCTTTCCTTTAGGTTGTAGTAATGGTCACGTAGTTTTCTTACACTGTTATTTTTATCTAATGTCTCCATAAAATCACGTGATTCATAGTAACAGGTTTTACATTGAGGCTTACCGTTTGAGTTTTCTCCGCAAATAACGCATGTTGTTTCTTCAGAGATTGCTTCTTTAGACGGTTTCTTTAAAACAGTTTTCGGAGCAGACTTCTTACAAGAACAATCTTGTTCGTAGCTGTTCCACTTCCCGCAGCTTTCGCACTGGATTATTTCGCCTTTGATAGCTTTCATACCGTGTTTTTGGCAAAGCTTGTCTTTTCTTGGATTACCAAAATGAATATAGGTAGGCTCACCGCAGATTGGACAGATTAAATCGTTAGACATAAAACCACCTCACAATTTTTATCTCATTATACATCCGCTGGTGTAATTTGTCAAGGAATATTAAATAAATTAAGCTTTCTCAGCTATGTAGAGAAGAAAGGAAATATAAAATGAAATTTACTAAGAAAAGCAAGTACACGAGAAATCAGCAGTCGGCATATAATTCGGGCAGAGGTTACGCCGTAGCTTATAGTGGGAAGAAAATTGAATTTAGCAGTTCTGATATGAAGGATAGTTTTATGGCGGGTTATAAAGCCGGAAGAGAAGCTATTAAGAAGTCGCCTAAAAAATATCCGAATAGAAAATAAAAGTAACCGCCCGGGATGAACGGTTACTCTTGTGTATTTAACTATATTTTCTTCTACGCCTATCGGTAATTCGTTTGCCTCTTAAAAACATAATGAAGTTACCTATATGCAGTGGCAAGCACAGGAACCACACAAAACCTTTCCAAATAAGTTTTGGGAGATAACTAAGTGCCTTGCCGATAAATGCAAGAATAATTTTCAATAACTTGCTCCTTCCTTCTATATTCGAGCCTTAATTGCCGTTAAAGCTCTAGAACAATTATAAAGGAATAGGAGTGAAAAATCAATAGTGGACATTTGTGACCACCATTCTCCCGGGCGATTATGAAAAAAAGGAGATCCTTATGGACGTAATTTTACAAATAGTTCTGACGGCAGTAATCACCTGCGTGGTGCAGCACGTGTTCCTCGACATTCGAGACCGCCGAAAGCGGCGTAGCTCGGGAAGAGAACGTCGGCGAATAGGAAAATAAAAAACCACTCCCGGAAGAGTGGTTGTTGAGAAGTCTCACCTGAAAGCCCAAAGTGTCTTCTCTGTCAACGCGCAAAAAGCCGTTGCTCCGCCGTTTCGTTGGCGACGTGGGCGAATTTATTATAACACAGGAGAAAAGAAATGTCAAGTGTCAATTATAGCTTAAAGCACAAGGGTGTTCAGCTTATTTCTTCTGAAAAAGCATGGACTAAAACAAAAAAAGGAAAACCTAAGTTAAATCCAAAGTATCATTTTGTTGGTAAAATTGATGCAAAAATTCCTAATCTTATAATTTCTGCATCAGATAAAGGTAAGCCTAAATACAAAGGAAATACTCATGATCTTTGCACACCTGCAAAGAAACAGATTGTTGATCATTTTTTCAATGAAAAGGGGCAACGTAATAGCCGTAAAATAGCCTACTTCGGCATTCTTAAATCAAAAACTACTTCAAAAAGAGGTAAAAAATAATGGCAAAAAGTAACACTCCATATTCCAAAGGAAAACGATGGGGCTTTGCGGTGGCCAAGTCTTCCCTTAAGATCGGAAAAGCCGGAGTACATAAAGTAGATAAGGCTATGCAGACTTGCTCCAAGAATGCCCGGACAGGCACTCGAAAGCTTGATCAGAACGAGCGTAGTGCATATCGCGGTATGGCTGACGGTATGTATGAGGCTATCAAGTCCGAAGAACGCAGAGCGAAAAGGAAACCTCGCAAGACCGCAAATTTAAAGCGTGCTTCCCAGCATAAGATGATCAAACGCAGACTCGGACAAGCTAACAAGAAAAAAGAGCCCAAGCACGACTATTCAAAATTTTTCGACTTCGACTCTCGTGGACGTATCAAGGGTTCATACACTCCCGACGGCTTCTTTGAGCCTGATTAAGCCATGCCCTTCTACATAGAAAAGAACCATATGTACATCTGTTATTGTTGATGATAACGCAAAAGCAAATTGAACGAAATTTTCACTTTAATATTAACCTCGGTAATAACGTTTCTCGTTTATGAAGCAATGAGGGCGTTATTCGATAAAATCAAAGGAAAGAAAGGAAACAAGAGATAATGGCAAAAATGACAAAGTTTCAGCGTAGCA
>JAZRMT010000170.1:0-46145 GCA_045647805.1 Eubacteriales bacterium | reverse complement strand
TTTATGCATCCGAGCATTCCCATCGGCTGCTCCGAGTACGGCTGCGAGGCGCTTAACTGGCACACCTCCGATCCCAAGCAGGGCGACTACACCGAGGAGTATCAGGCATTCTACCACGAGGAGCTTATCAAGCAGCTCTTCACAAGAAAGTATATGTGGGCTACCCACGTCTGGAATATGTTCGACTTTGGTGCGGACGCAAGAGCCGAGGGCGGCGAGAACGGACAGAACCACAAGGGCCTTGTCACCATGGACCGTAAGTACAAGAAGGACGCCTTCTACGCTTACAAGGCATGGCTGGTTTCCCCCGAGGTTGATCCCTTCGTTCACCTCTGCTCGAAGAGATATATCGACAGAGTTGAGGATGTAACCAAGGTGACCGTCTACTCCAACCTGCCCGAGGTTGAGCTCTTCGTTAACGGCGAATCGGTTGGAAAGAAGACTGCGGACGACCACTTCTTCAAGTTCGAAGTTAAGAACGTAGGAGAATCGAAGATCGTTGCTAAGGCAGGCGAGCTTTCCGACGAGGGAATCATCCGCAAGGTTGACGAGATGAATATGGACTACGTCCTTGTAGAAAAGGGTGCGGTTCTCAACTGGTTTGACATCGACGCTCCCGAGGGAAGATATTCTCTCAACGACAAGATCGGTGACATCATGAAGTCCTTCTTCGGTAAACTTTGGTTCCTCCGCATGGGCCTTAGCCTAAAGAAGAAAATGAACGCAAACAAGAAGAACGGTGAGAAGAAATCCGGCGGCTTCGACGTTGATCTTTCCTCCGGCGGCGGTCTTATGGAAATGATGAGCGGCTTCACTGTTCTCCGTCTTACCACCATGATGGCTATGATGAACGTATCCTTCACCAAGGAAGAGCTTCTTAAGCTCAATAAACAGCTCAACCGCATTAGAAAACCCAAGAATGTAAAATAAACATGACATTTAGCCCATTTCCGACTCCATTTCGGAGTCGAGGGCTTTGATAAAGGAGATTATTATGCAAATGACTTTCCGTTGGTACGGCGAAGGTAACGACCGTATCAAGCTTTCCGACATTAAGCAGATACCCGGTGTTGAGGGTATCGTTTGGGCACTTCACGACAAGATGCCCGGAGAAGTATGGCAGGAGGAGGAGATTGCCAAGGTAAAGGCACAGTGCGACGAGTACGGCTTCAACATCGATGTTGTTGAGTCGGTAAACGTACACGACGATATTAAGATCGGTCTTCCCACCCGTGACAAATACATCGAAAATTACAAACAGACTATCAGAAACCTTTCAAAGTTCGGAGTAAAGGTAATCTGTTACAACTTTATGCCTATTTTCGACTGGACGAGAAGTAACCTCTTCCATGAGGTTGGTGACGGCTCGACCGCCCTCTTCTATGAGAAGAATATGATCCAGGACGACTACAACGCTATGGCAAAGTACATTCTCGACTTTACCGAGAAGTACAACATGACCTTCCCCGGCTGGGAGCCCGAGAGAATGGCTAAACTTGACGAGCTGTTCAAGGCTTACGAGGGTGTTGATCACGAAAAGCTTTGGGCAAACCTCAAGTACTTCCTCGAGGCGATAATGCCTACCTGCCGTGAGTGCGACATCAAAATGGCTATCCATATGGACGATCCGCCTTGGGACATCTTCGGTCTGCCCCGTCTGCTTATTGACGAGAAGAGCATTGACAGATTCCTCAAGATGGTTGACGATCCCTACAACTGTCTTACCCTTTGCTCGGGAAGCCTTAACGCCAACCCCGACAACAACGTTGCAGATATCGTAAGAAAGCACTGCGACAGAATCGCATTTGCACACATCCGTAACGTTAAGCACTTTGAGAACGGCGACTTCTCCGAGGCGAGCCACAGAGACTGCGACGGAGACACCGGAATTATCGACATTTTAAGAGCATATCACGACTGCGGCTTCAAGGGATATATCCGTCCCGACCACGGTAGACACCTCTGGAACGAGGGGCCCGGTAACGTTCGCCCCGGCTACGGTCTTTACGACAGAGCCCTTGGCATAATGTATATGCTGGGCGTGTGGGACAGCCTCGACAAGCTCGATAAATAAGAATAGTGCGGCAAAAACAGCCGTCTCTACAAGAGAAAGGAAATATAAAAATGAACAAAAACGTACTTAATACCGATCTTACCGGCAAGGTCTGCGTTGTAACCGGTGCAGGCGGCGTGCTTTGCAGCTATTTTGCAAAGGTGCTTGCAAGAGCCGG
The DNA here is from genome assembly GCA_045647805.1 of Eubacteriales bacterium. Lineage (GTDB taxonomy): Bacteria > Bacillota > Clostridia > Oscillospirales > CAG-272 > UBA1740. The sequence continues at coordinate 43,914 of JAZRMT010000170.1, read as the reverse complement.
TGCAAAGGTTGCTCTTCTCGACCTTAACGAGGAGGCGGCAAAGCAGTTCGCAAAGGAGATAAACGACGAGGGCGGCATCGCAAAGGCTTATGCCTGCAACGTACTCGACAAGGACATCTGCTATGCTGTTGCAGATGCAGTTAAGGCTGATTTCGGAGATTGCGATATACTCGTAAACGGTGCGGGCGGCAACAACCCCAAGGCTACCACCGATAAGGAGTACTTCGAGGTTGGAGATATCGACGCAGACACCAAGTCCTTCTTCGACCTTGACGCTTCGGGAGTTGGCTTTGTCTTTAACCTTAACTTCCTTGGCACTCTTATTCCCACCCAGGCGTTTGCACGTCAGATGGTTGGCAGAGAGGGCTGCTCCATACTTAATATCTCTTCTATGAATGCATACACTCCCCTTACCAAGATTCCCGCATACTCGGGTGCTAAGGCAGCTATCTCCAACTTCACCCAGTGGCTTGCGGTTCACTTCTCTAAGGTTGGAATCAGAGTAAATGCTATCGCTCCCGGCTTCTTCTCCACCAAGCAGAATGCCAAGCTCCTCTGGAACGATGACGGAACCCCCACTGCAAGAACCGGCAAGATCCTCGCTGCTACCCCCATGGGCAGATTCGGTGAATCCGAAGAGCTCGAGGGCGGTCTGCTCTTCCTTCTTAACAACAAGGCAGCAGGCTTCATCACCGGCGTGGTACTTCCTATCGACGGCGGCTTCTCCGCATACTCCGGCGTTTAGTAGGGGGCTATACGCTTGTGCTGACATAGCTTGCCCCCTACCCCAAATTTCCTTAAAATGGAGCCTTATTCCATTTTAACTCCGCAAAGCGGAGCACGGAAATTAGCTAATGCTTAGCGATAAATTGTTGGGGCTATACGCTTGTGCTGACATAGCTTGCCCCCTACCCCAAATTTCCTTAAAACGGAGCCTTATTCCATTTTAACTCCGCAAAGCGGAGCACGGAAATTAGTCAACGCTTAGCGATAAATTGTGGGGGCTATACGCTTGTGCTGACATAGCTTGCCCCCTACCCCAAATTTCCTTAAAACGGAGCCTTATTCCATTTTAACTCCGCAAAGCGGAGCACGGAAATTAGCTAATGTAAAGCGTTTAGCAATCAAAGCCAGACTAACTTGGCGCAGCCAATCATAACGCGGCTTAGCCGCTTATAACGTCCGCAAAGTGGACTTATAACTCAAAAAAACGAGCCGAGTCGGCTCGTTTTTTTCTTTACATCTTAAGCTTTTTTGTAAATTATAGTTGTCATTTCTGGCAATTATACAAATTTCTTCTAATCATATCGTCCTGAAAATGCTCGGGAAGATTGACGAAGAACACCGACAGCCCGCACACCCTGACCAAAAGATATCGGTGCTTGTCGGGCTCTTTTTTTGCCTCAATCATCTGAGTGGGTGTAACGAAATTCGGTTGAAGAGCCTGACCGCCCGAAAGACAAAATGCACGGATCGTTGCCGCAAGATTTCTCTCGGTCATACCCACCCCCACGGGAAGAAGAACGTCAAGGACGGATATACCGGCACTCTCCTTAAGTGGCAATACCGACTGAGCGTTTATCGCATCGGTAAGGCTATCCACCCGTCTGACACGGCTCGGTCCAACACTCTGACTTAAGTATTCCCCTGATAGTTTTCCGTCGGGAGTTGCCCGGACGTAGGGAGCCGCATAAACGTGATTAGCAAAAGTAAAGGTTGAAAATACGTACTTTCCTCCTCGTTCGTTGTCAAGCGTTTTAACAAAGTTGTTAAGATCGGCAAATACTCTGCCCGCGAAGCTGTCCGCATCGCTCTCGTTATGACCGAACTTGGGGTAGGAAAGCAGCTTTGCACGAAGCTCCTCGTGCCCGACAAAATTATCCGAAAGGGCACGCTTAAGCTCGGCAAGACCGAACGCCTTTTCCTCAAATATTCCTCTCTTTATTGCAAAAAGAGAGTCAGAAAGGGTGGAAAAACCGATACAGCAAGCCGTTGCCGTATTATACCTTGCACCGCCAGCGGTATAATCCTTTCCGCATTCAATGCAACCCTTGAGAGTAGAGGAAAAAATCGGAGAAGGATGACTGTGCTGCCACAAGCGTCCGTAAGTTCTTCTTACCTCCGTAGAATATGCAAGCAACCGCTTTACGTTGCTAAGATACTGAGAGTAAAAATCCTCAAAATCCCGAGCCTCCTCTATTAAGTCGGGCAACGCCTCTACAAGTCTTTCGGGATAGCCTTCAAGATTTGTCGGATTAAGTGAAAGATCCAGAACTCTGGGCAAACTAAAATAGAACATTACTCCTGCGGAATGCTCGCATCCCTCGGTGATCGTTTCCTGGCATCCGCCGTTTACGTACATTCTTGCATCAGAGATGCTTTTACCTGCATCCACCAGCGCCGGTATTATTACGCCGTCATTGATGAAAGCGAATACGTTATGTCCTGTGAGAACCGACGAGGATATTAATCTTAAATATTCCTCCGGCGAGTCGGCACTAACACGGCAGTTAAGCTTTGGATTGATCAGATTCATTCGCTGATGAAGCTCGACTACCATCTCGGTTACTTGATTAAATACCTGATTTCCCGAAGAATCGCATCCACCAAGCTCCACGGTACAGCTTATATCCGCCCAAGAATCATTTTCGGCTCCGCATTTTATATCCTCTATCGGCAGCCATAATGACAGAAGCTCCTCGGCTTCCCTTCTCGTTATTGCTCCGCTTTTAAGATCTGCCTCATACAAAGGCCCGAGCAATCTGTCTATATGTCCGAGAACCGACATTCCAACGCCTTCAAATGAATCTGTAACCTCATATAAGAACAGAAGCATACATAGCCCTTGATAAAAATTCCTCGGCGGATTCCTCGGAACTACCTTTGCGGTATCAGATATCATCAATAAATACGTACGCTCCCCGGGATCGGTCACATCCCGAAGAAGCCTCTTCGCTTCCTCGGAAAAACGTTCTGCCGCACGTATCATGGCAAGAAGCCCTCGCTTTGCCGCTATTCGGAAAAGGTACTCCTCGCTGCCCTCGTCGGTGGAGATGAGCAGTTCATCTATATCTCGGATAACACCCGAAAGCCCCTTTTCGAATATTTTAGTATATCCGGGGCAATGATGATCCTCATCGAAAACAGGACCGATTGCAACACCGAGATAATCCTTAACATTCTCACCGTCGCCCGCATATCCAAGCCTTTTGATGAAGTCAAGATTTCTTGATCTTCTGACCGACATATCCGCCCCCCACATTGAAGGATATCCGAAAAGTCCGCCTCCGAGGCTCTTGGAATTCTTTAATCCCATTTCAAAGTAAAAGGGGCAGCCAAAAAAAATCTTCGGCTTGAAATTCTCTGCAATTATCTCGTAAAGTCTTGCCTTATACAGTAAAAACGGCAGCCCGGGATTGCTTGATTTATACTCTTCTATCTCCCTGAATATCTTATCACGGATGCTTATGAATTCCGGGTTATTCCGTATATCCCGGATAGAATCGTAATATTCCTTTGCATCACTATAAAAACCTTTGAGCTCCAAGCAATTTACCTCCCTGTCTTGATATTGTCAGTATAGCATATTGCATTTTTCTTTTCAATGATGTATAATTGTAATTAATTGATCTATTCTACTATCAGGAGAATGAAATGTTCATAAGAATAATCGAGCTTAACTGCCGCTCGGGCATCGGATTCAACTTTGAGCTGAAGGATCCTTCCCACGGCCATCTCTTTGTAAGATTCAAATCAAGGGCTAGCGTTCTGACCGCGGAGGGCTATAAGAATGCCGAGCCCGGCGACTTTATTTTCTACCGTGCCGAGGAAAAAATGGCGTATAGCTCGGGCGATTGGGCTTTCGTCCACGATTATTTCAGATTCTACCTTGAAGATGACGAGCAGGGGCTTTTTGACCTGCCCACCTCAACACTTTTCAGAGCCCCTATTTCGTCAAAGCTCGAGGAGCTATTGCGTCTTATGATGCTGGAATTTTATTCGGCAAATAAAAATAAGACCGAATCTCTCGGTCTTTACGGCAAACTGTTTTTGCTTGGCAGCTCCGAGTTTATACAAAATGAGAGCTCCGTAAAAACAAAAATCCGCGAGGATCTCGTCTCTCTTCGGGCAAGAATGCTCTCCTCTCCCGAAAAGGACTGGACGGTTGATCTTTTATCCGCAGAGGCGTACCTTAGCCCCTCATACTTCCAAGGGCTTTACAAAAAGACCTTTGGCATAAGTCCGATAAACGATCTAATCGAGGCAAGAGTCAGAAAAGCCGAGGGCTACCTTCTCTCCTCAAATAAAAAGGAGGAGGAGATCGCCGCAAGATGCGGATACAAAAACATAGAGCATTTTATAAGACAATTCCACCGCCAAAGGGGTGTTTCACCCTCCGACTTCAAAAAAAGAATGAAGAATTAAGGTTAAATAAAAAACGCTGAAAGCAGGCTAAGGCTTTCAGCGTTTTTGGTATTATAAATATTATCCTTGTTTGACGGGCTTGTCCGTGTTTTCGGAAATTATCCTTATCCACTCGGAAACAGAGTCCCTTTCCGCAAAAGGCTTGCCGGAAAGAGAATATTCCTTCCCCAGCTGCTCTGCCTTGGATTCACCCAATGGGTGATAGGGCTCAACGTCTACTCCGATTAAGGAATCGTACTTACGGGCAAGCTCCCCGATAGCGAGAAAATGCTCTCTTCTGTCGTTGCAGCCCGGAATTATCGGGCACCTGAGCACCGTTTCTTTGCCAAGAGAATTAACAAGAGCAAGGTTCGAGAGTATAAGAGAATTATCAACACCTGTGTACCTTTTATGAAGTGTGGGATCGGTTTCCTTGTAATCAAACAGGAAAAGATCGGTGTATCTTGCGGCCTCTTTGATCCTCTCGGCGGGAGCAAACCCGCAGGTTTCCATCGCCGTGTGAATCCCGCTTTCCTTGCAAGCTCTGAGAAGCTCGAGAGTAAACTCAAAGGAATATAAGGGCTCGCCTCCCGAAAGAGTAACACCGCCACCCGAGGTTTCGTAAAAGATCTTATCCTTCATCACCTCGGAAAGCACCTCGTCGCATCTCATCTGTCTGCCGCATACCTGAATAGCACCGGCGGCACACGCCGAGGAGCATTCTCCGCAAAGAGTACACCCACCTCTGTCAAACACGTGCCTGCCCGCCTCGATTTTATGACACCCAACAGGGCATACCGAAGCACATCGCCCGCACCCTACGCACTTCTCGGCCGAGTACATAAGCTCGGTAGCTCTGCACTTTGATTCGGGATTATGACACCAGATGCAATTAAGGGGGCAACCCTTGATGAAAACGGCAGTTCTTATTCCGGGGCCGTCGTTTACCGAGAACCTCTGAATGTTAAAAATATTAGCAATTTGCATATATTTGCAAATAATTATTGGCAAAAACCTTAGATTGCCGCAAGAATTTCCTCAGCCTTCTTAAGAGCCTCGGGAATCTTGTCGATATCTCTTCCGCCGCCCATTGCGGAGTCGGGACGTCCGCCGCCCTTACCGCCGCAAACGGTTGCAACCTCACGGAGAATGTTTCCTGCATGAGCGCCTGCCTTAACTGCCTCGGAGCCTGCCGCAACAACGAAGGAAAGCTTGCCCTCGGAAACTGCCGCAAACACGGCTACCGCATCGGGATATCTCTCCTTTACGGTGTCACAAAGACCTCTTGCGCCGTCGGGCTTCATATCCACCTTTGCGGAAACGAGCTTGAACTTACCAACCGTCTTAAGTCCGGAAAGAAGAGCCTCTGCCTTAGCGTTTGCTATCTGAGAGTTGGCACTCTCAAGCTCTCTCTTCACTTCCTTGATCTCTGCCTGAATAGCCTTCGCCTTCTGAGCGATCGCCATAATATTCTGAGACTTAAGCTCTCTTGCAGTCTCTGAAATAAGAGCATCCCTCTCGGCAAGAAGATTAAGAACTCCAAGACCGGTCGTACCCTCAATTCTTCTTACACCTGCGGCAACACCGGACTCGGAAATAACCTTAAAGAGACCGATCTCTCCCGTGGAAGAAACGTGAGTACCTCCGCAAAGCTCGGTAGAGGAAGAGCCGATCTTAACAACTCTAACCTTGCTTCCGTACTTCTCTCCGAAGAGTGCCATAGCACCCATCTTCTTCGCCTCATCGGGAGTGGTAACTACCGTCACACAGCCCTCTGCCTTAAGAATATTTTCGTTTACTATTGCCTCGACTCGAGCTATCTCATCGGCAGTCATAGCCGCAAGATGAGTGAAGTCGAAGCGAACTCTGTCCTCGTCAACATAGGAGCCCGCCTGCTCGACGTGAGTGCCGAGAACCTGACGGAGCGCCGCCTGAAGAAGGTGAGCTGAGGAGTGATTTCTCTTAATTGCGTTACGGCGAGTGGTGTCTATCTTAAGCTTAACGGTATCTCCAACCTTGAGCCCCGAATCAACCGTAATCTGATGAATGAATATTCCGCCGGTTTTCTTGGTGTCGGTAACAGTACCTACACCCTCAACAACACCGCTGTCACCAACCTGACCGCCTCCCTCGCCATAGAAGGGTGTCTTGTCAAAGATGACCGAGCAATCGCCCTCGCTGATCTCGGTAAGAGCCTCGTCGTCTGCGATAATGGAAAGAACCTTAGCGGAGCACTCTGCAACCTCATAACCGACAAACTCGGTCTCGGGAAGATTCTCAAGAAGAGACTTGGAGGAATCCGACCAGCCGGAAATGTTTCCTCTTGCCGCTCTTGCTCTGTCCTTCTGCTCCTTCATAAGTATGGTGAAGGCATCGTTATCAATAGTAAGTCCCGACTCCTCTGCGATCTCACGGGTGAGGTCAACAGGGAAGCCGAAGGTATCGTAAAGCTTGAATGCATCGTCACCCGAGATAACACTCTCGCCTTTAGCCTTGGCATCAGAAATGATTCCCGAAAGAATTCCAAGACCTTGGTCGATAGTAGCGTTGAAGCGCTCCTCCTCGAGAACGATCACCTTAAGGATGTAATCATACTTCTCACGAAGCTCGGGATATGCACCCTCGTTCTGACCGATAACGATCTCGCAAAGGCCCTTAAGGAACATACCCTCAATGCCGAGAAGCTTGCCATGGCGGCAGGCACGGCGGATAATTCTGCGAAGAACGTAACCTCTGCCCTCGTTGGAGGGAATTACACCGTCAGAGATCATAAAGGTTGCCGAACGTACGTGGTCGGTGATAACTCTGATGGAAATATCGTCGTCCTTGTCACTGCCGTACTGCTTGCCCGCGATCTTACAAACGGTATCGAGAAGAGCTCTCACGGTGTCAACCTCGAAGAGGTTATCAACGCCCTGCATAACGCAGGCAAGACGCTCAAGTCCCATACCGGTATCAATATTCTTCTGTGCAAGCTCGGTATAATTGCCGTTTCCGTCGTTATTGAACTGGGAGAATACGTTGTTCCATATCTCCATAAATCTGTCGCAGTCGCAGCCGGGCTTACAGTCGGGCGAGCCGCAGCCATACTTAAGACCTCTGTCAAAATAGATCTCCGAGCAGGGACCGCAGGGGCCTGAGCCGTGCTCCCAGAAGTTGTCAGCCTTGCCAAGTCTTACAATATGAGCCTCGGGAACACCGATCACGTCACGCCAAAGGGCGTAAGCCTCCTCGTCGTGCTCGTAAACAGAGGGCCAAAGAAGATCTGCGGGAATCTCGAGAGTTTCGGTAAGGAACTCCCACGCCCACGGAATAGCCTCGTTCTTGAAATAATCTCCGAAGGAGAAGTTACCAAGCATCTCAAAGTAGGTGCCGTGACGTGCGGTATGACCAACTCTCTCAAGGTCGGGAGTTCTTATGCACTTCTGACAGGTACAAACTCTGTTTCTCGGAGGCTCCTCCTCACCGGTGAAGAACTTCTTCATCGGCGCCATTCCTGAATTTATAAGCAAAAGCGATTTATCATTGTTGGGAATAAGAGAAAAGCTGGGCAATCTCAGATGCCCCTTGCCCTCGAAGAAGGAAAGGTATTTTTCTCTCAGCTCGTTAAGTGAGGTCCATTTCATTTTTCATTTTCTCCGTATTTTTTATCAAATATTTTAAAACATTTTATATTGTAGCACACTTATACCCCTAAAGTCAATACAAAATTTTATATCGGGTGATATAAGATGGCTTACAGCGGTTTCCCATCTGAAACGTCCACCGTGTCGCCAAGGTGAAGCGAATAAACCTCCACCTGCTTTGGTGCCTTGCCGAAGATCTCCTTTACTGCAATGGCGTAATAGGAGAGCTGTGTTCCGTGCTTATTCCTTAGCGTCCTCTCGGCAAAAGACCTGTCACTAAGCTCCTCCCTTGTCAGTCGGTCGGTCTTGTAATCGTAGAGTGAAAGAGTGCCGTCGGGATTTTCCGTCACGCAGTCGATAACGCCCTGAACCAGCACGCCTCTGTCCGCATACGCCCGTATCTTCTCCTCGTCCTCGGTAAGCGACGAGGCGGGAATTTTTACGGTGAAGCGGAATTCTCTGTAAAGTTTTTTTGCTTTCATCATTTTTTCGCAAAGCGCCGATCTTCTGAACATCTCGATCTCGTCGAGCCTCACCCTTTCGGCATCTGCCGAGGAAATAAATCCGCCATCTACAAGCCGTGAAAGCTCCTCCTCTGCCCCCTTTTCCTTCAAATTGGCAAGATCGCAGAACTGAAGGAAGTAGTGAGTTGCAATTCCCCTTTTTGCACTTTCCTCCTCGGGAAGCCTTTCGGCAAATCTCGGAAGCCGCCTCTTTTCCTCTCCGGAATCCTTTTCCTCGAATGGATAAAATTCCCATTCATCGGCTCCGTCAAGCACCGTGGGGCTGGTTTTTGATACCGACATTTTCTCGGGCAGAGTCGTAAGCAGCTTATCGGGATAAACGTAAGAAAAACGACTCTTTAGCTTTGAAAGAAGCATCTGATCTACCGTCTCTGTGTCGGGAATATCTACTATATCCACCGATTTTTCCGGCATATTCAGTATTTGCTCCTCACTCTGCTCACAGCCCTCCTCGGAGGCTATATCATTTTCTATGCTCTTAAGATACTCCCGTCCCGTCTCTCCGAGAAAATCGTACTGATCAACAGGGCTTACGTCGTCGGAGGCTACTATTGCAATATCAAGAAAGCTGGAGAGATTTTTTGCCACGTATCGGTCAAGACTCTCTCTCTGCCTTCGGCATTGATCAAGATACTTGTCGGTATCGATAAGCGGAGAGCCTCCCACCACGAAGAGCCTTTCTCTGGCTCTGGTCAGAGCAACGTAGAGGATTCTCAGCTCCTCCTCGTACATCTTACCTGTATTGTGAAGATTTATTATCTCTCTCACGGGATTATCCACGGGCAAAAGCCCCGAGGGAGTCCTTAAACGGAATGCAAGTCCGAGCTCGTCCGAATATACAAGTCGCTTCGAGGAGTCCTTGTTTGAAATCTTAACTCCGCTCTCGGCAAGAAATACCACCGGGTATTCAAGACCTTTTGAGGAATGGCAGGTCATTATTCTTACGGCATCGGGATCTCCTAGATCTCGCTTGTCGTCAAACTCCGTGTCCTTTTTGGTCGTAAGATTGTTTACAAAGTGGATAAAGTTATAAAGCCCCTTGAAGGCTCCCGCCTCATAGCTTCTCGCATAATCGTAAAGAAGGGTGAGATTATCCTTGCCTCCGTTTTTCGCCGCAAGAGCCATAAGTCCGGTTTCGTGATATATTTTATAAAGAAGATCGTGAACTCCGATCCCCTCTGCGATGGTGCGGTAATAATTCAGCCTGTCAAGAAAGGCTCTGCCCTTGGTAAACTCTCCGTGAATCTCGCTATACTTTACAAGAGCATCGTAAAGACAGAGATCCGTTCCCTCGCTCTTTATGTTATAAAGGTCGTCAGCAGAGAATCCCGCAAGAGGAGAGCACATATATCCCGCAAGATAAACGTCTCTTCTCGGATTGTCTATGGAATTAAGCACCGATAGGGTAAGAAGCACCTCTGGTGTCAGGAAGAAGTCCTCCTTTGCCGCCACTACCGAAGCAATTCCCAGCCTCTCAAGTGCCTCGGAATAAAGCGTGTCCTTATTGCGTGCCGAGCGAAGAAGAATAGCTACGTCCCCTGCAAGTATGGGCGTGCCGTCGTCCTTTTTTCCATTCTCCAGCAGCTGCTTAATTTTGAGAGCAACCACGGTTGGCTCATCGTCAAGAGGGCCCTCGCCCTTACTCACTATGCATATTTCGGGCTTAACGTAAGGAACTCCGTCACAGCTCTTGCCGAGGGTGAGGCGGTCTCCCGGCTCATAGCCTATGGACTGTCCGCAAAGCCCGAATATCTTATCGAAGATCCGGTTAACAAAATCAATAATTGCCGCGTCCGAACGGAAATTCTTGGACATAAAGATTCCCGCCGCACACCCCTCTCCGTCGGAAAGCTTCGGAAACGCCGCCTTCATTCCCGCAAAGATCTCGGGCTTCGCCTTACGGAAGACGTAGATAGACTGCTTGATATCTCCGACCATAAATCGGTTGTTATCCCTTGATATGGCTTCAAAAATACTGTTTTGAAGCGGGTTTACGTCCTGATACTCGTCGATATAAATGGCTGAAAACTGACGCTTCATGCTATCGGCAACGTCGGTAGGCTTGCCGTCCTTGACAAGACAGCCATACGCAAGTCTGGCAATATCAGAGTAGGAGAAAATGCTCCTTCTCCGCTTCTCTTCAAAGAAGAGCCTGTCAAAATGAAGAAGAAATCTGTAAAATATCCGAAGAAGAGGATAAATATTCGAATAAAGTGCTGCCCACTGCTCCTCGGTGTAATAGAAATACTTTTCAAACGAGGTTATATCCGCCTTAGCATCGTCTCTGTACGCCTTGAAGTCGTCCATTCTGTCGGTGCGGTCCTTACGTACCGAGGGTAATTTTACGAATGCACCTTCGCTGAGGAGAATATCACGTATTGCAGAATAATTTCCCGAGGCGGCGGTCTGGAAAAGTGCCATATCCGATTCAATTATCGGTATATACTTCTCCTCTGCCTCGTTTCCGAATCTGAACTCTCTGTCAAAGCCTCTGTAAACCGACAGATAATGCTCCGCAGTAAGCTTTACCTCCGAGAGCAATCGCCTACCGTATTCGCTTTCCTCTACCGAGGTAAAGGACGACGGATCAAGCTTTTCTATGATAGGAAGAAGGGCACTTACTCCCTCAACCTCGGATTCAAGCTTTGAATACACAAGACGGAAGGTATCCGACACGTCCTCGCTCCTCTTGGACTCTGTCAAACAGTCGGTAAGACGCTCAAACTCCTCAGCAGAGGCAATCTCAGGAAGCTCCGATGCGTAAACTGCGTCGATCATTCCCTCAAGGATACTGCCGGCAAGCAGCTCCTCCTCCGCCTTGTCCGCAAGACGGTAGCTCGGGGATATTCCGACAGCATCGGTATTACTTTTCAAGATATCGTTACAAAAGGCATCTATGGTGCGTATTTTAGCCGAGGGAAGAAGATAGAGCTGCTTTTCAAGGCTCTTGTTCTCGGGGTTTTCTCTCACCGCCTCTTCAAGTGCCTTGGTTATCTTCTGTCTGAGCTCGCCTGCGGCGGCTCTGGTAAAGGTTACTATAAGCAGAGAGCTGATATCTGTGGGAGTCTTTTCGTCGAGAAGAGATCTGATTATCCTCTCGGTAAGAGTTGCGGTCTTTCCCGAGCCTGCGGCGGCAGAAACAAGCAGAGTTTTATCCCTTGTATTTATGGCGGAAAGCTGCTCCGCTGTCCATTCTCTGACCTTTTTTTCCATTCCTATCACCTCTCCCTTCCTTCGATTTTCTCGGTATGATAATAAAATTAATTCTTTTTCTATTTTAACATAAAAAAAAGCGATAATCAAGAGAGACTTTTAATTATCCCTTGAAATCACCCTGCGAATGTGATAAAATAAAAAGAAAAAAGGAGGCGGGGAATGAAGATCGGAAATATTGATTTTGGCATGGGACTTTCCCTTGCCCCTATGGCAGGATTCTCTGATAGGTCGATGCGTCGGGTTTGTCACGAATACGGCGCAGACTTCTCGGTAAGCGAAATGATAAGTGCAAAGGCGGTTACCTTCGGTGACAAAAAAACCTTCACCCTCGCAAAGATCGAGGAGGATGAGGGCCCTGTTGCTATTCAGATATTCGGCTCGGAGCCGTCGGTAATGGGAGAAGCGGCAGCTATACTGATATCCAATCCCCGGGCATCCAAACCCGCATTTATTGACATTAATATGGGATGCCCTGTTCATAAAATATTCTCTAACGGAGAGGGCTCGGCTCTTATGCGAAGCCCCGAGCTTATCGAAAAAATAGTCAGAGCAGTCAAATCAAGCGTGAATATTCCCGTAACCGTCAAGCTCCGCCGAGGAATAGACGACAGCTGCCAGAATGCCGTGGAATGTGCCCTTGCCGCCGAGTGTGGCGGAGCCGATGCAGTATGTATTCACGGACGCACCCGTGTTCAAATGTATAGCGGTCTTTCCGACCGAAAAATCATTAAGAATGTAAAGGATAGTTTGCATATACCCGTACTTGCCAACGGTGACGTCACATCAGGCGAGGATGCAAAGAGTATGCTTCTCGAGACCGGAGCGGACGGAATAGCCATAGGCAGAGGGGCGGTTGGAAACCCCTTTGTCTTTGCGGAGATCAAGGCATTTCTTAAGGGGGAGGACTATGTTTTCCCCACACTTAAGGAGAGGATCCGGGCAGCCCTTCTCCAGCTTAGTATCGCAGTTGAGGACAAGGGAGAGAGAGCCGCGGTCTTGGAGGCAAGAAAGCAGATAGCCCTGTACCTAAAGGGATTGCGCGGTGCAAGTACGATAAGGGGAGAGATCAACAAGGCTCTCACATATGCCGAGGTTGAGAAGCTTTTTTGCTCGATTTTGCTTTCGGAAAATTAATAAACGACGAATTATAAACTACGTGTTTTGCACGAAAAAAGGGGCTTGCCGGTTTTCAAAACTCAAGCTAGCCCCAAATTTTTTATTTAATCTTCTGATTTTATTTGATCATTTTGAATACGGTGGGAAGGTCCTTTCCGGTTTCGTTCTCAACCTCCTCGAGCTCTTTAAGCAGCTCGTCGTAAATTCCGCTTGATTCCATAAGGAATGCGAGAATAATACTTGCAGCCCCAAAGACTATACCGAATATTCCTATGATAAGACCGGCAAGCGAAAGACCGTCAAAATATCCTATATTCTTTCTCGATATTATTGCGAAAACAATAGAGAAGGAGCTAAGCACTATTCCTAGCCAGGAAACGAAGCAGCAGCATATAAGCGAGGCTATCGAAACGATGAGCGATGCCAGCGACCACGCACGGCTGTGCTGCTTATCCAGCATTACCTTTTTATATATGTAATCCTCACCGTTATTAGATTGACCGTTATTAAACTGACCGTTCATTCCAGTATCTCCTTTTCCTTTTTATATAATTTTATCACATATTATCGAAATAATCAACATAATAATAAAATTTTTTTCACGGCACATAATCTGACTATTTTCAGAAATTTTCGGGAGGCGGCGTATGAATACGAGAAAAAAGCTTGTAATCTTTTATATTATTCCTCTCATTCTGCTGATTGCGGTATCGGTAGTTTACGCAATCCTTACCCATAACGCCGTAAGTGAGGGAGAGGAGCTTATCTCCTGCTTTTTTAAGGAAAGCTTTCATTTGTATTGCCCGGGCTGCGGCGGTTCTCGCTCGTTGCTCGCCCTTTTGCGGCTGGATATTGTCGGCTCTTTTATTCTTTTCCCCGCGCTCTCCGTTTCGGTTATCATTCTTATATGCCTATATATCAGAGTATTTATTTCATTCTTAAAAAATGACGAAAAATATATAATGGGATTTCATCTTAATTCTCTTATAATCATACCCGTGATAATAATACTCAATTTTATAATAAGAAACATCCTACTTCTGTTTTTCGGAATAGATCTTATCGGAGATTTTTACTGACAGTTAAATACTACATAGCTAAAGGCTGCCTCAAGACGCACTTGAGACAGCCTCTCTTTTTTAATTCACGTACATTGTATTTTGAACGTCTTTCGCGCCCTTAACCAACTCGGGAGCAACCGCAACCACTACCTTTAAAGCACTTTTAGTCTTTGCGTTATTTTCTATCATTTTTACACCAACCGCAGGATTTCTTAATACCTCTATCAGCTTTTTGCGGTTATACTCACGGCATCTTTCCTCCGCATTCTTAAGATCCTTAAGCCAAAGTATTCCCAATCCTCCAAAGGTGAAATACTTGATTATTCCTCTCTTTATATCTCCAAGATAGAAGCAGTCAAATCCAATAATACCGGGAACCATTGCTATAAGCTTGGTCGTGGAGGGCTGACGCATAGGAAGGTTCTCTAATATCGGGAGATATTTATCAGGAAATTTTATCATTTCCTCTATGATGTCCTGGCTAAAGGGCTTCGAGCCGAATAAAACATCCTTTTTGCTAGTTAAAAAACTTGTGATTTTTGATTCTTCCATGTTTTTCTCCTTTTTATATGTATATTTTACTTTGGAACTATGTAATTGCCTTTGCAGTCATAAAACGGGCCTCCCCATTCACAATAGTAACCCTTACCATCGTAAAATGGCTTTCCCCATTCCACACGGTATCCCTTAGAATCGATGAAGGATTCTCCCCATTTTACATAATTTCCTGCCCAATCGCAGAATACTCCTCCGGATTCAAAATAATTTCCGTCTCCGCCGACAAACCCGAATTTAACAGCCTTTTGCTCATTTTCCTCAAACAGATTTGATTTAGTATTTTCAACGGGATTTGAAGGAGAGGAGGTTGATTTGGGAAGAGTAGAGACAAAGCTCATAATAGGCCGTCTGAAATGATAGATCAGCATACCCAACCAAATGGGAGGAAACAAAATTCCTGCCAAAACCAGACATCCAAGCTTGTTTTTCTTTTCCTCGGTTTCGATCACTATATCGCCCGATTCATTCTGCCCGTCAAGATACGCTTTTAATCTTTCGGCTTTTTCCTTAACTTTCTTCTCGCAACTTTCACACAGCTCCGTGCCGTTTGTCGGTCTTGAGCATTGCTTACAATTCACGGTGATCCTCCTTCACATTCACATGGAGTATATAATGACTATATTATACTATGCTTATAAACACTTGTCAATAAAAAGACCGAATTTTCATCCTGATAAACTTTTAAAACATTCGATAACTATTATCTGACGAGTTTATTTTCTAAAAGGTATATTTTCGAGTGTTTTGCAAAAAATATGATTAAAGAGGCATAAATCAAAACAATTATTTACATTTTGGTGAAAAATATGGACAACGAATACAAAAGAAAACTTATAAAAAAGCACTCTCCGCATTCTCCTCTTCTTAAGAATTCACTCCTTGCTTTCTTCTTTGGCGGTATGATATGCGTCCTTGGAGAAGCCCTGCGTTTACTCTATTCCTATCTCGGAGCGGACGAGAAGATTTCGGGAACGCTTGTAACAATCAGCCTGATTTTCATTGCGGCTCTTCTGACTGCTCTCGGTTGCTTTGACAAGATAGGAAAGCATGCCGGTGCGGGAACGCTGGTGCCGGTAACCGGATTTTCCAATTCGGTAGTATCCGAGGCAATGGACTCACGGAGCGAAGGAATGATACTCGGTGTTGGATCTAAAATTTTCAACGTTGCAGGGCCGGTCATTCTCTACGGTCTGTCATCCGGAGTTTTGTACGGAGTTATTTATTACCTTTATAATCTTATAGCGGGGCTAATCTGATATGAAAAGAATTACAAGGCTCAGAACAGAAATTAATTTTCTTTCCTTCTCTGCCGTCGGCGGATATGAGGAAAGACGAGGACCACTCGGAGAGCTTTTTGACTTTTGCGACCTCAGCGACAAGTTCGGGCAGGACACCTTTGAGATCGCAGAGGGAGAAATGGGCAGAATTGCCCTTAATACGGCATTGACCAAGGCTTCCCTTTCCCATACAGACGTTGATCTTTTGGTTGCGGGAGATCTTCAGAATCAGTGCGTGGCGTCCTCTGCGGGGCTTTACAGCTTCGGAATTCCCTTCGTTGGTGTTTACGGAGCCTGCTCAACATGCACAGAATCTCTTATGACACTTTCTGCCTTTATGGAGGCATCCGAGAATATAAATATCGGTGCGGCAGTCACCACCTCTCACAACTGTGCCGCCGAAAGACAGTTCAGAACACCACTTGAATACGGCGGACAGAGAGCAAGAAGTGCGCAATGGACATCTACTGCGGGCGGTGCATTTCTGCTTGGTAAGGGCAAGGGAGGGCCGAGGATCAGTGAATTTATGGCGGGAAGAATAATAGACGGTTCAATAAAGGATGCAACAAATATGGGCGGAGCTATGGTCTTTTCTGCCTTTGATACCATCTATTCTTACTTTGAGGAAAGCGGAGAAAACCCAAAAAGCTTTGATTATATAGTAACGGGCGACTTAGGAAAGGTTGGCTCGGACATCTTAAAGGAGCTTCTTATAAAGGAAATCCCCGGAGCCGAGAGAATACACACCGACTGCGGCTTACTGCTCTATGATCTGACAAAGCAGGACGCACATTCGGGAGCCTCGGGCTGCGGAACCTCGGCATCGGTTCTTTCCTCCTATTTTCTTCCTCATCTGAGAGATGGTAAGCTGGAAAGAATTCTCTTCCTCTCCACAGGTGCTTTAATGAGCCCATCAAGTATTCTTCAAGGCGAAAACATCTTCGGTATAGCCCCTCTTATCAGAATAGAATCAAGATAAAGGAGAAAAAAATGCCCCTTTTTACTTCATTTTTATTAGTATTTTTGTGCGGAGGAGTGCTTTGTCTTATTGCACAGGTTCTTATTGACCTTACAAGCCTTACTCCGGCAAGAATACTCGTTCTTTACGTCTGCCTCGGAGTTCTTGTCTATGCTCTCGGTATTTACGAACCTCTTTACTCGGTATTCTCTTCGGGTATCTCCGTACCCCTTGTCGGCTTCGGAGCAAATATCGGACGAGGAGTAAAGGAGGCCGTTGACAGCGAGGGCATTTTAGGAGCATTAACCGGTGGTCTTACCGCCTCGGCGGCAGGTATTACGGCTGCTCTTCTGCTCGGTCTTATATCCTCGTTTTTATTCAAATCAAAATCAAAAAGAATGTAAACCTTTATTAGAAATTTTTTGACAACTTTTTTTTACAATTCTCTTGACTTATTTAATATATTTATGATATAATATTAACGTATAAATATATAGGAAAAGTATATAGAAAATAAGTCAAGAAAGGAATATTTTTAATGGATGAACTTTCGGATATTTCTGCTGCCTTGAAAGAGGCTTTAAGAACCAAAACGGATTCTGCTCAAACGACCTTCGACCTTTGGTTCGGAGATCTTAATATAACCTCGCTTACAGAAGATACCGCAGTCCTCTCCACCCCGTCAAAGCTCAGGAAAAACATTCTTTCCACCAGATTCAAGAAGGTTATTACCGAGTGTCTTGCGGAAGTAATAGGCTTTGAGGTCAAGATAGAAATATTCTCTCTTGACGAGCCTAAAAAGGAAGAACAAAAGGAAGAAGAGGAAGAGCAAAAGGAGGAAAAACGCTCCGAGCAAAGCGAGGAGGATAAGAAAAAGGAAAAGGCGATAATCGAGGTTCTTAAGGATAAGGCTCCTAAGAAATCCATTCTCGACGAATACACCTTTGAAAACTTCGTTGAAGGCGAATCAAACAAATTTGCCAAAACGGTGTGCTACGCCGCAGCAAGATATCCCGGCGAGCAGAATCCTCTGTTTATTCACGGTCATTCAGGTCTTGGTAAAACCCACCTTCTCTATGCTATCATGCACTATATGAAGACCAATCACAAGGGCCTTAAAATAGTATACCGCACCTGCGAATCCTTTATGAACGAGCTTATTGATGCGATAGGAAATCATACGACCGCCGCATTTAAGGAAAAATACCGCTCGGCTGACGTTCTTCTTATCGACGATATTCAGTTTATTTCGGGCAAGGAATCAACCCAAGAGGAATTCTTCCACACCTTCTCGGCTCTCTACGAGTCTGATAAGCAGATCATAATGACCTCCGACCGTCCTCCGAAGGAGATCAATCCCCTTACAGAAAGGCTGAGGACGAGATTTGAGGGCTCGGTTATAGTTGAGGTCCTCCCCCCCTCCTTCGAGCTTCGTACGGCTATTATCAAGAAAAAAGCGGATTCTCTCGGACTTGTGATAGACAATTCGCTTGTTAATTACATGGCCGAAAGACTTAACAACAATATTCGTCAGATCGAGGGAGTTATAAAGAAGGTATACGCCCTTTATTCTCTCTACGAGAGCGAGGTTACCAAGGATCTTATCGAGCAGGTAATTTCAATAGTCGATCCCGGCAACATTCCGAATGATATACTTGTCGAGCGAATTCTCTCTGCGGTCAGCAAAAAGCACGGTGTTTCTGTTGAGGATATCAAATCCAAGAAAAAGACCGACAGCGTTGCTAACGCAAGACATATGTGCATCTACATTATTAAAAAGCTTACCGATCTTCCATTGAAGGAAATAGGTCTTATATTTAAGAGAGATCATTCTACCATTCACTTCTCTGTAAGCAAGGTAGATACCTATATAAAGACCAAGAACAACTATGAAAGAGAGCTCAACGAGCTCATCAAGGAGATCAGAGGAGTTTAGTTATCAACATTTTTATGTTAATAATCTAATAACTTCCTGTTGGTTTGATGTTAGTTTAAGGTTGAATTTCTTTGGAAAAGTTTAAAAAAATTTTTCATTATTCCATCAAATATGAAATGTTGATATCTCGTGGGCTAAAATCCCTTATTTTTCAACGGTTTTGAGACTTATCAAACATATCAACATCCCTACTATTACAACTCCTACCAAAATAATACATACATACACACTCTCTCCGAGAGCGGAAAGGAAACAGAACGATGAAGTTTACCGTACATAAATCAGTTTTTCTTAATAAGCTTACTCCCGCTATGGGAACAGTATCCAACAAGAACACTATCACATCCATAGAGGGTGTGCTTATGGAAACTCTTGACGACGGAATGATCAGGATCTCTACATATGATATGAATAAGGGTGTAAGAAGCACATTCGAGCCTACTTCTATTGAAAGAGAAGGAAAATTCATAGTCAACGCTCAGCGTCTTTACCAGACCGTCAGAGTTCTTCCTGATGATGAAATGACCATTGACATCAACGATAAGCTCGGATGTACCATATCCTGCGGAAAGGCATCCTTCTCCATGTTTGCTATGAGAGGCGAGGATTTCCCCAATCTTCCCGAGCTTATAAGCGACAGAGGCTTCGAGATCTCCTCGGAGAAGCTTCGTATGATGATATCCAAGGTTACCCATTCTATTGCGGAGCAGGATAACAGACCTATGCTTTGCGGTGCATTCTTTAAAATAGGCGAAGGAAATCTTGAGGTTGTATCCTGCGACGGATATACCCTTTCCAAGTGCTCTGTTAAGTGTGAGATCAATTCTCTTGCATCGAATAACGAGCTTTCCTATTCCTTCATTATTCCCGGTCATGCTCTCGGCGAGCTTTCAAAGAATCTTTCAGAGGGAGAGGATGAAAACGTAAAGTTCTATCTTTCCAGAAAGCACGCAATAGTAAGAAAGGGAGATACCGTATTCTTCACCAGAACCATCGACTCTGAATACATAGATTACGAGAAGATCATTCCCAAGGAAAACGATATTTTTGTAACGGTTGAGAAGGACAGACTTCTTGACGCTCTTGAAAGAGCAAATATCGTAGCAGAGGAGAAGATCAAAGGCTCGGGAAGAAGCTACGTTAAAATATCCCTTGAAAATCAGTTCCTTGTAATCACCTCCTCCTCGGTAAACGGTAAGGTATTTGACGAGATGGACTGTGTTCATGAGGGAAGAGATCTTGAGATCGGCTTCAACTGCCGTTATCTCATAAACAGCATCAAGGTAGCCGAGGGTGAAAACGTCAGAATTACCTTCAAGAGCCCCACTCAGGCTATTACCGTCGAGCCGGTAGAGGAGGATGAAGAGTTCAGCTACTTCTATATGATCCAGCCGGTTAAGATGAATTAAAAATGATTCTTAAAAGATTTTTGGCAGAAAATTTCCGTAATATTGAAAAATGCGATATATGCTTTGATAAGGGTGTTAATCTTCTTCACGGCAATAATGCCCAGGGCAAGACAAACGCTATCGAAGGAATATATCTTTTCTCCAGAGGTCGCTCATTCAGAGCAAGAGAGGACTCCGAGCTTGTTAAATTCGGCAAGGAAGGCTTCCGTATTTATATAGAATATGAAGATAAATCAGGAAAAGGAACTCTCGAATACGCCCTTTTCGGTAAAGAAAGGCAGAGAAAAAAGAACGGTTATAAGATAAGCAAGATAACCGAGATGCTCGGAAGCTTCAAGGCTGTTTTGTTTTATCCCGACGATCTCAGTCTTGTAAAGGGCGGGCCGGAGGAAAGAAGAGGTTTTCTCAATGTCGCAATATCACAGTGTTATCCTTCCTATATGAAATGCTATGCCGATTATAAGAAGGCACTGGAAAACAGAAACTGTATTCTGAAATTTATTTCCAAGGGTATGCCGGTTGACAGAGTGGAGCTTGAGAGTTGGTCGAGATCCCTTGCGGAATATGCTTCTTATATCTACCTTATGAGAGAGGAATATATAAAGAAGCTGTCACTTCATTCAAAAAAGATAATGGCTGATATTTCCTCGGAAAACGAGGTTATTGAGGTAAGTCATGAGGTATCGGTCGGATCCGGTATAGAGGACAGAGGAGAGGTAAGGAGAGCCTACGAGCGTATCTTTGCTGAAAATTATGAAAAGGAATGCTCAGCCGGCATAACTCTTTACGGCCCTCACAGAGATGACATTAAAATAAAGATTAATGAAAAGGATGCAAGATATTTTGCATCTCAAGGTCAGCAAAGATCTATTGTTTTGGCTCTTAAGCTTTCGGAGGGAGAGGTAATTAAGGAAATGTTCGGAGAATATCCGGTATTTCTGTTTGATGACGTTCTCTCAGAGCTTGACGGAAAAAGGAGAAGCTACGTTCTGTCCGGTGTCGGAGAGAAGCAAATAATTATCACCTCCTGCGATCCAGATGAGTTTAAGGAAATAGATTTTAATGAGATAGACGTGTGTGAGGGAAATTATGTTCATACACATAGGTAACGGTAAAAGCGTTCTGAAATCAGACGTAATAGGAATTTTTGATCTTGATACTGCAACGGTGTCAAAGACAGGTAAGGATTTTATAAATAAAAAAGAAAAGGAAGGTCTTGTCGAATATGACGACTTTGATCTTCCGAGGTCCTTTCTTCTTGTAAGCGAGGACGGAAAATATAAGGTTAAGCTATCACGAATTTCAACTCTCGGTCTTAAGGAAAGAGCAAAAGAGAGTTTTTATGACAAAGAAAGGCTATGGTAAGGTAATGGAAGAAAAAAAGCTGGAATCCAAGGGCTACGACGACAGTCAAATTCAGGTTCTTGAAGGGCTTGAGGCTGTCAGGAAGCGTCCCGGTATGTACATAGGTACTACCTCGATCAGGGGACTTCACCATCTCGTTTACGAGATAGTAGATAACTCCATAGACGAGGCTCTTGCCGGAGAATGTGATTCTATCAAAGTAACAATATGGCCTGATAACAGCGTATCAGTAGAGGATGACGGACGAGGAATTCCCTCGGGTATGAATGAAAAGCTGGGACTTCCCACTCTTGAGGTTATTTATACCGTCCTTCACGCAGGAGGAAAATTCGGAGGAGACGGATACAAGATCGCAGGCGGTCTGCACGGTGTTGGAGCTTCGGTTGTTAACGCTCTGTCCGAATGGCTCGAGGTTGAGAACTGCAGAGACGGAAACAGGTATACCGAGAGATTTGAAAGAGGTGCGGTTGCAAGAGCTTTCAAGTGCGAGGGAGACAGCAACGGCCGTCACGGAGTTTACGTAAGATTCAAGCCCGATCCCGAGATCTTCGAGGAAACTGTATTCGACTACGATATTCTTCTCACCAGAATGAGAGAGCAGTCCTTCCTTAATGCGGGAGTAAAAATTATACTCACCGACAAGAGAGAGGGACTTGAAAGAGAAGAGATACTTCACTACGAGGGAGGAATTATTTCCTTCGTTGAATATCTTAACAATGAGAAGAGAGGAACTCCCGTTCATCCCGACGTAATTTATATGAAGGGAGAAAAGGACGGCTCTATCGCAGAGGTTGCGATGCAGTATAACGACTCCTACAACGAGACTATAATTTCCTTCGCCAACAATATGTCCACTATTGAGGGCGGTACTCACGAAACCGGATTCAAGGCTGCTCTTACAAGAGCTATCAACAACTACGCTAAGAAGACCGGAGTTATTAAGGGTGATGACAAGGGACTTTCGGGTGAGGACGTAAGAGAAGGTCTTGTTGCAATAATTTCGGTAAAGCTTACCGATGCTCAGTTTGAGTCACAGACAAAGGCAAAGCTCGGTAACTCCGAGATAAGAACTCTTGTTGATTCGATAGTTGATAAAAAGCTTGCGGAGTATTTAGAGGAAAATCCCGCCTCCGCAAAGATGATAATAGAAAAGGCTATGGCTGCCAGCCGAGCAAGAGAAGCGGCAAGAAAGGCGAGAGAGCTTACAAGACGTAAGAATGTTCTCGAGGTTTCAACCCTTCCCGGAAAGCTTGCAGACTGTAACGAAAGAGATGCAAGGCTCACAGAGGTCTATCTTGTAGAGGGAGATTCTGCGGGAGGCTCTGCAAAGGGTTGCCGTGACAGCCGATTTCAGGCAATACTTCCTCTTAGAGGTAAGGTTCTTAACGTAGAAAAATCAAGGCTTGATAAGGTATATTCAAACACATCTCTTATTCCTATAATTCAGGCTCTGGGCTGCGGTATCGGAGAGGACTTTGATATTGAAAAGCTCCGTTACGGTAAGATAGTAATAATGGCGGATGCCGACGTTGACGGTTCTCACATCAGAATACTTCTTCTCACATTCTTCTTCAGACATATGAGACCGCTTATTGAACAGGGGCATGTTTATCTTGCTCAGCCTCCTCTTTATAAGGTTCATAAGGGTAAGCAGTTAAGATATGCCTTCTCGGATGCCGAAAGGGATAAATACATTGAAGAGCTTGGCGGCAAGGGTGTCGAATCCGAGAGATATAAAGGTCTTGGAGAGATGGATCCCGAGCAGCTTTGGGAAACTACAATGGATCCCGAAACGAGAACTCTTCTTAAGGTAACGGTTGATGATGCGATTGCCTGCGACGAAATGTTCTCTGTTCTTATGGGAGATATGGTAGAGCCCAGAAGAGACTTTATTTCCAAAAATGCTAAATTTGTTGAAAATCTTGATATATAAGGAGGAAATTTAAATAATGGATCATAGCTATAAAAGTTCAGATATTGAATTCCCTCTTCAAAAAATAGAATTCAGAGATATGAAGCGTGAGGTTGAAACCTCGTTCATTGAATATTCCATGAGCGTAATCACCTCAAGAGCCCTTCCGGACGTAAGAGACGGAATGAAGCCCGGTCAGAGAAGAATTCTCTACGCAATGTATGAAGATAATCTTACTCACGACAAGCCCTTCCGTAAATCTGCGACCACAGTCGGTAACGTGCTTGGTAGATATCACCCACACGGTGACTCGGCAGTTTACGGTACTATGGTAAGAATGGCTCAGGACTTCTCACTTAGATATACTCTTGTTGAAGGTCACGGTAACTTCGGTTCTGTGGACGGCGACCCGCCTGCTGCATACCGTTATACCGAGGCGAGAATGTCCAGAATTGCAAGTCATATGATGAGCGACATTGAGAAAAAGGTCGTTCCTATGACGAGAAACTTCGATAACACCAGAGATGAGCCCACCGTCCTTCCCTCGAGATTCCCGAACCTTCTGGTTAACGGATCTGTCGGAATTGCAGTCGGTATGGCTACTAATATTCCTCCTCATAATCTTTCCGAGGTAATAGACGGAACGGTTTACAGAATTGATAATCCCGAGTGTTCTGTTGACGAGCTTATGGAGTTTATCAAGGGCCCCGACTTCCCCACTGCCGCTATAATATATGGCTCAAGGGGCATAAGAGAGGCTTACGAAACCGGTAAGGGCAAGGTTTATATAAGAGCAAGAGCCACTATTGAGGATGATCACAAGAGAATAATCTTTACTGAAATTCCTTATATGGTTAATAAGTCAATGCTTATTGAGAGTATGGCAAACCTTGTTAAGGAGAAGAAGATAGAGGGTATCACCGCACTGAGAGATGAGTCCGGACGAGGCGGAATGAGAATCGTCGTTGAGTACAGAAGAGATGCAAACGGCGAGGTAATTCTTAATCAGCTTTATAAATATACTCAGCTCCAGGATACCTGCTCTATAAATATGCTGGTAATTGACGGCGGCGAGCCTAAGATCCTTTCGCTTCCCGAAATACTCGACAGATACATAGCTTTCCAGAGAAGTGTTATTACTAACAGAACTCAGTTCGACCTTGATAAAGCTCTCAGAGAAATGCATATACTCGAGGGATACAAGATAGCAATAGATAATATCGACGATGTTATCAAGACGATAAAAAGCTCTGCTTCTATTCCCGACGCTAAGGAAAAGCTGATGGATAAGTTCGGACTGACCGACGTTCAGGCTCAGGCGATAGTCGAGATGACACTCGGTAAGCTCTCAGGACTTGAAAGACAGAAGGTTGAGGACAGACTTCTTAAGCTTGAGGAGATCGTTGCTGAATTAAGATCTATTCTTGCAGACGAGAATAAGCTTCTCGGAATCCTTAAGGATGAGCTTCTTGAGATCAAGAATAAGTACGGAGACGCAAGATGCTCCGAGCTGGTTGAGGCAACCGAGGAAATAGATCTTGAGGATCTTATCGAAAGACACACCTGCGTTATTACGGTATCTCATACCGGCTATATAAAGAGACAGAGAGCAGACGTTTACTCGGCTCAGAACAGAGGCGGTAAGGGAATCATCGGTATGACCACCAAGGAGGATGACTTCGTTGAGGACGTAATTGTTGCGAACAGCCATTCCTTCCTTATGTTCTTTACAAATAAGGGAAGAGTTTACGCAAAGAAGGCATACAGAATTCCCGAGGCGGGCAGAACTGCTAAGGGTACTAACCTTGTAAATATCATTGAGCTTAACGAGGGTGAGTACGTAACGGCCATTATTCCTATCACCGAATTTACCGAGGGTGAATACCTTACGATGGTAACGAAGCTCGGAGTTATCAAGAGAACCCTTCTCTCCGAGTTTGAGTATCAGAGAAAGGGCGGAAAGATAGCAATCAACCTTGACGAGGGTGACGAGCTTATCTTCGTAAGACACACCACGGGTGAAGAAAGCCTTATTCTTGCTACCAGAAACGGTCTTGCCGTAAGATTTGATGAAAACAACGTCCGTTCCATGGGACGTGCGGCAAGAGGTGTTAAGGGTATCACTCTTACTGATGAGGATACCGTAGTCGGCGTTTGCGTGGTTGATGAAAGCAAGACCGTGCTTACAGTAACAGAGAACGGTATGGGTAAGAGAACTCCCTTCTCTGACTTCAGAGAGATGAAGCATAGAGGAGGTAAGGGAGTAACCTGCCACAATATCAGCGAAAAGACAGGTAAGCTTGCATCCATTATCACGGTATCGGATGATGACGATATAATGCTTATTACAAATGAAGGCACTATTATAAGAACCTCGGTTGAGGGTATCAACGTATATTCGAGAACCGCATCGGGAGTTATTATAATGAGACTTTCCGAGGGCTCCATTATCAACAATGTTGCAAGGCTTGAAAAGGCTGAGGACATTGAGAAGGAGAGCGAGGAAATAGAGAAGGAAATAGAAAACACCCCTGTTTCCGAAGCAAAAGCAGAGGAGAAGAGAGAGGCTCTCGACTCCGAGGAAGAATCCTTTTAATTAAATAAAAAAATAAAATAAAAATAAAAATCGCCGTAAGGCGACAAGGAGGTTTTACCATGTTATTCAAGGATAAACTCGTAATACTCAGAAAGTCGAAGGGCCTTACCCAGGATGAATTTGCAAGTGCAGTAGGCGTTTCCAGACAGGCAGTCTATAAATGGGAATGCGGTCAGTCTTACCCCGAGGTTCCGAAGCTTCTCGAGATGAAGCTCCTTCTCAGCATCTCTATTGATGAGCTTCTCGATGATAGCTTTGATATTCCCCTTCCCGAGAAGAAGAAGAGAAAGAGAATTTCTAAGGAAGCAAAGCAGGAGATCGAGGCAAACATTGTTAAGGAAGAAAAGCCTGCTCCGGCTCCCAAGGCAGCACCCGCAGCTCCCAAGGCAGCACCCGCAGCTCCCAAGGCAGCACCCGCAGCTCCCAAGGCAGCACCCGCAGCTCCCAAGGCAGAGCCCGTAGCTCCCAAGGCAGAGCCCGTAGCTCCCAAGGCAGAACCCGTAGCTCCCAAGGCAGAACCCGTAGCTCCCAAGGCAGAACCCGTAGCTCCTGTTAAGGAAGAGGTAAAGGTTGCAGCACCCGCACCCGAGGTTAAGGAAGCTCCCGTAGCTCCCGCAGCAGCTAAGGCAGAGCCTGCTATCGCAGATAAGGAAGAGGCAGTTAAGGATGATAAGAAGGGTGGCTTCTTCTCCAGACTCTTCGGTAAAAAGTAAAAAATAATCGAAATTTAGCAAATTATAGTTTACATATTCCTACAAAAAAACCGAAAAATTCAACCAATCATATGAATATTATAATTAAATTCAGTCAACAATTTTCTAAAAAAGAAGGGTTGGATTTTTCGGTGAAGGGATATCAAAAAAGGGTAATTTATCTAAAAAACACAGGAAGTCACATTTTTGACGAGGCGTTATTTTTCGTTAGGACGGAGGGTGACGCTGTAAATACGGATCATAACGATATGGTGAACGAGGCTAACCGTATCATTGATGAAAGCCTCGGCAAGGTAGATACAAAAGGAAGGGGAGGGAGAAGATTTCTCGCATTTATAGTCCCCTTCCTTCTTGGTATACTTGTATGCTCGGTCGCGGCTATTTTAATTGTCGTTTTTTGAGTACGGGTGGGTGTTTTGCCGCGATTTATTTGTAATTTTGACGATAGAATATAATTTTTAAAAGATAGAAATATGAGAAAAGAAACTAAAACACAAAGGGGCGGAAAGCTTCGTGTTATGAGTCTTGGAGGTCTTTCGGAAATAGGAAAGAATATGACCGTTTTCGAGTATGGTGACGATATTGTCGTTATCGACTGCGGAATGGGCTTCCCTGACGATGAAATGCTCGGAGTTGATCTGGTTATCCCCGATATCTCCTATCTTGTGAAGAACGCTCATAAGATAAGAGGTATACTTATCACACACGGACATGAGGATCACATTGGTGCTGTTCCCTACGTCCTCTCACAAATCAACGTTCCGATTTACGGAACAAGGCTTGCTCTTGGAATAATTGAAGGTAAGCTTGACGAAAATCACCCTTCAACAGAGCCGGAGCTTTACACCGTTGAGGCGGGAGACGTTATCAATCTCGGCGTATTTAAGGCTGAGTTTATTCACGTAAACCACTCTATTGCGGATGCCTGCGCCATCTCGCTAAAGACACCTGTCGGTACAGTATTTCACACCGGTGACTTCAAGCTTGACGTTTCCCCCATTGACGGAAATATGATGGATCTTACCAGAATAGGTGAGATTGGCAAGGCGGGAGTTGAGCTTCTTCTTTGCGAGTCCACTAATGCTGAAAGAGCAGGGTTTACCCCTTCCGAAAGAACGGTAGGCTCATCTCTTGAGAGAATTTTCGCTCAGTATGTGGACAGGAGGCTTATTATAGCCACTTTCTCCTCCAACGTACACAGAGTTCAGCAGATAATAAATGCATCGGCAAACCACAACCGTAAGGTTGCCGTTCTCGGCAGAAGTATGGTCAACGTAATCGGTGCAGCCTGCGAGCTTGGTTATATGGATCTGCCCGACGGAGTTCTTATCGACGTAAATGAGATAAAAAGATACAAGCCCGAGGAGATAACGCTTATCACCACGGGAAGTCAGGGCGAGCCTATGTCCGCCCTTTACAGAATTGCCTTCGGAGAGCATGACAGAATAAAAATCAATCCAAAGGACGTTGTTGTATTAAGTTCGAGTGCAATTCCCGGCAACGAGAAGCTGGTAGGCAAGATAATTAACGCCCTTGTGAAGAACGGAGTTAAGGTGGTGAACGATTCCACCGAGGACGTCCACGTTTCAGGTCACGCCTGCCGCGAGGAGATCAAGCTCATGATGGCACTTCTTAAGCCGAAGTATTTTATGCCTATTCACGGCGAATACCGTCATCTGTACGCGGGTAAGGAGCTTGCGGAATTTATGGGCATCCCCGCCTCTAATATTTTCGTTTCGGAGATAGGAAAGGTTCTTGAAATAGACAGAAAGGGAGCAGGATTTAACGGAGTTGTTCCCTCGGGAAGTATTCTCGTGGACGGTGCGGGCGTCGGTGACATCGGAAGCGTTGTTCTTCGTGACAGAAAGCATCTTTCGGAGGACGGTCTTGTGGTTGTTGTTGCCACCGTTGACGTCAAGGGCGGACTTCTCATTTCCGGACCGGATATCGTTTCCAGAGGCTTCGTATACGTTAAGGAGTCCGAGGAGCTTATGAAGGATGCAAGAAGGGTTGCCGAGGAATCCTTGGAGAAGGCGATCTCAAGAAGGGTTTCGGATTATGCACACATTAAAAACACTATAAGAGACGATCTTGCAAAGTTCATCTTCAAGGAAACGAGAAGAAAGCCTATGATTCTTCCCATAATAATGGATATCTGACAAGAGGTAAAAATGATTTATACGGTAATAAGTGATTATAAAAAGCTTCTGCCGGAAATAATGTCTTTGGAGGGCGGAATTAATTCGCCCTTCTCTCTTCTTCCGGACGAGCTTAAAGAATACATAAGAGAGCCTAAGAGCGAAGAGGTAAGGCTATCCAGGCTGGGAGGCTATCTTCTTCTCTTCCATACGGTAAGATTTTTATTTGGAGAGATGAAGTTTGATATAGCCTTTGACGAGAGGGGAAAGCCACACTTCAAGGACGAGAAAATCAAGAATATCGGCTTTAATATTTCTCATTCGGGAGGACTGTGTGCGGTTACTGTCACAGACGAGCCTATCAGCGTGGGAGTTGATATTCAGGAGTTCGTGGATAAGGAGAAGGAGGATAGGCTTAAGGATAGATTATATTCGGGTGAAATAAAGCCCGATATCCGAGTCGAGCCGATCTATCTTTACGGCGGTTTTTCGGCTTTTGGAGATTGTATATTTGCCGAAATTCCTTACACCTCTCTTAAGCTAGGTGATCCTAACTCATGCTTTACTGACAGATGGTCGCTTTCCGAAGCGGTGATGAAATGCGACGGCAGAGGCTTCGGAGCCTTTACCGAAATAGAAAAACTGTTAAACACTACCCCATCGGAAACAGTGCTTCTTTCGTATAAGGGCAAAAGATTTTCTATCTCCACAGCGAAAATGGAAAGCAGATGAGTGAAGATTGAGCTTTCCCACTTGTGGGTATGTGGTGGATGAGAGGAGTGCAGAGCTTGTGCTTCTTCAAGCTTAATTACTCTGCAACGAGGACTACTACTAGTTAAGAATAAATTAAAAAAGACGATATATGTAAACAATAGATTACATTTATCGTCTTTTTATTTTATTTATTTGCGAGTGAGTTATTTATAAGTGTTAAAATTTCTGGCATCAGGAGCATCAAGCAGATGTAGATAGAAACAACAAGAACGGAGAATAGAACGGTGTGAAGAAGCGTAGCACCTCTCGCATCGAGAAGAGTTCTTGTGTCGGTTGAGTTCTGATCCTTGACATAGAATTTAGCAGTTGTGAAGTCGATCTTTTCCTTAAGTGATCTCCTGGTTTCTTTCGTTTCCTTGATCACTTCTCCGTTTTGCTTTTTCTTCTTATCCTTGGTCTTTAAGATTGCAACGTACTCCTCGTAGGTGTATTCGCGCTCGCCAACACGCTTTACAAGTCTTTTTAGCCTTCCTGAGCCCTTAAGCAGACCACGGCAGATAAAAGCGTAGAAGCCGGTAAATCCAAGCTCTGAGAGCGTTTTTGCCGATTCCTTGTCGATTGCTTCAACACGTATTAGCTTTTTGATTATTGCTATCATCATATTCCTTTGCAGACTTATGACTATCGCGGCAATAATTATTCCGATCGTGAATGCTAAAAGAACTTTTCCTATTTCTAAGTCGATGCCGATGTATTTATAATTCTTTAAATTAATAGATAGGTATCTGCGGTATATTTGTAGCATGTATTTTTCCTTGTTTATTTTTATTTTTTGAAATTACTATATAAGTATATCTTTAAAGAATAAACAAATCAATATGAAAATATAACCAAATAATTAATTATTACATTTCGTCAAGAAATTCGTTTCCGCAGAGAAGCTTGATTATCTCATCAAGATCCTCGTTATCCTCGTAGTAAAGGGTGAGAGTTTTCTTTCTTCCCTTTCCTTCGATCTTGACCTTTCTTGAAAGCTGAGTTTGAAGCTTTACTTCAAGCTCTCTGTAATAATCTACAACGGGCAAGGTCTCTTCTTTCTCGTCCTCTTCCTTCTTCGGTTTGTTTATCCTCTTTACCTCTTCCTCGAGAACTCGTACCGAGAGATCTTCTTCAACGCATCTCTCGGCAAGAAGTATCATATCGGTTTTGTCCTTTACACCGAGAAGTGTTCTTGCATGACCGGAGGAAAGCTCTCTCGATGCAACAAGGGTTAAAATTTCGTCGGGAAGGTCGAGAAGTCGTATCATGTTTGCTATCGCACTTCTGCTCTTGCCTACCTTAAGCGACAGCTCTTCTTGAGTCATGTCGTATTCCTCGGCAAGCGACTTGTATGCGAGCGCTTCCTCAAGGGGGTTGAGATCCTCTCTCTGCACGTTCTCGATAAGGGCTATCTGTGCAGCCTTTTTGTCATCACGCTCAAGTACAATTGCGGGAATTTCGGTTATTCCGGCAAGCTTGGAGGCTCTGAATCTTCTTTCACCGGCAATGATTTGGTATCTTCCCTCACCGTATTCTCTTACGAGAATTGGTTGAAGGAGTCCGTTTTCAACTATCGAGCTTGCAAGCTCTTCAAGTGCCTTAGCGTCGAAATACTTTCTCGGCTGATCGCTTTTAGGATCAACCTGCGATATTTTGAGCCTGGTTATGGAGTTTTCGTCGTGTCCTTCCTTTTCCTCAAGAGCGTTATCAAGAAATATAGCGTCAAGTCCTCTGCCGAGGCCACTGTTCTTTTTTGCCATTTTTTGTCTCCTGTTGTTATTTTTATAGTGTAAAATGGTAATAATTACCAATTACGAGATGTTCTTTTACTAAATTGCAAGATATTCAAATAAAAAATTGAAATTTAATCAAAAATAAACGTTGGCTTTAATTTTAAAATTAAAAATAAATATAAACTTTGGCATTAATTCTAAAATCAAATCAAATTTAAACGCTGGCAATAATTCGGAAATTAAATCAAATATAAACGTTGACAATAATTCGGAAAATAAATTAGTTTTTATTATTTAAATTATGATATAATTTTTGATTTGAAAATTTTAGTTTGAATTTAAATTTTTTCTCTGCTTAGATTCGCATCATCAGCTCTTTTGCAACCGCTGCATACTCAAGAGAGCCTTTTCCGTAAGGATCGTGGTAGCAAATGGGTTCACCGTAGCCGGGAGCCTCGGAAATTCTTACGGTTCTGGAGATCGGCACCTTAAAGAGCTTATCTTGATAGTACTTTTTAAGCTCGGCAACCACTTGACCTGTGAGTGTAAGCCTTCCGTTATACATTGTGAGAAGAATACCAACGATTTGAAGTGTGGGATTATAGAGCGAACGAATTTTTTTAACGGTATTCAGAAGCTGCGACATACCCTCCAGCGAATAAAATTCGCACTGCATGGGGATAACGACACCGTCAGATATAGAAAGCGCCTTTACTGTAAGCATTCCGAGCGAGGGGGGACAGTCGATAAATATGTAATCATATTCGTCTTTTATAGAATCAAGAGCGATTTTAGTAAAGTTTTTGTCCTCCTCAAGCTCATAAAGCTCGAGCTCTGCACCCGCAAGATCAATATTGGCAGGAACAACCGAGAGATTTTTGAATTTTGTTTTGATTATTGCATCCTTAACGTCGCATCTACCGATTATAACGTCGTAAATTGTGTTTTTTATCTTAGATTTTTGCAGACCAAGTCCGCTTGTAGCATTTCCCTGCGGATCCATGTCTATCATAAGAACTTTTTTGCCCTTATTTGCAATCTGTGCCGAAATGTTGACGCATGAGGTGGTTTTACCTACTCCGCCCTTCTGATTTGAAAAGGAGACAACCTTTGCCATTTTTTCCTCCGTTGAATTTGTTTAATAGATTTATATTAAAATGTTTTAATTACATCTAGTTTAATTATCTACTATGTATTGCCTGTATTTAAAGTTGTTATCAACCGTATGGGTGTTTCTGCTGATAAAACGGAAAAATACATAAAAATCGCTTTTTTTCGCCTTTTTCCAATATTATAAACATGTTTCGACCTAAAAAGAAGGGAATTGGACAATAATACAGTGATTTTGTTCGATAATACTATTAGATCTCCGAGAATTACTCTTTTATCTTATATTGTATCGATTCACACAATAAATTGAGGAAACCTCCCCTCCAAAGCTGCAAGCATCAACTATATGTTGCGTATAGACGTTTTGCCGACAGGGAAGAGCAAAAAGTAAAAAGTTGAAAAATAACTCGGGAAAAGAATATAAAACCCACTATTATAAAAAAGCGGAGTGACTTTTACCCCTCTTTTTACTGTATAATTCCCTTTTTTACATCGGTTTTATGCACTTTTTTGAGATTTTTACGGTTTTTACAACATTTTGTGTATAATCCGGTTAAATCTATCAATCTATTAAACAGTATTTTACATATAATATTATACTATAAATTACCGTATAAAGTCAATACAATCATAACAAATTATTAAATAAATTTATTGTTTCACGTGAAACAATTGGATTTCACGTTATGGATAAACAATTGTTCAAATTTCCAAAATAATAGATAGATGTCCATATTGAATTAAACTAAACTTAGTAATTTCTCAAAGATATGTAGTAATTATTGTTGTAATATGCCCAAAATAGATTTAAACACTTGCAAAATACATCTGAAATCACACAATTTTAAATAAAAGACCATAAATTAATAGAAATAAGTTTGTTTCACGTGAAACATTCGGAATATTTGTTGTTTATGAATATTTCACGCTCCCGGAGAACTAATAGACAATAAATACATGATATTAACTGCGAAATATTGGTATATAGTACACATTCCATTGTTTCACGTGAAACAAATACCTACCAGACTAATGATTTGACTAAAAATATACTCGAAGCTCTTGTATATATATTAGAATTACTTTAGCTTAGCGTTTTTTATTAGATTTACTTTTTCTCTGCGTTTTTTATTTAAATTACTCGAATTTTACCCTATAATTGAGTAAAATCGATTGTTTCACGTGAAACAATACGAAAATTAACCGTTTTAACGCAAAAAACACGTTAAATGAGCTAATTTAAACGTTATTTTACCTAATTTCTTATTATAATTATAATTTATTTCGTTAAACGTTGGAAATAAACAATTGCTTAAAGCTGCATATGATTTATATTTTGAAAGGAGAAAAGGGGGGTGTTTTAGAGTGAAGTTTTGTATTTTTCCTTCAAATTAAGCCATATTAGCAGTAAATAGTCCAAATTTGAACTGATTTTAGC
The DNA here is from genome assembly GCA_045647805.1 of Eubacteriales bacterium. Lineage (GTDB taxonomy): Bacteria > Bacillota > Clostridia > Oscillospirales > CAG-272 > UBA1740. Next base: position 10,071 of record JAZRMT010000170.1, on the reverse strand, counting down.
CGGTTTTAAGCTAAGTTTATATAAAAATCGGTACTAAAACAATCTTTGTAGGAAATATTTTTTATAATCTTGTTTAAGAGGAGGGACTAACATCCGTTATTTTACGTACTATGTGTTATTTTCATTAAAAAGAGACGAGAAATATAAAAACATACCGGTAATAAGCATTTTTAGGGCAAATTTGATAAGATTAACGTTAAAAATGGTAAAATATGGCACAAATTACCATGGTGTTTTGTCTCTCGGGTGATTTATGCTGCCTTTTCTTTGCTTTTTGAATATTCAAGTTGTAAATAATACGAATCATATATTTTATTCTTGAATTTACTTCGAAATATTCACTAAATATTGTGAATTTAAAGGACTAAAATTCTATAAAATAGTAAAAAATACGAATAGTCGTAAATGCATATTATATGTATAAAACCGTATAAAAAACCATTTTATTCTATTACGGCTTTTTCATGCAAAATAGATAAAACGTAAAAAAATACATTATTACAATTCATAACATTACAAGACTTACTGTTACTAAGCAATTAAATTGACTATTCCTATATTCAAACCGGATCGAGCTTTTGAGTTTCATTTAGTTTGCTCCTTAATCAATGGAAAAATATGCAATAAATTTAGCTTGTTTTTTGTTTTGAATCCTAGTTAATATTCATTCAATGCATATTAGAATCTTGTTGTTTTAATGAACGTAAATTGCCGGGCATCGTATTTTTTCTCCTGCCTCAGCCTATATTTTCACCTGCCTCGACTTGTACTAAGATAGCCGGATGTTTTAGAAGTTTAAAAATTTAAGAGTTTTCATGTATTTCTAAGGTGTTTTTAGTTGGGAAAACAACTGCTTTATTGGTAAACAAATGTATTAAATGAAAAATATTATTTTCTCTCGAATAATTTTTATTTACATAGGCTCTTGAGGAGCTTGGATTTAGGCTTTTGTCTGATTTAAATGTTTATTTGTAACAATAGAAAAAGAGCAAAATCACCACAGAAAATGGTAGTTTCGCTCTTAGTTTTTATGATAAATTTTGTTATGACGGGTTTTTTGCGGAAAATGATGCTTTGGCGTTTACTGATTTCGATTTGCTTGTTTTTTCGTCGTGTGATTAACGGGTTGTTTTTCTTTCCATGTATTTTTTAAGCATATCTTCCATAGGTTTTCTGACGATTTGGAGCATAGCTGCGAGGCAAAGTCCTATACCCGTGGTTGCCAATAGGAACGTGGTGTTTTCAAGTGCGGGGAGGAACATAAACATATCTCCGAGAATGAAAATGCTTATGGCTGATACTGCGACAAGGCCGGAAACAATTATCAGACATACAGATGCACGCCATTTTGTAAAGGGGAAGCATATTGTTACAAGGTTTACAAGTCCTACTAATGTAACAACGATCATAGCGACCGAATTTCTGCACTCTGCGCTGACGAAATCCATGTTGCCGAGCAGCATAATTATCAGCACCGGAATAAACATTACGATAGCATTTGGCAGGCTCTTTGCAAGTACCGTTTTTAAGAATGTGCCTTCAATTCGCTTATTATTCGGCTCAATTGCCAGAAGCACGGAGGACAGGCCTATAACGAAGAATTCGAGTATTGCAAACTGCTTTGGCTCAAACGGGTATCCCGACACTGTAAATATCGCATACAGCGAAAGGAAGAGTGTAAAAATGGTTTTCATCAGATACAGACATGCAGACTGACGCACGTTGTTTATACATCTTCTGCCCTCTCTGACAACCTCGGGCAAAGCACCGAAGTCCGAGTCGAGAAGTACGATCTGTGAAATCTTCCTTGCAACCTCACTGCCGTCTGCCATCGCAATGGCACAGTTAGACTCCTTGAGTGCAAGGGTATCGTTAACTCCGTCACCGGTCATTGCTACTACGTGACCGTTTTGCTTAAGAGTTTTGATGAGCAGAACCTTCTGCTCGGGGGTTACTCTGCCGAATACTGCGTATTCCTCGGCGGCATTTACAAGCTCCTCGTCACTAACCGATTCGCATGAAAGGAATTTCTCGTGGCCTATAACTCCCACTCTGCCCGCAAGGGTGGATACGGTCTGTGCGTGATCGCCGGAAATGATCTTAATGCTTACGCCCTGATCCTGGAATTTTGCAATGGTTTCCTTTGCACCCGAGCGAATTCTGTCAGAAATGGCTATCACAGCCACCGCCTCGCCTTCTTTATCCAAGGAGTCAAGTCTTGCAAGCAGAAGCACTCTCTCTCCGTTTTCTGCGTGTTGCTTTATCTTCTCCTCCAGTGCCTCGGAAACCGGGCAGGGAACGAAATGCGGAGCTCCTATGGCATAAATACCGAAGCCGGCAAGGCTTACCGCCGAATACTTTCTCTTCGAAGAGAAGGGAACCTTGTCAAGCACTATTCCGCTTGCCTTGCCAAAGTAATCTATAAGAGCCCTGGAGGTGTTATTTACGCTCTCCTCCGAGCCTTCTATCATGGCGACTATTCTTTTGATCGCCTTATCTGTCGTGCCGTCAAGAGATTCTACCGAGCTCACACACATGCTCCCGTCGGTTATCGTACCCGTCTTATCAAGGCAGATCACGTCGGCTGATGCAAGCATTTCAATAGAATACATATCCTGAACCAGCGTTCTTTTCTTTGAAAGAGTGATAACGCTGAGGGTTAGTGTAAGAGTAACGAGAAGGTAAACGCCCGCAGGTATCATTCCGATTATTGAGCCGCAGGTCTTTTCAATTACCGTAGTGAAGTGCTCGTCGGCATAGGCGAAATAGTTTGAAATAAGCATCGCCGCCCCGAGAGGAATAAGGAAAATACCAATGTACTTTATAAGATAATTCAGATCTCGGAAAAGATGTGACGAGGGAGCCTTAAAGCCCTTTGCCGCACTCTCTATTTTGTGAATGTAGTTATTTTTTCCGACACGGATAACCCTGACGTAAATGCTTCCGCTTACAAGAAAGCTTCCCGCAAGGACGGTGTCGCCCTCCTTCTTTTTTATGGCGTCGGATTCACCTGTCAGCATACTTTCGTTAGCCTCGGCAAAGCCCGAGATAACCACCGAGTCTGACAGCACCTGCTTGCCCATCTCGATCTTCATAACGTCACCAATTACCAGCTCGGAGGTGTCGATCTCTATCAACATCCCGTCACGGATCACCGTTGCCTTCGGCTCTGTGGTGACCGAGAGCTTTTCAACCGTTTTTTTCGCCTTTATCTCCTGCACAATGGCGATCACTATGTTGGGAACGACGATAACCAGGAAGGTCAGATTGGTAAAGCTTCCGATAGCAATGAGTACGACCGTCATAATAAGCCATACAAGGTTAAAGAAGGTGCAGAGATTGTCTTGTACGATCTTGAAGTAGCTTTTGCCCACCTTCTCGGTGACGATATTAACGTTTCCGAGTGACTTTTGCTCGTTTGCCTCGGCTGTTGTAAGACCGTCGAACGGCAGTGCCGCTCTATCGGTGTCCTTTGTCAATACTTCCATTTTTCTCCCCTGTAAAATAAAAAATGCGTAACGTTATAATTTTATCATAAAGGCAGATGAAAGTCAACAATATGCGTGTAAAGTATATAAAATAAAATTTCAAAAATAAAAAAGATTGACAATTGCATAAAAAAGTGGTAAACTGTCTTTATCAATAACCGATCGCTCGAAGTAGCGGAAAAATGGAGAAAAGACATGGAAGAGCTTAAGATTTTTGCCAGCTGTCACAATCATTCAAATTATTCGGATGCGGATATTTCGCCCGAGGAGCTTGTCACGCTTGCCAAGGGATTAGGTCACGGAGGAATAATAATCACAGACCACGATACCGTAAGGGGTACATATTTTGCGAACAAGGCGGCGAGAAAGGTTGGAATGAAGTCTATTCTCGGATGTGAATTTTCTACTTTCCACGGCAACATGGGAGTTCATCTTCTGGGCTTTGATTTTAATCCTGACAACGCTGAAATGGCAGAGCTCCTTGCCTATGGCTCGAGCGTGCAGACGTCTCGTTCCGAGGCGCTGTTTAACATGGGCCTTGAAAGAGGAAGCCTCAGAGAGGGCGTAAGCTGGGCGGAGGTGCGTGCCGATTTCCCGTACAACGACTACATCTGCTGCGATCAGGTGTTCCGTTCTATGGTCAAGAGAGGAATATACACATGGGAGGAATACGACGAGTTCAGAATGCCGAACTTCTCGTATAAGCTCGGACTTGAGGATAGGGTAAGAGAGATCACCGGTAAAAGCTACCGTGATATTACCACCGAAAGAGTTGTAAAGACCATTCTTCGCGCGGGCGGAGTACCCGTTGTTGCTCATCCCCACGCAATGATCAAATATACAAAAGAATTTCTTGATATGGGCGTTATGGGCTTTGAGACCAGATTCCCGAGCTGCACCGACGAGGAGTTTGACTTCTTCGAGGCTCTTTGTGAAGAGAAGGGGCTCTATAAGATGGGTGGCTCAGACCACTCTGGCGTGCTCGGCGGCCCGAGCTGCGACGATCCAAATTGCGATTACGCTAAGAGCGGTGTTCTCGAGGAAGACTTTATGAAGATCTATGAGCGTAAGCTTGGATAAGTTCGGAAGGAGCGGTGAAATACCCGAAATGTAAACAAAAGTTGGAAAAAATGCTTAAAAAGGTATATGAAAACGAGATTCTTTCAAAAATACTCGTTGTGCTTTCGCTTGTTTCGGTGTTGTCATCGGGCGTGGGATTTGCCGCTTTGGTTATTGCCGCTTTGTATGAATCTGTGTGGTCGATGATCAAGGCTCTTATCATCCTTGGAGTGCCGTTTGTCGCCGTTACGCTTTTGAGGAGGGCGATAAATGCCAAAAGGCCCTATGAATTATACGGTTTTTACGAGAAGGCACCTAAGGATAAGCAGGGCAGATCCTTTCCCTCGCGCCATGCTTACTCATCCTTTGTTATATCGGTTGGAGTAACGTTTGTTTCCCCTTTTTTGGGGGGCGTTCTCATTTTTCTCAGTGTTTTACTCTGCATATGCAGGGTTTTGCTCGGAATTCATTTCATCCGTGACGTGGTTTGCGGAGGTCTTGTCGGAATTGTTTCGGCAATTCTCGGAATGTTGATATTAGCTCCTTTTTAGGAAATTCTATTAAAATCAAAGAAAGGCTTGGTTATTACAATGAAGGTTACTTGGCTTACTCAGGCCGGTCTGTTATTTGAAAACAGCAGGCTTAAGATAATGGTTGATCCCTATCTCTCGAATTCGGTAGGTGAGAAGAATCCTATCAAGAACAGAAGGATTCCGGTTGACGAGAGCTTTTTCTCGGTGACTCCCGACGTTCTTCTTATAACTCACGATCATCTTGACCATTTGGATCCGAGGACGCTTGAGAGAATCCTTTCTACCGATAAAAGCATAACCGTTCTTGCCTCGGAGAATGCGTATAAAAGACTGCTCGAGTTCGGAGGTCCTCACAATTACGTTCTTCTTGCTCCCCATTCGGTCTGGAGCGAGGCGGGAGTTACCTTCTACTCGGTACACGCGGAGCATAGTGACAGATGTGCAGTCGGATTCATTATAGACGACGGAAAGGCAACCTTCTACGTTTCGGGCGACACGCTCTACAACTATGACGTTATCGACGACGTGCTTGATCTTGTTGAGGACGGGGTTGATTATGCCTTTCTTCCGATAAACGGTGTCGGAAATAATATGAATGCTAAGGATGCGGCTGATTTCGCATACGAGATCGGTGCAAAGTCGGCAGTGCCTCTGCATTACGGTCTTTTTGACAGTATAGATCCCGATAGCTTTGACTTTGAGGATTCTCTTATCCTCGAGCCATACAAGGAGACGAAGCTTTGATTTCTGAAAAAGAGATATTCCAAAACGCAAGATGGATAAGCACCTCCGACACAAGGCCGGGAAAGCTTATCGGAGTGCAAACGCCCTCCCTACGAGCGAGAAGATGCTTCCGTCTTGAAAAAAAGCCTGCTCGGGCAACTGCCTATATTTCCGGGCTTGGCGCATTCGTTTTATATATCAACGGAAAAAGGGTATCCGACGAGAGGCTTTCTCCCGCATTTACAAACTACCTCCAAACCGTTTTTTACTGTGAATACGACGTTACCGAGCTTCTTTCCGAGGGTGACAATTTTGTTTGCGTAGAGGTCGGAGCGGGATTCTTTAATCAGTCCACCTATGACGGCTGGAGCTTTGCTCATTCGCCGTGGAGGGATTTTGAAAAGCTGATTTTTGCCCTCTTTGCCGACGGTGAGGAGCTTTTGGTTTCTGATAGACACTGGCGTGTAAGCCGTACAGGTCCGAGACTTAATACGCAGATAAGACAGGGCGAAACCTATGACTCAAGGCTTGCCGACGGCTGGCTTTGCGGTGATTTTGATGATAGCTCCTGGCAATCCGCCTTTCTTACGAGAATTCCCGGCGGAGAAATGAAAAAGCAGACAATGCCCCCTATAAGAGTCAAGGAGAGGATATCTCCGATCTCGAGTATGAGATCTTCTATGGGAGTGATCTACGATTTCGGTAAAAATATATCCGGAAACGTCAGAATTAGGGCGAGGGGCAAGCGTGGCGATACTCTGTCGATAAAATACGGTGAGAGGATCATCGGTGGCGAGCTTGACGATATGATCGTTAGGTGGGGTATCAAAAACTCGGATATCCATTCGCTTGAATTCGGTGACAGATACGTGTTCTCGGGCGACGGTACCGAGCAGTGGCAGGCAGAGTTCGTTTATTACGGCTTCAGATACGCACTCGTTTCGGGCGCTGCCGAGATAGAGGAGATCGAGGCGGATTTCCTTTATACCGATTTCCGTGAAAGGGGTGGCTTCCATTGCTCGGAGGAAAGATATAATTGGCTCGTTTGTGCAGGTCTGAACAGCTTTCTTTCCAACTTTCACGGCTTTTCCGAGGATTGCCCTCACAGAGAGAAGAACGGTTGGACGGGCGATGCGGCAATATCGGTCGATCATGCGGTATATCGCTTTGATATGACCGAGTGTTACAGAAAATGGCTGTCGGATATCACCGATGCACAGCTTAAATCGGGACAGCTCCCCGCAATAGCACCCACCGCCATTTACGGCTACACCTGGGGATCGGGGCCTGCCTGGGATCATGCTTTGTTTGTCATTCCGGACACGGTTTATCGGCAGACGGGTGACGATTCGCTTTTCGACGGCATTATTGATGCCGGTATTAAGTATTTTGAGTATGCCAAAAAATACGAGGATGAAAATTCTCTCGTAATGTTCGGTCTTTCGGATTGGTGCTCACCTCTCGAGATAACCGAGGAGGAAATGGGCGACGTTCTCGGTGGCTTTGATACGTCGGGGAGAAAGAGAATGGCGGTTGCAACCAACAGATTCTCGGATTCCTGCTATTATTACAAAAATCTTTCACTCTTTGCGGACGGACTGAGTAGGCGTCTTGACCTCAGAGCCGATGAATACCGTACCCGTGCGCAAAAAGTTCTTTCGGGCATCAGAAAGATGTACTTGAAGGACGGACGTATTGATAACGATACGCAAAGCGCTCTTTCCATGGCTATTCATTTTGGAGTAGTCGAGGGTGAGGAGGCGTCTTTAGTTGCCGCAAGGCTTGCCGAAAAGGTAAAAGCGGGCGGATATAAAATGGAGTGCGGTATACTCGGCACAAAGGCGTTGTTCAACGTGCTTGCCGATTACGGATATTTCGATATCTGCCGTGAGATGCTTGCCATAGAGGATTATCCCTCCTACGGCTTCTGGCACAGACACGGACTTATGACCTTCCCCGAGCTTTGGGAAATTGCTGACGGCTCAAGAAATCATCATATGTACTCGGATATCGTCAATTGGGTATACCGTTACATAGGCGGAATACAGAATCTTGGCGTTGCGTACGACGTCTGCCGCATTTCTCCTTACTTATTTGATAAAAAATGCGGAGCTGAGAGCTTTACCGAGACTCCAAAGGGCAGAATTTCTGTAAAATGGAGCAGGGAGGACGTGGATTTTACAGCCGAGATAACAATTCCCGAGGGGTGTTCTGCCACTCTTTCGGTCGGAGGGGTTGACAGAAGGCTTTCTGTTGGTGAAAATCTAATAAAAATCAAAATATAAATCATAAAAGAAAGGTTTTTTAAAATGAGCGAATTTGATACCCCGAATTATGCGGAATACTCATATGCGGTAAAGAGCGAGGGAAAAATAAAGCTGTTCAGAAGGCTTATGCTGTTAGGCTATATCGCCTTTGTGGGTGCATTCTTCGGCGTCTGCCTTGCAACCAAGCTCATTCCTATATTTGCTACGGCTCCCATATTTACCTGGATGCTTGTGTACTTTACCTGGAGATACGTCAGCTACGATTGCTACTTCGTTTTTCAGAGCGGAAACTTGGAGCTCGGAACCTCGAGAAACGGTAAGGGCGGAATGAAAAAATATCCTAAGCTTAAAATACACGTAAAGGAAGCGACCTTCGTAGGAATCTATACGGGAAACGAAAGTCTTGCCGAAAACACTAAGATTTACGATTTTTCCGAGAGCCGGCTCTCCGAAAAAAGGATATTGATACAGTTCGATAAGAACGGTGAAAAGTGCTCTGCAATCTTCGAGGGAACCAAAAAGGTTTCTAAGTTGCTTGATTCCTTCTGCTCCAATTCTCAGGGAATGAAGAATGTTGATCTGCACGGATAAAAGCTGTAAAATGTAAATAATACATAACAAAAACCGCCTATTTTGGCACAAAATACAAAAAGGACAGATGGATTTGCAATTTCGACTCCTCTGTCCTTTTTCTTTGATTTTGATGTAAAATTTGATTAAAACACCGTGATTTTTCTCGGTTTTTACTTGGGCTTCAATTAATCTTCAAACAGATCGGTGGAAAGATACCTTGAACCGCTGTCCGGAAGGATAACAACTATGGTTTTTCCTGCATTTTCGGCTTTTTTTGCCTCTTCTGCCGCAGCGAAAAGGGCTGCTCCCGATGAAATTCCAACGAGAATACCCTCGGTTTTCGCAAGAAGCCTTGCGGCGTGGTATGCTTGTTCGGTGGTAACGGCGGTGATCTCATTATAGCATCCCGTGTCGAGAATTTCGGGCACAAATCCTGCTCCTATTCCGGCAAGACCGTGGCTTCCCGCTCTTCCCTCGGACAAAACGGGGGAATCCTTAGGCTCAACGGCAACGACCTTTATGCTCGGCTTTTTCTCCTTGAGGTAGGCGGCAGTTCCGCTTATCGTTCCTCCCGTACCAACTCCTGCGACGAGTATATCCACCTCGCCGTCGGTGTCCTCGTAGATCTCGGGGCCCGTGGACTTGTAATGAGCGTCTGGGTTACTTGTATTCGTGAACTGACCGGGAATGAAGGAGTTTTTGATTTCCTTCTTAAGCTCTTCCGCCTTGGTGATAGCTCCCGACATACCGAGGGCGGCATCTGTCAGCACTACCTCTGCACCGTAAGCCTTCATTAAAAGAATTCTTTCTCTTGACATATTCGAGGGCATTACAATGATAGCCTTGTAGCCCCTGGTGGCACAGATAGCCGCAATTCCTATGCCGGTATTACCCGAGGTCGGCTCGATCACCGTTGCTCCCTCGGACAGTCTGCCGTCCTTTTCGGCGGCGTTTATCATTTCTAAGGCAACCCTGTCCTTTACCGAACCTGCGGGATTTGGATATTCCAGCTTTGCCAGCAATTTTCCGACGGCTCCTTCGGATCTTGCGTATCTGGATATCTCGAGAAGAGGAGTTTTTCCTATAAGTTCATCAATAGAGCGGTAAATATTCATTGATCGTCTTCCTTTGCGTTTTTCTATAAGGTATCACATTATGAACGAAAAGTCAAGAAAATATTCATTAAATTTGATAAAATTAACCAAACCGTATTGACATATGGAAAAAATTGTTTTATAATATTGGTTACAAAAATTATTTTCTATATTATAAGTATCCTTTTTTGCCTTTCGCCGGGATCCAAACCAAGCAAAAAAAACAAAAAAGGAAAGGAAGAAGTTAATTATGAACAATAAGAAGCTTCCCTATGAAGACGCAGAGTTAGAAGTAGTCTTCTTTTCCGCCGAAGACATTGTGACCTCATCAACC